>DQIG01000320.1:0-466 GCA_003525885.1 Stenotrophomonas sp.
CAGCGGCTGGCCACTGGCCGCGGCCAACGCGAGCACGATCGCGTCGAACCGGTGCAGGCCAACCTGCCAGAAGCCATCAATGTGCCGGGGCCGCACGCCGCCTTCGCGGCAGGCGACCACGCGCGCGCCACCTGCCCCGACCGGCAGTGGGCCGTCCAGGACCAGGTCGAGCAGCACGACGGCCGCGGGCGAGTCCGCGGCGCTGTCTTCCCGGTACACGCTGGCCTGTGCACCGCGTTGCTGCAGGCGTTCGCACAGCGATTGCACCAGCTCGCGCACACTGCCCCGCACCTGGACCTGCAGGCCCGCAGGGAGCTGTGGCGCGGGGGATTGCTGCGGATCCGCCGGCGCCGGTGGCAGTGGCAGTTCAACGCTGAAGCTGCTGCCCAGGCCGCTCTCGCTGACCACGCGCAGCTGGCCTTCCATCAACGCCACAAGATGCGCGCAGATGGCCAGGCCCAGGCCG
>DQIG01000320.1:622-5862 GCA_003525885.1 Stenotrophomonas sp.
GCCAGGCCCAGGCCGGTGCCGCGCATTGCATCGGTGCCCGGGTTGGCCTGGAAGAACGGTTCGAACAGGTGCGCCTGGTGTTCGCTGGCAATGCCGATACCGGTATCGGCGACCTGCCACTGCAGCCAGCAGTGTTGCTCCTGCCAGCGTGCCGAAACGCGCACCACCACGCGCCCGCTGTCGGTGAACTTCAGTGCGTTGCTGATCAGGTTGTTGAGGACCTGGCGGATCCGCGCGGCATCACCGCACACCATCGGTGGTACGTCGGCATCGATGCAGGCGTAGAACTGCAGTCCCTTGTTGGCGGCCGCGGCAGAATACGAGTCGAGCGCATCCTCGGTCAGCCGCACCGGGTCGAACGGGCTGGGCTCCAGGCTCAGTTGCCCGGCCTCGGCCTTGCTGACGTCGAGGATGTCGCTGATCAGCTGCATCAGGGTCGAGGACGAACGCTGGATCGTCGCCAGGTAGTCCTGCTGCCGCGCATCCAGTGGCGTGAGTCCGAGCAGTTCGAGGGTGCCGAGCACGCCATACAGCGGTGTGCGGATCTCATGGCTCATGGTGGCCAGGAACTGGCTCTTGGCCCGGTTGGCCTGGTCTGCGGCGCGGCGCGCCTGTTGCAGCACCTGTTCGGCTTCGTGCTGGCTGCTGAGGTCGATGAACAGGCACAGCACCACCGGCTCACCGCGATAGCGGGCCGGTGTCGCCGTCACCAGCAGGTGGCGACCTTCGGGTGTGGCGTAGGCCAGCCCATCGCCGAGCGTGGTGCCTCCAGCGGCCAGCACGCTGCGTCGCCAGGGGCCATGCCAACCTCCGCTGTGATGGTCTTCGCCCAGCCAGCGGCGGGCGAGGGCGTTGTCCAGCAGCACATTGCCATCGGTACGGCGCAGCAGGCACAGCCCGATCGGCGCGTTGTCCAGGATGGTGCGGCTGAAGGCTTCGCTTTCCAGCAGGCGCGCGTGGTTGCTGCGCAGTGGTTCGATGACCGAACGCCGATACGCCCGCAGCACCAGCGTGCCACCCAACGCCAGCAGCAGGGCCACCACGGTGGCGCCGAGCAAGGGCCCCTGCGGGTGCTGGAATACCTGCCGCCAGCTGACGTGGTACACCGCCAGCCAGCCGCGCTCGCTGCGCATGCGGAACTGCAGGCCTGCCAGGCCTGCCTGCCAGGAGGTGCCAGCGTCACTGGCGTCTGCAGCATCGCCCAGCAGGCGCTGACCATTGGCATCGAACAACGACAACCGCTGGAATACCGGAACACCCAGCACCTGCCGGTAGTCATCGACACGCGCCGGATCGAGCAGGCAGGCCAGCGCGGCCTGGGAGTCCTTGCCTTCCTCACCCCACAGGCGTGCATCCTGCGGGGCGTGGGCGATGGCAAGCAACCAGGTCTGCCGGTCGCGCCACGGCACGCTCACCCAGACGATGCCGCCACGCTGCAACGCGGGACGCGTACCCAGGACCCGGTGGATGTCGGCGATCGCCGGGCGCAGGTGGTGCGGGCTGTTCTGGCTCGCATCGGTACCGGCGATCTGAACTGGTGCCAGCAGCCCGCGCGTGCCCTGGCCATCGACCAGCAGGCATTGCGGCGGTGGGTAGCGCGAGGCCGACCAGAACGTGCCGTAGAAGCGCAGGAAACGGTCGCCCAGCTCGGTCGGTGGCGAAAGACTGGCCCCCTCGCTCCCGATCACTGCGAAGTTGGCGAACAACGGCCCGCGTTGCAGCTCCACGCTGGCGTCGGCAACCGGCTGCCCATGCGCGCCGACGTCATGCAGCCGCCACTGGCGCAGGAAGCGCTCCTGCTCGCGCAGCGTGCCGTCCAGGCGGCGGAAGTGGTATTCGATCTTGCTGCGCTCTTCGTTCAACAGCTGCGAGCCGGCCGACAGCAGCAGTCCGGCCTGCAGGGTCGCCAGCACCACCACGCCGATCAGCAGGGCGTGGACGCGCAGCGAGCGGCGAGCGAGTCGGCGTACAGGAGCGGCCTCGGCCGGCATGGCAGGTCTCGGAGCAGGGGGCGGACAGCGGCACCGGTGGCGGCAGCGCAAAGTCCGCCGCCACTGCTCAGACAGGATCGTCAATGCCGCTTGATGATTTTGTGAAGCCGCTGTGGAATCCGTGTCAGCGCAGGGCGGCCCGCGGTCTTTCGTCCAGCTGCGGTGCTTCCTCGTCCAGCAGGCGGGTGAACTCGTCCGACGGCAGCGCCTGCGAGATCAGGAATCCCTGTACCTGGCTGCACCCCAGCTGCCGCAGTGCGGCCAGGTCGGCATCGCTTTCCACGCCTTCGGCCACGATGGTCAGGCCCAGCTGGTTGGCCAGTGCGATCACCGTCGACAGGGTCAGGTGCAGGGCCGGGTCACGGGCACAGCCGCTGACCAGCGCGCGGTCGATCTTGACCTCGGTAAAGGGGGTATTGACCAGATTGTGGACCGAACTCAGGCCCTGCCCGAAATCATCTTGGGCCAGGCCGAAGCCCTTCATGCGCAGGCGGCAGGCACCAGCATAGAAGTCGCTGACGTGCCGCGTAGTGCTGTTCTCCATCAGTTCGAAGCACAACTCGCCGGGCGTGCCACCGTGGGCCAGGGTCAGCGCCAGCAGCTCATCGGGCAGGTCCGACTGCTCCAGCAGGTGAGGTGGCAGGTTGATCGATACCGGTACCCGGAAGCCTTGCTTGCGCCAACGTGCCTGTGCGCTGATGCTGGCCTTGAGCATCATCCGCAACAGGTCGCCCTCCAGCCCATGGCGGCAGATCGCCGGCAGGAAGCTGCCAGCAGCCAGCGTACCCCGTTGTGGATGGCGCCAGCGCACCAGCGCTTCGGCCGCGACCACCCGGCCGGACTGCAGTGACTTCTTCGGTTGGAACCAGGCCGTCAGGCTGCCATCGGCCATGGCCTGGCGCAGCTGCGATGCATCCGGTTCGGGGGCTGCCGCCGCTGCGCTTGACGGTGCCTTGCCGGTGACCGGACGCGCCTGCGCCAGGGCCTCGAACAGCGCGTCCACGTCGGCGGCCGCCACGGGCTTGGGCAGCAGGCCGACCACATCCAGCCCCAGCGACTCGGCCATCAGGCGTGCCGAGGTCATCATCCGCCGCGGTGCTGCGCTGACCACGGCGAGGCGCGGCGGGCGTGGCTGTGCCGCCAGCGCCTGGATGAACTGGATGCCATCCTGCCCCGGCATCAGCAGGTCACTGACCACCAGGTCGTAGGGCTGGCAGGCACACAGTGCGATGGCGGCCTCCACATCTTCGCAGGCATCGACCTGGACGCCGGCGTGGCTGCCGAACAGATTGGCCAGAAAACCACGCTGGAAGGGCTGGTCTTCCAGGATCAGGACACGCTGGGTCATGCGGGGTCTCCTTGGCGCAGTGCGGTGAGCGCCTTGCGCAGGCGGGCGATGTCGATGGGTTTGCTCAGGTAGCCCTGCATGCCACTGGCCGCGCAGCGCTCGCGCTCTTCGGCGGTGGCATTGGCGGTAGCGCCGATCACCGGCACCAGGTTGCCGTCATCGCGCAGCTGGCGGGCCAGTGCGTGGCCGTCCATGCGCGGCATGTTGATGTCGGTCACCACCAGATCGAAGGATTGCTCGCGGCACCGCTGCAAGGCTTCCACGCCATCCTGTGCCAGCTCCACGTCGCAGCCGAGGGTGCGCAGCTGCTCGGCCAGGATCACCCGGTTGATCGGATTGTCCTCGACCGCCAGCACGCGCAGGCCCAGCGGCCTCGGCGGTGCCACGCGGGTGGTCTCCGGCTGCGCCGCGCGTTGCCGCTGCAGGTTGGCCAGCGCATTGCCGATCGCGGTCATGCCATGCAGGGTCACTACCAGGCTGCCATCGGCGGCGAGGGTGGGCTGGTCACCGCCCTCGATCGATGCCACCACGCGCGGGCCCGCCCAGGCCAGCGGCATCCCGGCTTCGCCATCCATCAGGATCGCGCCATCATGGTCCAGCAGCGCCGGGTCGCCCAGCAGGGGCTGTGCGTTGGCACCCCAGCGGCACAGCCAGCCACAGGCACTGTCGACCAGCTCGCGGTCGCGGCCGCGTACCAGAATCGGCGGCTCCGGCAGCAGCGCAGGCCCATCCTCGGCAGCGGCCAGCACCGGCAAGGGCAGGCGCACACTGAAGCTGCTGCCCAGGCCGGGCTCGCTCACCACCTGCAACTCGCCGCTCATCAGGCGCACCAGGCGGTCGCTGATGGACAGGCCCAGTCCGGTGCCCTGCGCGCTGGCCGCGCCGCGGACCTGGCGGAACGGTTCGAACAACCGCGCCTGTTCCTCCGCAGCGATGCCTACGCCGGTATCGGTCACCTGCCAGGCCAGCACGCTCGATTCACCTTCGCGCTGCACCTGGCGCACGCGCAGTACCACCCGGCCATGCTCGGTGAACTTGATCGCGTTGCTGAGCAGGTTGCCCAGCACCTGGCGGATGCGGTCGGCATCACCGAGCACCCGCGTCGGCAGGCACGGATCGGTACAGACCAGGATCTGCAGGCCCTTGCAGGTGGCCGACGCGGCGAAGCTGCGCAGCACGCTCTCGGTCAGCTCGCGTGGAGAGAATGCAGCCGGCTCCAGGCTGAGCTGCCCTGACTCGATCTTGGAAACATCCAGCACATCGCTGATCAACTGCAGCAGGACCGACGAGGAACTCTCGATGGTGCGCAGGTACTGCGACTGCCGGGCGTCCAGCGAGGTGTGCCCCAGCAGCTCCAGCGTGCCCAGCACGCCATATAGCGGGGTGCGGATCTCATGGCTCATGGTGGCCAGGAACGCGCTCTTGGCCTGGTTGGCCGCATCGGCGGCCTGGCGTGCCGACGACAGCGCGGCCTGTGCCTGGCGGTGCCGGGAAATATCGTGGAAGACGCATAGCAGGACGTCGTCGCCCTGGTAGCGGCAGGCCGCGTGCAGGACCTGCAGCTGGCGCCCGTCGCGGGTGGTGAATTCCAGTCCACGCCCGCGCTCGCCGGCATGTCCGCGCCATGGCGCCAGCCAGTCGCTGTGTTCGCCTTCTTCGCCGAGCCAGTCGCGCAGCAGCTGGTTGGAGAGCAGCAGCGCGCGATCGCTGCGGCGCAGGACGCAGATGCCGACCGGCGCCATGTCGATCACCGTCGAACTGAAATCCAGGTTCTCCAGCAGGCGGCGGTGTTGTTGCAGGGCCGGCTGGATCAGCTGGAGATCCACGCGATGCCGCAGCAGGCGCAGGGCGACGCCGGCCAGCAGCAGCAACAGTGCGCAGACCAGCAGCGGCACCGCCAG
>DQIG01000320.1:6026-6349 GCA_003525885.1 Stenotrophomonas sp.
CGGCACCGCCAGGTCGCCCAGCAGCAGCTGCGGCGGCAGGTGGTAGACCAAGCGCCAGCCATCGTTGCCGACACTTTTCACCAGCGCGACACCGCGCGGCAGGCCGCCGCTCCACAACGTGCCGAAGCTGTCGTCCTGGCGCTCCCGCAGGGTCTTCCAGCCCGCACCATCCAGCCGTGGGGCCTGGCTGGACAATGCCGGCTGCCCCGCACGGTCGAGCAGCGCATAACCGCCAATGCCCTGGCCGTCGATCATGCTCGCCGCCGCCGCACCATCGAGCAGCAGCACCAGCCACTGTGTCGGATGGGGGCCCGCCTGTACCG
>DQIG01000320.1:6505-11194 GCA_003525885.1 Stenotrophomonas sp.
CGCCTGTACCGGCTGCGCCAGTGCAACGCCACTGTCGCCCGGGCGCAGCCAGTACACCGGATCGGCTCCGTCGAGGCTGCCGCTGCGGGCCTGCAGCGCACGCAGCGATGGCAGGTGTGCCAGGTCCACGTCGACCTCACCCCCGGCCAGCCAGTGTGCTCCCTGTGCATCGACCAGCAGCAGGTGCGTCTGCAGTGCCTGTAGCGTGTGCTCGGCGCGCGCTGACAACAACAGCCGTTGGCCCGGCTGGCCACCGGGACCATCCAGCGGCACCTGGCGCATGCCTTCGCTGTCCGTCGCAGGTGCATCCGGGTTGCCGGCCAGCACCGAATCGCCCAGGTAGCGCAGCAGGGCTTCGCGCTGGTCGAAATAGATCTGGGCCCTGTAGGCCGCTGCATTCATCTCGCGGCGATGGGTCGAGATGTCCTCGGTGAATGCCGTGAGCAGGTAGAACCCGGCCGCGGCTGCGAGGCAGATGAAGACGCACACGGTCAGGCAGCGCAGCAACACCGACGCGGTGGTCGATGGCACGGTCTGCTGCAGCGAAGGGCGGGGGAAGCGGAACATGCAACGATGCTAGGGAGCAGCGCGGATGGCGCGGAATCAGCTGTTTCCTAAAATCCCGCGCTGGCCGGTCGGGCCGGAGCCTGCGCGTGGGTGCCGTTCAGGCGGCGGAAAAAAGAACCCCCGCCGAAGCGGGGGTCTCCTGTATCGACGTTGGCCGGGCACTTACAGTGCGCTGCCACCGAACTTGTGGGTGTACTGCAGGTTGATCGTGCGGCCGACGCTGTCGAACCAGGACACGTCGTAGTACGGGTAGGCGGTGTAGGTACGGTCCTTCGGCGGCATCTTGTTGAACACGTTGACCACCGACAGCGACAGGCGCGAGTGGTCGTCGAAGCGGTACTGCAGCGAGGCGTTGTAGCGATAGGTTGCCTTCACGTACGGGCTGTCGCCGCTGTCCCAGTCGAAGACCTGGTCGTAGCTGTCCGAGGTCGGCAACTTGCCCAGGCGCGAGCCATACACCGTTGCCGACCACGCATCCTTCTCCCAGGTCACGCTCAGGCTGGTCTTGGTGCGCGGAATGTCGAAGCCACTGTTGACCGCGAACTGGTCTTCGGTGCGGTCGCCCGGGTAGCGCTGGAAATCATGCTTCTTCACCCAGGTGTGGGTGCCGTTGAAGATGAAATCGCCGATGCCCGTCTGCAGGCGGTAGCGCAGGCCGACGTCGATGCCGGAGGTGGACTCGCGGGCGACGTTGATCGGCTCCACGCGCACGCCATACAGGCGCCCGCCGTTGCTGCGGGTGATGCGGGCGAGCGCATCCACGCAGGTCGGCGAGGTGATGTCAGCGCTGCCCAGGCGGCAGTTTGCTTCGTTGGCCAGGATCGTGCGCACGTCCATGTCCTGCACCTGGTTGCGCATGTCGATGTCGAACCAGTCCACCGACAGGTCCAGGCCGACGGCCGGCGACCAGACGAAGCCGGCACTCCATGACGTGCTGGTTTCCGGGTCGAGCTGGCGGTTGCCGGTGCGGCTGCGGATCAGGTTGCGTTCGTAGTCGGCGCAGTCGGTGGCGCCGTCGGCGCGGCAGCTGTACAGGTCTTCGGCAGTGGTCTCGTCATTGCCCGGGCCGGCGAACACATAGTGCAGGTCCGGTGCACGGAACGCGGTGCCATACGAACCTCGCACCAGCAGGGTATCGATCGGGCGCCATTCGAGGCCGCCGCTCCAGGTCGCCTTGCCGATGGTGTGGCCGGAATAGCGGTACTGGTCGTAGCGGCCAGCGACGCTCAGGTTGACCGTCTCGTGCAGCGGCATGCGCAGCTCCGCAGCGGTCGCCCAGCGGTTGCGCGAACCCTTGCCGTCAGAATCCTTCCAGCTGTAGTAGTAGTACTCGGTCGCCAGCGGATCGGGGTTCAGTGAGTAGGCCTGCTGGCCCACTTCCACGGTCGCGGCAAACCCGGCATCGCCACCCGGCAGGCCGAACAGGGCCGAATTGGTCAGGGTGAAGGCGGCGGTCTCCGTGCGCGACTTCGGGGTGTAGGTGGTACGCGCGGCGATCGAGTCGTACTCGGCGCGGGTCAGTGGCCGATACAGGCGTGACGGATCGGCGTTGTAGATCGGGAAACCGTCGTCATCCACGCCCAACTGCGGGCCGAGGAACAGGTCATTGGCCTTGGCGGCAATGATCTGTGCCCAGCTGATCCGCGACTGGTACTGCGAATGGCTCAATGCCGCTTCGTAATCCCAGTTGCCGGTCAGGTTGCCCTTGAAGCCGGTGGTCACGCTGAAGGTCTTCTGCGTGCTGCGCACCGTGGCATTGCGCAGGCCGCCCATTTCCTCGGGCGAGAACTGGCGCTGCCAGAACTCGATCTCGCCGGTGGCTTCATTGTTGAAATAACCCGACTCATCGCCGCTGGCGTCCATGCGGCCCCACTTGGTGACGTCGCGCATCAGCGACATCGTGTGGTAGCCCAGCTGCACGTCGGCGAACCACTGCTGGCCATTGTCGAAGTCATAGCTCAGCGACGCGTAGCCGTTGGCACCGCGACGCTTGCTGAGGATGGTGCCGTAGCCGATCGAGCTGTCGCTGCCACAGTAGTAGCCGTACTTCGGGCGGTAGGCGCGATAGGTGCTGCCCTGGTTCTGGCCGGACAGCGCTTCGCAGGTGGCGGCACCCGGGTCCAGGTAGTCATCGTTGTAGTCGGTACGCAGATAGGCCCGGCGTGCGATGCGCGAACCCTCGGTGGGGCCATCCTGGGTCGAGTCCTGGATGTCACGGTCATAGGCCCACAGCGGAGTCTGTGACTGCAGCTCAACGCTGTATACGGCGTTGAAGTTGCCACGGCTGAATCCGCTGGCCAGGCTCATGTCGAACGACTCGCCACCGCCTTCGGTGGTGGTGCCCATGCGCATGTCGATGGTGGTGCCGTCGGCCTTCTTCTTCAGGATGAAGTTGACCACGCCGGCGATCGCGTCCGAGCCGTAGATGGCCGAGGCGCTGCCGGTCAGCACTTCGATGCGCTCGATCATCCCCAGCGGGATGTTGGAGACATCGGTGAAGTTGCTGCGGCCCTTGAACGGCATCGGGAAGTCGGCGATACGGCGGCCATTGACCAGCACCAGCGTGTGGTTCGGGCCCAGGCCGCGCAGGTCCACCTGCTGGGCGCCCGGCGAGAAGTCGGCGCCACTGGAAGACTGCTGGCTCTGCGTCTCACCGCCGTTCTGGGTCATCGCACGCAGCACGTCCGGCACGCTGGTGAAGCCACTGGAGCGGATCTGTTCGGCGTTGATCACCGTGATCGGGGCGGGGCCTTCCACCTGGGCGCGCGGAATGCGCGAACCGGTGACCTGCACCGCGTCCAGTTGTTGTACCGAAGAAGAAGCCGGTGCCTGGGCGGCCGCGGAAGCAGCCACACCCATCAACGCCAGCTGGATCGACCACGCCATCGCCTTTCTACGCATGAGGAATTCTCGGAAATGAAGCCGGCCCGCAGAGGAGGGGCCCTGTCCCCCATTCAGATTTCCGGAATGGGCGCGCGCATTTAACGCCTTTTTTATGTCCTTGACTACTGGGTTCCTATCTGGCAAAGAGTGAAAACGCTTGCAAGTCGATTTTGTTCAGGGAGATCAAGATGCGACGCCTCGTCCGGACCCTGCGTAGCTCCTTCGCCTGGCTGGCGCTGCTGGTACTGGCCTGGCCATTGGCCACGCCCGCGCAGGACCTGCAGGGCCCGGGCTTCGCCTACTACGAAGTCGGCGATCTGGAGGCCCCGCGCCCCGGCCCGCGCGCACCCGCGATGATGCTGATGGGCGGCGGCGAGTGGGTGCCGGACGCCTTCCAGTGGTGGCTGAAGCAGGCCGGCAATGGCCGTGTGCTGATCCTGCGTGCCTCCGGCGGTGACGAACTGCAGGACCGCCTGTACCGCGAGATCGGCGGCACCACCGCAGTGCAGACTCTGGTCTTCGACAGCCGTCGCGGTGCCGATGATCCGGCGGTGCTGCGCGTGGTCGCTGCAGCTGACGCCATCTTCATTGCAGGCGGCGACCAGTCGCGCTACATCCGCTTCTGGAAGGGCACCGCACTCAACCGCGCGCTCAACGCCCACGTGCGTGCCGGCAAGCCGATCGCCGGTACCAGCGCTGGCCTGGCCATCCTCGGCGGCTATGCCTATGGCGCCATGGACGGCGGCAGCATCACCTCCGCCGGTGCGCTGGCCGACCCGATGGGCAGTGCCGTGACCATGGACAGCGGCTTCCTGCAGATGCCCTACCTGCAGCGCGTGGTCACCGACACTCATTTCGACAAGCGTGATCGGCTCGGTCGCCTGATCGTGTTCGTGGCACGCGCCGCGCAGGACAGCGGCGACCCCGACATCGTCGGCATCGGCGTCGACGAGGACACCGCCCTGTGCGTGGAGCCCGACGGCCAGGCCCAGGTCTACAGTGCCGATGGCGAGGGCAAGGTCTGGGTGGTCAGCCCTGGTCGCGATGCCGACCGTCTGGTGGAAGGCGAGCCGCTGCGCTTCCATGCCGTCCCGGTGACCGTGGTTGCCAGCGGCAGCCGCATGCGGTTGGACGACTTCCAGGCCGACGCCGACTATCAGGCGGTGGCCGACATCAGTGACGGCGAGATTGAAGTCGTCCGCCAATGATCTTCCTTCCCGGTAGTGCCGGCCGCTGGCC
>DQIG01000321.1:0-408 GCA_003525885.1 Stenotrophomonas sp.
CCGGGCAATACCGGCGTGCTGCCCGGCATGAAGGAAGGCAACGTCAGCAACGAAGCGGTGTCACCGATTTCCTCGGCATTCCGCCTGGTGTTCGGCTCGACCAAAGGCCTGTGGAACGCCGACGTGGAGCTGCTGCAGAGCAATGGCATGGCCCGCGTACTGGCCGAGCCGACACTGGTGGCGCTGTCCGGACAAAGCGCCAGCTTCCTGGCCGGCGGCGAACTGCCGATCCTGGAACCGCAGGGGCTCGGCACCACCACCATCACCTACAAGCCCTTCGGCATCGGCTTGACGGTGACCCCGACCGTGCTGGCGGCGAACCGGATCGCGCTGAAGGTCGCGCCCGAAGCGAGCGATCTGGACTACAGCAATTCCATCATGCTCAACAACGTGCAGATTCCCTCGATC
>DQIG01000321.1:593-3367 GCA_003525885.1 Stenotrophomonas sp.
ACACCACGGTCGAGCTGGGCGATGGTGAGAGCTTCGTCATTGGTGGCCTGGTCAGCTCCAACATCGTTTCCAACGTCAGCAAGATTCCGCTGCTGGGCGACCTGCCGATCATTGGTTCGTTCTTCCGCAACTTCGACTACAAGCGCCAGGACAAGGAGCTGGTGATCATCGTCACCCCGCGCCTGGTGCAGCCGCTGGCACGCAACACCGAGCTGCCGCTGCCTGGCGAGCGCGAAGCCAAGCCGCACCTTCCCGAGTGGGGTTCCTGGTTGCTGGGTCCGGTCAGCCAGGACCCTGTGCCCGGATTCTCGCGCTGAATCCATGATGCCTGCGATACCACGCCCATGCCCTACGCCACTGCCCAGCCTCTGCATCCGCAAGGACCCCCGATGAACCTGGTCCTGTATGGCATGGATCGCGAACTGCTGCCCCGGCTGGCTGCCAAGCTGCCGCCGAGCACCACACTGCATTGGCAGGACAGCAATGCTCCTACCTCCGCGCAGGACCTGCAACGCGGCCCGCAGAGCCTGGTGCTGCTCGACTTCCGGCCCGAACATGCGGCCGCGTCAAGCGTCCTGGCACAGCAGCTGCAGCAGACCCAGCCGGACCTGCCCCTGGTCGCGGTCGGCGCCACCAGCGCCGGCCAGGTCGAAGGGGTGGTGATCGCGCTGCGCGCTGGCCTGCGCGATGTGCTGGACCTGGACAGCGACAACACCGGCATCGAGGCCGCCCTGCGGCGTGCGCTGTCACCGCGCCCGGCCGCCGTTGCCCAGCACGCGCACAAGGCGCGCCTGGTCGTGCTGCTGGGCGTGCGCGCCGGGGTCGGCACCAGTACCCTGGCCGCGCATCTTTCGGTGCTGGCGCAGCAGACGCGGGCACTGGCCCAGGGCGAAGCCCTGCAGCAGGACGGCCTGCTGATGGAACTGGCGCAGCCGTCCGGTGACCTCGCCCTGTATCTCAATCTCGACAGCCGCTTCCACTACGAAGACGCACTGCGCAACGCCAGCCGCATCGATGCCACCCTCGCCCGCACGGCCATGGCCCGCCATGACTCCGGGCTGGTGCTGCTGGATCGCGCCGGCGGCAGTGACGCCGTTCCGCCATCGGACCCGGGTGCGCTGCTGCAGCGCCTGCGCGGTGTGTTTGCCAGCGTACTGTGCGATGCCGGCGGCTGCCCGCTGCGGCAACTGCCGCCCCTGTTGCTGGACCAGGCCGACGAGATCTGGCTGGTCACCGACGCTTCGATCGCAACGCTGGTCTCGCTGGACCAGGCCCTGAAGCACCTGGCCGGCCAGCGCGAGCGCGAGAAGCGCCTGCAGTTGGTGATCAACCGCCACGATGACAGCAGCGGCATGAGCCCGGAACAGATCGCGCGCCGCTTCGAAGTACCGCTGCTGGCGACGCTGCCCGAGCGACCGCGCGTGCGCCTGGCCGCCAGCCAGGGCCACCTGCTGCTGCAGGATGCACCGCGCGACCCCTATCTGCGTGCCCTCGCCCCGCTCGTGTCACGCCTGGATCCGGCCGCCTGCGCGGTCCAGCCGCATGGCCTGCGGGAAAGACTCTCCCTTGCCCTGGGTGGATCGCAATGGAAGACAAGGTAACTCCGTTCCCGCATGCCGTGGCCCGCCCGGTGCTGCCCGAAAGCACCCCGGGCCACCTGCCGTTCGCGCAGACCGAGCAGTACCAGAAGGTGCTGTCGGCCGCGCATGAGCATCTGCTCAACAGCATCGAGGACGAGCGCATCGACATCGATTCCTGGGCGCCGGACACCATCGCCCGCTGGGTGCAGGTGCAGACCGTGGGCTTCATCCAGGAATGGCGCATCCCGATCAACGAGGAAGAGATGCAGGTGGTCGCCGAGGGCCTGGTCAAGGAGCTGACCGGCTTCGGCCCGCTCGACGACCTGCTCCACGACCCCTCCATCGAAGACATCCTGATCAACGGCTTCAAGGACGTGCACGTTTCGCAGGGCGGCCAGCTCAAGCGCGCCACCCAGCGCTTCACCGATGACACCCATCTGCTGCGCATCCTGCGCCGCATCCTCGCACCGCTCGGCCGCCGGCTGGATGATTCCAACCCGATGGTCGACGCGCGCCTGCCCAACGGCGGTCGCCTCAACGCGATCATCTCGCCGCTGGCGGTGGACGGACCGATGGTGTCCATCCGCAAATTCCGCAAGGACCCGTTCACCCCCGACGAACTGCTCGCCAAAGGCACCTTCGACGCGCCGATGCAGGCGCTGCTGAAGGCGATGGTGCTGGGGCGCTGCAACATCCTGGTCTCCGGCGGCACCAGCTCGGGCAAGACCTCTCTGTTGAATGCCCTGGCCAGCTACGTGCCAGCCAACGAGCGCGTCATCACCGTGGAGGACACCGCCGAGCTTTCGCTGAACCATCCGCACGTGGTGCGCCTGGAAAGCCGGATCGGCGGCGCCGAGGGCCAGGGCGCGGTCAGCATCCGCGACCTGGTGCGCAACAGCCTGCGCATGCGCCCGGACCGCATCGTGGTCGGCGAAGTACGTGGCGCCGAAGTGCTGGAAATGCTGCAGGCGATGAACACCGGCCACGACGGATCGATGGCCACCATCCACGCCAACACGCCGCGCGAATGCCTGAGCCGTATCGAATCGATGATTGCCATGGGCGGTTTCAGCCTGCCGGCCAAGACCGTGCGTGAGATCATTTCCACCTCCGTCGACGTGATCATTCAGGCTGCGCGTCTGCGTGACGGTTCGCGCCGTATCACGCAGATCACCGAGGTGATCGGCATGGAAG
>DQIG01000321.1:3428-3817 GCA_003525885.1 Stenotrophomonas sp.
TGCGCCGGCAGATCGCCAGCGCCATTGATTTCATCGTGCAGATCTCGCGACTGGGCAGCGGGCGCCGGGTGCTGGTCTCGATCACCGAGATCACCGGGGTCAGCGACAACCTGATCACCACGCAGGAGATGTTCCGCCACGAGGTGCAGATCGATGGCAGCGGCCGCGAGACCGACCGCTGGATCGGACTGGGCTTCCACCCGCATTCGCACAAGCTGGAACCGTTCCGCCAGCAGCTGCGCGAATCACTCTACGGGGACTTCTGAGCATGGGCACCGGCCTGCTGCTGGGCGTGTTGAGCATCATCGCGGTGCTGCTGGCGCTGGCCGTCTGGCTGTGGGGCACCGCCAGCAGCCGTGAGCAACGCCAGGCCTCGCTGCAGCATGCCG
>DQIG01000132.1 GCA_003525885.1 Stenotrophomonas sp.
GGGCATCGCCCGCCTCGCGCAGGGCCTGGCGGATGTCGGGCGCGGAGAACAGCTCGGCCAGCTCGGACAGCAGCATCAGGTGCTGGTGGGTGTAGTGGGCGGGGACGGCCATCGCGAACACCAGGTCCACCGGCTCATCGCCGCCGAAATCGACAGGGGTCGCCAGACGCAGCAGGGCGCCACGGGGGCGGTCCAGGGTCGGCGCGCGGCCGTGGGGGATGGCGATACCGTGGCCGATCGCGGTGCTGCCCAGGGCTTCGCGCTGGCACAGGTTCAGATAGATCTGTTCGGCGTTGGCCTGGCGGCAGGCCAGCAACCCGGCGGCGGCCTGCAGGACGCTGTCACGGTCGGAGGCCGTGCAGAGCTGGGTCTGCACGGCCGCCAGGAGGTCAGTCAGGGGCATGTCTGCGGGGAACGGTGGCGATCAGCCACCATTGTCACCCACCGGCAGTGGTGCGTGCTGCTGTTTTTTCTCCTTGTGCTTGATGACCAGGCGGTCAAGCTTGTCCGCAAGCAGGTCGATCGCGGCATACATGGTCTGGCCGCCGGCCTCGGCGTGCAGGGTCTGCCCCGGAATGTTGAGGCTGGCGTCGACGTGGTGTTCGGTCTTCTGCAGCTTGAGGGTCACCCGCGCTTCGCAGTGCTGGTCGAAGTGTTTGCCGATCCGGGCCAGCTTCTCCTCTACATAGGACTGCAGGGCCGGGGTGACTTCGACGTCTTTGCCAAACGTTTCGATGCGCATCGGGTTTCTCCTGTGTTCGGATGTGCCAATGAACCTCTCCGCCGGGCGCGGCGGTGCGTCAAGCGATTCTGACCCTTTCGTGCGAGGCGGAGATGTTCATGGCTTCACGATACTTCGCCACGGTGCGTCGCGCTACTGGAATTCCCGACGATTTGAGCAGGTCAGCCAGCTTGGCGTCAGAAAGCGGCTTGCGCGGGTTCTCATCGTCGATCAGGCGCCGGATCATCGCCTGGATGGCCGTGCTGGACGCCTCGCCACCGCCCTCGGTATCGATGCCCGAGGCGAAGAAGGCACGCAGCGGCAGGGTGCCGCGCGGCGTACGCACGTGCTTGCGGGCGATCGCACGCGACACCGTGGATTCGTGCAGGCCCAGCTCGGCGGCGATCTCGCGCAGGGTCAGCGGGCGCAGCGCCTGTTCGCCGAATTCGAGGAAGCCGGCTTGTTGCAGGATCAGGCTGCGCACCACCCGCAGCAGGGTTTCGCCGCGCTGCTGAAGGCCCTTCAGCAGCCAGCGCGCCTCCTGCAGCTGGCCGCGCAGGTAGCCGGCGTCGGCCTCGCCACAGCGGCGGATCAGCTGTTCGTAGCCACGGTGGATCACCACCTTCGGCCCGGCATGGGCCGCCAGCGCCGCGCGCCAGATGCCGTTCTGCCGCCATACCACCACGTCGGGCACCACGTAGGTGTCCTGCGAAAGCGGCGCGATCTGCGTGCCCGGGCGCGGGTCCAGCGAGCGCAGCAGGGCGACCGCCGTCTCGACCTCGTCCAGTGGCTGTTTCAGTTCATGGGCCAGCCCGGCGACGCCACTGCGCGGCAGCCGTTCCAGCGGGCCTGCGGCAATCTGTCGCGCCAGCGCCAGCCCCGGCGTGTCGGCAGGCAGCACGTCCAGCTGCAGCTGCAGGCACTCACCGAGCGTACGCGCGGCAACGCCGACCGGATCGAAACGCTGGATGCGGTGCAGCACCGCGAGGATTTCATCCTCATCGGCATGGACCGACGGCAGCAGGGTTTCGGCGATGGTGGCCAGCGGTTCGCGCAGGTAACCGTCGTCGTCCAACGCATCGATCAGCGCAGCGCCGATGCTGCGGTCATGCAGGGAAAGATGCGACAGGTGCAGCTGCCACAGCAGGTGGTCGGCCAGCGTCTCGGTTTCGGCCACGCGCTCGGCGGCGCTGCCGGTGTCATCGTCATCGTCGAAGCTGCCACCACTGCCGGCGGCGCTCCAGTCGAGTTCGGCCGGTGCCCAGTCGTCGCCGCTGTCGGTGCGTTCGGCGGGGGCGTCGGCATCCGTGCTGTCGACGCCTTCATTGGCGGCACTGCTGTCGTTGCTGTCGGCCCAGTCCAGCAGTGGATTGCTTTCCACGGCCTGGGCGATTTCAAGCTCCAGCTCGGTCGTGGACATCTGCAGCAGCTTGATCGCCTGCTGCAGCTGGGGCGTGAGCACCAGCTGCTGTCCCAACGATGTCTGCAGCCGAGTCTTCATGCCTGTGCCGAACGGAAGGAAAGGGACCCGGCGCCTGCGGTCACAGCTTGAAGGAATCCCCAAGGTAGACGCGACGTACGTCGGCGTTGTCCAGGATCGCCTCCGGCGAGCCCTGGGCCAGCACGGTGCCCTCGGCGAGGATATACGCGCGGTCGCAGATTCCCAAGGTCTCGCGCACGTTGTGGTCGGTGATCAGCACGCCAATGCCACGCTGCTTGAGATGGGTGACGATGCGCTGGATTTCGCCCACCGAGATCGGGTCGACACCGGCAAACGGTTCGTCGAGCAGGATCAGGCGCGGCTGCGCGGCCAGTGCGCGGGCGATCTCGCAGCGACGACGCTCGCCACCGGACAGGCTGGCGCCGAGCTGGTCGGCAACATGGCCCAGCTGCAGTTCGTCGAGCAGGCTGTTCAATTCGCGTTCGCGGCCGGCCGAATCCAGGTCTTCGCGCAGTTCCAGCACCAGGCGGAGGTTGTCGGCCACCGTCAGCTTGCGGAACACCGACGGTTCCTGCGGCAGGTAGCCCACGCCCTGCTTGGCACGGGTGTACATCGGGTCGCTGGTGATGTCCTTGCCGTCGAGCACGATGCTGCCTGCATCGGCGGCGACCAGGCCGACGATCATGTAGAAGCAGGTGGTCTTGCCGGCACCGTTGGGGCCGAGCAGGCCGACCACTTCACCGGCGTCCAGGGTCAGCCCGAAGTCCTTGACGACTTCGCGCTGCTTGTAGCGCTTGCGCAGGCCCTTGGCGACGAGCATTACTTCTTGCTCCCGGCCGGCTTGGCCGGCGTGCTGGCCGGAGCCGCCGCCTTGGGTGCGGCCGCCGGCTGTGCCGCCGGGTTCTTGTTCTTCGGCGGAATGACGGTGCGCACACGGCTGCCATCACCGCCGGAGTTCATCTCGCCGCTGCGGGTGTTGTAGACCATGCGCTGGCCGGCATTGGTACCGCGCGCGCTGGTGACCTTGTAGTTGCCGGTCAGGGTGATGATCTCGGTCTTGATGTCGTAGTCGATGCGATCGGCCACCGCGTCCATCCAGGTGCCGTCGTCGAGCTGCTGCTTCATCGTGGCCTGCTTGCCGGTGAACACCGCACGCACGGCCTCGCCGTCCTTCAGGTAGATCTCGGCTTCGGACGAGCGGATGTCCAGCGAGCCCTGGGTGACGGTCACGCCCTGCGAGAGCACGGTCTTGCCATCGCCGGTGAGCACGCCCGACTGGGCACCGGAATCGATGTTCATGTTCTCGTTGCGGTCGGTGGACTTGGCAAAGGCAGCGCTGGGAACAAGGAGACCGAGCGCGAGTACGGCTGCAAAGGGAATCTTCATCGGGGTCCGTTCTACCGGTGGGGCCGCCCGGAAAGCCGGGGGCGGGTGGGTGGGCTGCCTTCCTTGCGCCTGTCCGGGGACGTCGCAGGAGGGCGGCGGAATCAGCGTCGGGGCGTGTAACGGCCCTTGGACTGGCTGAGGAAATGATACGTGTTGTTCTTCGAATCCACCTCGAAGCCAACGCCGGACTGTTCCATGCCGGGGCGGGTCATGGTGACCAGCGCATCGGTGCGGGCACGGTTCTCCTTCGGGAACACGTCCAGGTGGTCGGTGCGGAAGGTGGTCGGCACCACGCCCGGATCGGTCGGGCTGTCGCCGGCCACATTGCCGCGCAGCTTCATCTCGTCGCCCTTGGCGCTGAGCCAGCCGGTCTCGGCACGCAGGGTCCAGTGCTTGCCATCCTTGTCGGGCATCTCGAACAGCGGGGTGGCGATGTTGATGGTCTGGTCGCCACGCTGGCGTTCCAGCAACGGCGCGCGCAGGGTGGTCGATTCCTTGCCGTGCTCATCCAGTGCGACGATCTGGAAGTCGTGCAGGATGTAGTCCACGCCGACTTCCTGGCCGGCAGTGGCCGGGCCCTTGTCGCGGTTGCGCAGGGCGGCCCAGCTGCTGAGCAGGGCCGCCAGCAGCAGGCCGATGCCGAGCAGGGTGCGCCAGTTCAGGGTCGGCAGGTTCATGCGCCGAACCTCGCCAGGACCGCGTCCACATGCCCCTGCGCGGCCAGCAGGATGTCGCACAGCTCACGGGCTGCGCCACGTCCGCCATCGGCGCGGGTCTGCCAGTGCACGCGCTCGGCGATCCACGGGTGGGCGTTGGCCGGCGCCACCGCCAGACCGACCGCGCCCAGCGGTGCCAGGTCCGGCAGGTCATCGCCCATGAAGGCGACCTGCTCCAGGCCGATGCCGTGCTGCGCACACAGCGCCTGCACGCTGGCCAGCTTGTCGCCCACGGCGATCTGGGTGTCGATGCCGAGGTCGGCGCCGCGCTTGAGCGCGGACTGGCTGTTGCGCGCGGTGATCAGCACGGGGTGAATGCCGTGCTGCTGCAGCAGTTTCAGGCCCAGGCCGTCCTGCACGAAGTACGCCTTGCTCTCGTTGCCGTCCTTGTCGTAGTACAGCCGACCGTCGGTGAGGGTGCCGTCCACGTCGAAGCAGGCCAGGCGGACGCGGGCCGCGGCGGCGTGCAGGTGGGCGGGGAAGGCGGGCAGAGGGGACCAGGGCATCAGGGCGGCAGGCTCGGTAGGTTCGGGTGGGGCAGTACAGACTGAATGGGGTCTACGGACTGTCGGTTAAACCACCCGGGCCCGCAACAGGTCATGAATGTTCAGGGCGCCGACCGCGCGGCCCTGGCCGTCGACCACGATCAG
The DNA here is from genome assembly GCA_003525885.1 of Stenotrophomonas sp. Classification (GTDB taxonomy): domain Bacteria; phylum Pseudomonadota; class Gammaproteobacteria; order Xanthomonadales; family Xanthomonadaceae; genus Stenotrophomonas. The sequence continues at coordinate 4,915 of DQIG01000132.1, forward strand.
GCCGGTGATCTTGTGGGTCTCCATCAGCCGGGCGGCCTCCACGGCCAGCTGGTCGGCACCGATGGTGCGCGGGTTGCGGGTCATCACATCGGCGATCTTCGCGGTCCGTACGTCCAGCGCACTGTCCAGCGCCCGGCGCAGGTCGCCGTCGGTGAACAGGCCGATCAGCACGCCGTCGGCGTCGACCACGGCGGTCATGCCCAGCCGTTTGCGGCTCATTTCCATCAGCGCTTCGCTGAGGCTGGCGTCGGCACCTACGCTGGGCAGGTCCTCGCCGGTGTGCATGACGTCGGTGATGTGCAGCAGCAGGCGACGGCCGAGGCTGCCGGCCGGGTGTGAACGGGCGAAGTCGTCGGCGGTGAAGCCGCGCGCGTCAAGCAGGGCCACGGCCAGCGCGTCGCCCATCGCCAGCGAGGCTGTGGTGCTGGAGGTCGGCGCCAGCGCCAGCGGGCAGGCCTCGGCCGGCACGCTCACGTCCAGGTGGATGTCGGCGGCGGTGGCCAGGCTCGACTGCGGGCGGCCGGTCATGGAGATCAGCACGTTGCCCTGGCGCTTGAGCACCGGCAGCAGCATCAGCACCTCGTCGGACTCACCGGAATAGGACAGGGCCAGCACCACGTCGTCCTCGGTGATCATGCCCAGGTCGCCGTGGCCGGCTTCGCCGGGGTGCACGTAGAACGCCGGCGTGCCGGTAGACGCCAGGGTGGCAGCGATCTTGCGGGCGATGTGGCCGCTCTTGCCCATGCCGGTGACGATCACCCGCCCCGGCGTAGCCGCCAGCGCCTGGATCGCCCGATCCACCGCCCGCGCCATATCCGGCGACTGGAGCGTAGCCTTGAGGGCTTCCAGCGCTTCGAGCTCGATATCCAGCGTCTTGAGTGCAGAAGCAGAGTGCCGGGTCGCTTGGAAAATCGCGCTGGTCATAAAGCCTTGGTCAACTGAATCATGCAAATGCAATCATACATAAGGTGGACTAACTGCGCTATTTCATCATGGCAGGCATTGCCAGAACTTTCGCCGCAAGCCAAAGGAATGGCGATCAATCGACCGGCAAACGGGACGCATCCACCAGAGTGGAATTGCATTATCCGCACGTAGCGCAGTCGAATTAACTACCAAGGTTCTTTATATATGATCCTGTGCGGCCACGAAGTTAATTATCGCACATCCTTGTTTGCCATCGCCGGCCCTTGCGTGATCGAAAGCGAGGCATTGACGCTCTCGGTGGCAGAAAAACTGGCGGCAGTTGCCCAGCGACTAGGGCTGTTTCTTATTTTCAAGAGTTCGTTCGACAAGGCCAATCGCAGTTCGGACCAGTCGTTTCGCGGCCTTGGAATGGACGAGGGATTGCGCATTCTTGAAAAGGTCCGTGCGGAGACCGGCCTGCCTGTCATCACCGACGTTCATGAAGCCGGACAAGTAACCGCCACGGCCCAGGTCGTAGACGTGCTCCAGACCCCGGCCTTCCTCGCACGGCAAACCGATTTCATTGCCGCCGTCGCCACTTCGGGCAAGCCGGTGAACATCAAGAAAGCCCAGTTCATGGCCCCGGCGGACATGAAGCAGGTCGTGCTCAAGGCGCGCAATGCGGCCGTTTCGGCGGGGCACGATCCCGATTCCTTCCTGCTCTGCGAACGCGGCACCTCGTTCGGCTACAACACGCTGGTATCCGACATGCGCGGGCTGGCCATCATGGCCGAAACCGGCTGTCCGGTGGTGTTCGACGCGACCCATTCGGTGCAACAGCCCGGCGGCCTTGGTGAACGATCGGGCGGACAGCGCGAATACGTGCCGCTGCTGGCCCGTGCGGCAGTGGCCGCAGGCGTTGCCGGCCTCTTCATGGAAACCCACCCCGACCCCGACAAGGCCCTTTCGGACGGCCCCAATGCGCTGCCGCTCGATCAGTTCGAGCCGCTGATGCAGCGCCTCATGGCGATCGACGCCGTGGTGAAGGAAGGCTGAAGAGTCCGTTTCAAAAATGCCCGCAGGGGCATTTTTGGGGCGGCAGTCAAAGTGTATAACAGGAACCTGCGATTTGACCGGTAACGGCAAAACGAAATTCGTCCGAATACTGATGGCGCCGATCTGGACGCTCCAGCTTCTGACCGGGGCGAAGAGCTTTCTCGACAATCCCCTGATCGGTTCGTCCCGCCTCAACGCCCGCGGGTTGCACATCGGCCGGGTCAGGCTGGCGGCGGGCATGGCGTCATGGCGCCGCCGACGGCTGGCGGCAAAAGTCCGTGCCGACTGGCGCGAGGCGTTCGACCGCGACGGCTTCGTCGTCATCCCCGAAATCGTCCCGCCCGAGGCGTTCCCGGCGCTGCGCGAGGCCATGCTGTCCTACCGGGCTCCGGCGCGCGAGATGCGGCAGGGCGATGCGATCACTCGCCGCATGGCGATCGATCCGGCGATGCTGACGGCGATTCCCGCCCTGCGCGCATTGCTGGAGCGCGAGGACATCCAGGCACTGTTCCACTACGTCGCCAGCTTCCGCACGACCCCGCTGCACTATATCCAGACCATCGTCAGCCATTTCGAAGGCAATGAGCCGGACCCGCAGGAAACCCTCCACGCAGACAGCTTCCATTCCTCGCTCAAGGCCTGGCTTTTCTTGAATCCGGTTGCCGAGGACGAAGGGCCGTTCACTTATGTGCGCGGATCGCACCGCTTCACGCCCGAACGCCTGGCGTGGGAACGCAATCGCTCGCTGGCCGACCCGCGCGCGATCGACCGCCTTTCCGCACGCGGATCGCCGCGTGTCTCGGCGGAAGAATTATCGGCCATGGGGCTCGGCCCCGCCGAAGCGCTGGCCACGCCGCAGAACACGCTGGTGGTGGCGGATACGCTGGGATTCCACGCCAGAGGCCTGTCGGTGCGGCCAGGAGAGCGGGTGGAGATCTGGTCCTATGCCCGCCGCAATCCGTACCTGCCGTGGCTGGGCGGAGACCTGCTCAGCCTGCCGGGCATCGCCGAGCGCCGGGTGAACTGGCTCTGGGCGCTGCGCGACCGGTTTGAACGGCGCATCGGCCAGCCCTGGCGGCAGGTCGGGGAACGGACGCCAACGGATGATGGGGCTGCATCCTAGAGACCGTTTGAAAGTTCGCGGAACAGCGAATTTCGCGGCACCGGCCTTCTCCCCCATCCGACCACCCATAGGGTACTTTCGTCGGGTGGTCGGGTGGGGAGAGGGCGGTGTCGCTTCAGTGGGCCCAATGTCAGTGCCCGCCGCCGTTCTTCTTCAGGCTCTCTTCCATGCGGGCCAGCTGTTCAGGCGTCGCCTCGCTCTGGAACTTCGCTTTCCACTCGCCGAACGGCATGCCGTGGATCACTTCGCGCGCGGCGGCCTTGTCGCCTTCGAAACCGGCGTCGCGGATCCAGTCCGCCAGGCAATTGCGGCAAAATCCGGCCAGCCCCATAAGTTCGATGTTCTCGGCGTCATGGCGCACCTGCAAGTGCTTGACGAGGCGCCGGAATGCGGCTGCCGCCACGGCGTCATCAAGAGTGTCTATAGAGTTGTTTTCGTGCATGGCGCGTCGCTTGGTCCTTGGTTTGTCAGACAAGCTTTGCCATAGATCGCCCCGATACAGGAAGAGGCACACTGACCTTGGCAACCACACCCCCATTCCGTCGCTCGCCCCATCACCGCGGCATTAAGCGCCAGCGCAAGGTCAAGATCCTTGCCACGCTCGGCCCGGCGAGCCGTGACAAGGAAACCATCGAGAAGCTGCTGAAAGCCGGCGCCGATGCGTTCCGCGTCAACATGAGCCACGGCGATCACGACACGCACCGCGAAACCATCGCCAATATCCGCGCGGTGGAAAAGGATGCGATGCGCCCCATCGCCGTGCTCTGCGACCTTCAGGGCCCGAAGCTGCGCGTCGGCACGTTTGCCGAGGGCAAGGCCTTCATCCGCCACGGCGCCCACTTCACGCTGGACCGCGACCCCACCCCGGGTGACGACAACCGCGTCTGCCTGCCGCATCCCGAGCTGTTCGGCATTCTTGAAAAAGGCCAGCGCCTGCTGATCGACGACGGCAAGCTGCGCCTCGTCGTCATCCGCGCCGAAACCGACAGCATCCTGTGCTCGGCCGAAGTGGGCGGGGCGATTTCCGACCGCAAGGGCGTGAACGTACCCGACGCCATCGTTCCCGTGCCCGCGCTGACCGACAAGGACCGCCGCGATCTGGCCTTCGCGGTGGATCAGGGTGCGGACTGGATCGGCCTGTCCTTCGTCCAGCGTCCCGAGGACGTGGCCGAAGCGCGCCGCCTGATCGGCGGCGCCTGCGCGCTGATGTCGAAGATCGAGAAGCCGGCCGCCGTGCAGTCGATCGACGGGATCATCGAACTGTCGGACGGCATCATGGTCGCCCGCGGTGACCTTGGCGTGGAACTGCTGCCCGAACAGGTGCCGCCGATCCAGAAGCACATCATCGCCAAGACCCGCGCCAGCGGCAAGCCGGTTGTGGTGGCCACGCAGATGCTGGAATCGATGATCACCAGCCCCTCGCCGACCCGCGCCGAAGTCTCCGACGTTGCCAACGCGGTCTACGACGGTGCCGACGCGGTGATGCTCTCGGCCGAAACCGCCGCCGGTCAGTGGCCGGTGGAAGCGGTGACGATCATGGACCGCATCGCCGTCTCGGTCGAACACGATTCGACCTACCGCGAGCGTATCCACCTCACCCAGACCCCGCCCGATCCCACCACCGCAGACGCGCTCTCGGCCTCCTGCGCGACGATTGCCGATACCCTGCCGATCGAAGGCATCATCGTCTTCACCGGCTCGGGCGGTTCGGCCCGCCGCGTCGCGCGTGAGCGTCCCGCCGCGCCGATGCTGGTGCTGACCCCGACGCTGGCCACCGCCCGCCGCCTCGCCCTGCTGTGGGGCGCGCATACGGTGACCACCAAGGACATCGGCAGCTTCGAGGAGATGATCGCCAAGGGCAAGCGCATGGCGCTGCGCCACGGTTTCGGCGCCGCCGGAACCCGCCTCGTGGCCCTTGCCGGCGTGCCGTTCGGCGTGCCGGGTTCGACCAACCTGCTCCACGTCGTGACGCTCACCGGCAACGAACTGGACTGACGAACCGATGGCGCTTCACACCCTCTGGATCTACGCCGTCGCGGTCTTCCTTTTGAGCGCGACGCCGGGCCCCAACATGCTCCACGTGCTGTCACGCAGCGTGGAACTGGGCGTGAAGCGCACTCTGGCCACCATGGCGGGCTGCCTCTTGGGTCTCGTCACCCTGCTGGCCGCCTCCGCCGTGGGCCTCGGCGCGCTGCTGCATGCCCTGCCGGGCACTTTCACCGCGCTGCGCATCGCCGGTGCCGGTTATCTGCTGTTCCTTGCCGTGAAAGCATGGCGTGCGCCGGTTTCCGAAGACGATGACGTTGCCCAGACGGTGCGGCCCGAGGTTTCCTGGCTGGCGCTGCTGCGCGGCGGTTATGCGATCTCGATCAGCAATCCCAAGGCCATCGTCTTCGCGGCGGCCTTCCTGCCGCAGTTCATCGACCCGGCCCGCCCGCAGGCGCCGCAGTTCGCCATTCTGGTGGCGGTCTTCGCGGTGATCGAGGGGTTCTGGTACTCGGTCTACGCGTTCAGTGGCCGTGCGCTCTCGCGCCATCTTGGCAAAGCCGGGGTGAAGCGGGTGTTCAACCGGCTGACCGGCGGGCTCTTCGCCGGGTTCGGCCTGTCGCTGCTGGCGTTCCGCGCGACTTGACGGGCCTATAGCTCCTCCCCTGCAAGGGGAGGGGGACCGCCCGAAGGGTGGTGGAGGGGTGTCAGCCTCTCGGTAGCGCACTACAGCGCCGGTTACACCCCTCCGTCAGCGCTTCGCGCTGCCACCTCCCCTTACAGGGGAGGATTGTTGAAGGTTATCCCCGCGCCCCGAATAGCGCACTACCCACACGCACATGCGTCGCGCCGAGCATGATCGCCGTCTCGAAGTCCTCGCTCATACCCATCGACAGGCCCGACACACCATTGTCCTGAGCAATCTTGGCGAGCAGCGCAAAGAACGGCGCCGCCTCGATCCCCGCTGGCGGCACGCACATCAGGCCCGCAAGCGGAATATTCGCCGCACGTACCTCGGCCAGCAGGGCAGGCACTTCGGCGATCGGGCAACCGCCCTTCTGCTCTTCCGCGCCGATGTTCACCTGCACGAAGCACGGCACCCGGCGGCCCAGCTTGTCCATCGCCTTGGCCAGCGCCGCGACCAGCGAAGGCCGGTCGAGCGAGTGAATGCAGTCGAACAGCGCGACGGCTTCCTCAGCCTTGTTGGACTGAAGCTGGCCGACCAGGTGCACCGCCACATCGGGATAAGCCTCACGCAAGGCGGGCCACTTGGCCTCGGCTTCCTGCACGCGGTTTTCGCCGAACACGCGCTGGCCCTCGGCCAGAAGCGGCAGTATCGCTTCGGCGGGATGGGTCTTGGAGATGGCGACAAGTTCGATGGCCTCGGGCTCGCGGCCGGCAATGCTGGCGGCGTGGGCGATCTGGGCGCGAACGGCCTGAAGAGGAGAAGCTGGCTGATCCATGGCGCGCTGCTATAGCGTCCCCGTGCCGAACCGCCAGCCACCTCTTCCTGACATCTGGCTCGTGAGCGACGCGCGTAACGACGCGGCGCTCGAAAAAGCGCTATCCCGACTGCCGCGTGGATCGGGATGGGTATTCCGCCACTACCACCTGCCACCCGCCGAGCGGCGCGCGCGTTTCGCGGTTTTGAAACGTGTGGCCCATCGTTTCGGCCACGCCATCGTGCTTTCCGGCAAGGCAAGCGAGGCCCGGCGTTGGGGCGCCGACGGGGCTTATGGCGCAGCGGAAAAACTCACCCGAGGCCCCGCGATCCTGCGCCTCGTCACCGTCCACTCCCTGCGCGAACTCGCAAAAGCTCACCGCGCCCGCGCCGACATGGTGTTGCTTTCGCCGGTCTTCGCCACCCGCTCGCACCCCGGCGCGGCCACACTCGGCCCGACGCGGTTTCGGCTACTGGCGGCGCGTTCAAAGGTGCCGGTGATCGCACTTGGCGGCATGACGCCACATCGCGCCCGCACGTTAGGCAAGGTCAAATGGGCGGCGATTCAGGCGTTTAGCTGACCTCCCACAACCTTGTTCCCGATCTATTCTTGACGGCGAGTCCCCCGCCGACGCATTATAACGGGCCGAAATCAAGGGAATTTCCAATGGCGACACGGCCCCTCGCACCCGGACGGCGAATCGCCAAGCCGGACTGGCGCGCAGTGCTCAAGCGGTCCTTGCGCCGCGCGGGCGAACTGGGCGGCGCCCTGCTGCTCTTCGCGGCGATGGCCTTCCTCACGCTTGCACTGCTGAGCTACCACCAGACCGATCCTTCCGCCTCCACCGCCGCCGGTGGCCCTGCGGAGAACTGGATGGGCCCGGTGGGCGCCTGGGTGGCGGAGCGTGTGCTGCTGCTGTTCGGCCCGGTTTCGGCGCTGTTCGTGCCGCTGCTCTACGTCTTCGCCCGCAAGCTCTGGCTGCTGGTGGAGGAAGAGGACAGCGATATCGAGCATTCGAACCAGCGCTGGTGGCGCCCGGTCTTCGTGCTGGCGCTGGCCATGGTGCTGATCGCTACCGTGCTGAGCCTCGCCTTCCCGCAAGCTGGTGCGACCAGCACCTTGATGGGCCTGACCTATGTCCAGCCCGGCGGCACCCTGCCCGCCTCGATGGGCGGCATTTCCGGCCTGCTCGGCGCCTGGGTGATCGAGACGCTGACCGGCTTCCTGCCCGGTGTCTTCGCCACATGGGCCGCTTTCGTCATCGCCGTGGTCTGCCTTGGCGGCGGACTGCTGCTGGCGGGCAGCGTCTTCGCCTGGGACTGGGGCCGCCTGCTGACCCTGCCCGGCCGCATCGGCCGCCTGCCCGCGCGGGAAGAGGTGTCGCCCCGCAGCGCCGGGAAGGAAAAGACCCGCGAAAAGGCCCCGAAAGCCCAGTCCGCACCGTTCATGGACGACGATTTCGGCGATGAACCGGCGGCAGCGGCCATCCGCGAACCCGCCGCCAAGCCGCGCAAGGCGCCCGAGATCAGCGATCCCAAGGCCGCCGCCACCCCCGCGCAGCTCAACATCGGCAATCGCCAGAAGGACATGTTCGACAAGTTCGCGCTGCCCGGCCTCGATCTGCTGAAAGATCCGCTGCCGAATTCGCAGCCGAAGATCGACAAGCTCAGCCTGGAGCGAAACGCGCGCCTGCTGGAAACCGTGCTGGACGACTTCAACGTGAAGGGCGAAATCACCGCCGTGCGCACCGGCCCGGTCGTCACCATGTACGAACTGGAACCGGCCCCGGGCATCAAGTCCAGCCGCGTGATCGGCCTGGCCGACGATATCGCCCGCAACATGAGCGCGATCTCGGCCCGCGTCTCCTCGATCCCGGGCCGCACCGTCATGGGCATCGAACTGCCGAACGCGGATCGCCAGATGGTCTCGTTCAAGGAGATGGTCGCCTCCGAAGCCTTCGCCGAGCACAAGGGCATGCTGCCGATCATCCTCGGCAAGGACATCGCCGGCGAGCCGGTGGTGGCG
>DQIG01000136.1 GCA_003525885.1 Stenotrophomonas sp.
TCCGGGATGCGGGTAGTGCCGGCCGCTGGCCGGCTCCTCATGAATCCATCCGGGATGCGGGTAGTGCCGGCCGCTGGCCGGCTCCTCATGAACCCATCCGGATGTGCCACAGCCGGCCAGCGGCCGGCACTACCATCAGCCCCCCGCTTACAGCGAGCGGCTGATGGTGAAGCTGCCGAACACCGGCGATTGGCGCTGGCCATCGAATTCGCGGGTGCTGTGGTAACGCGCCATCGCGAATTTCCAGCGCCCGCGCATCACGGCGATGCCGTAGCCGCCCTGGGCCACCACGTGGCGCTTGTCCACGCTGTGGCTGCTGCGGAACGTGTTGCCGTCCAGGGTGATGTCGCGGAGCACCCACGCCGCGTCAGTGGTCACGAACAGATGCCACGACCAGCCACTGGGGCGGCCACCGCGGGTGGGTGCGGTGTTCTCACCGGCCGGCCGCAGCGGCGTGCTGCCGAAGTCGTCGGGCAGCTTCCAGCCGAAGCGCACTTCACCACCGGCATTGGCCTTGGTTTCCAGGTTGCCGATCGCACCGCCGTAGTGGCTGATCGCATCCCAGCCCCAACCACCGGCATTGACGCTGGCATCGGCCGGCCAGCGCCGCATGCGCTCATGGGTCAGCATGAACACCGGTTCGTTGTGCAGCTGGTTGTCCCAGCCTTCGAACTTCTTGTCATTGAGGATGTTGTGCACCGCATCCTGCACCTGCTTGCCCTGGGCCCAGGGGCCGACCACACCCACGGCCAGCTGGGTGGTCTGCAGGCGGTCGCCGCTGCGCGCGTTGAAGCCGAAGCTGGCCAGCAGCACGCCGGCGTAGGGCCGGTCGTCCTCGATCAGGTCGCGGCGGGTCGGGTCGGTGGGGGTGAAGATGCCCTGGCCGATGCTGAAGATCATGTTCTGCTGTTCGAACCTGCCCGGGTGCAGGCTTTCCAAGTACTGGTTCACCCAGCGTGCCATGCGGGGCAGGCAGGGGTCGTCGGTGTAGTCGACCAGATTCGGCGAGACCAGGGTCAGCTGCGCGCCGTTGGTATAGCCCTGGTCCTGGTGGCGGCCACCGAACAGGTCGTTGTCGACGCGGAAATTGATCTGCGGCGGGTGGTCGCGCATGGCGTCGGGGCCACACTGTTCGGCCGCCTGGGCGGCAAGGGGGAGGGCAGAGGCCAGCAGGCCGGCCAGCCCGAGGGCTGCGACACTACGCATGGATGGAATGCTCATGGGGAAGGGGGCGGTTTTCTGTCGTTTTCTGCAACGCCACGGTACTCGTGCCCGCGCGTCGGAACGAGCACGTTCGGATCACTTGTCTGTTCCGAAAACAACATTGTCCGGCAGACACAATTCGTTACTCACGCCGGCGCCGGTACCGTTCCATGCGGGCGCCGCAGCTCGCCTGGGCCTGTCGCAGCCGGTACGGAACGGGGTGTGGCAGTCAGCTGCCGTTGGGCTTTCGGCCCGCGCATTGGGGCGGCCTGCAACGCAGCAGACCGCCGGTGCCGTCTTTGACGTTGATGAATACTCTTGGGTTTGTTGCCCTGCGGCCCGATAATGGGGCCATGGAAATCAAGTCCGACAACCCCGACCACGGCTTCCAGTTCCCCGGCCAGTTCGAGCTCAGTGCCATGGGCCCGGCCAACCGCGGCCTGGAGCATGAGCTTCCCCGCCTGCTGCTGGCTGCCGGCATTGATGTCGTCAATGAGCGCATCAGCTGGAAGCATTCGTCCAACGGCAAGTACGTGTCCGTCCGCATCGTGTTCAAGGCCGAGAGCCGCGAACAGTACGACCTGGCCCACCAGGCGCTGCGCGACCACCCGGAAGTGAAGTGGACGCTGTAGCCGACAGCTGCCCGGCCGAAGCCGCCCCGGAAGACCGCGCGCCGCGTCCGGCGGTGGTCCGTGACCTCGGCCGCCAGGCCTATGAGCCGGTGTGGCGCGCCATGCAGCGCTTCACCGACCAGCGCAGCGACGCCGATGCCGACGAGCTGTGGGTGGTCGAGCACGATCCCGTGTTCACCCTGGGCCAGGCCGGCAAGGATGAGCATGTGCTGGCGCCGGGCGACATTCCCGTGCTGCACGTGGACCGCGGCGGCCAGGTGACCTATCACGGCCCCGGCCAGATCGTGGTCTATCCGCTGCTGCGCCTGCCGCGGCTGGGCATCGGCGTGCGCGACTACGTGTGCCGCATCGAGCAGGCCCTCATCGACACCCTGGCCGAGTGGAACATCGGTGCCGAACGCCGCGAGGGCGCCCCGGGCGTCTACGTCGGTGGCGCCAAGATTGCCGCACTCGGCATCCGCGTGCGCCGCGGCTGCACCTTCCATGGCCTGGCCTTCAACGTGGCCATGGACCTGGAACCCTTCCACCGTATCAATCCCTGTGGCTATCAGGGGTTGCAGGTGACCTCGGTGCTAGACTTGGGCGGCCCCTCCGGGATGGAGGCCGTCAAGCCGGTGCTGCTGGACCACCTGGCCCGCCAGTTTGGCCTGCTGCTGCAGCACACGCCCGAACTGCCCGATCTTTCTGCGGCCGCCTGACCGCCCCCCGGAACTGCCATGACTGAAACCACCGCCCGTTCCATTCCCCTGCAGATCGTGCAGGGCGATTCCCCGTCCGCCGCGCCGTTGCAGGCCGGGGTCAAGCAGCTGGGCGGTGACAAGATCAACCGTTCGCCGGTGCAGTTCGCCGATGCGCCGGTGCTGCGCAAGCCGTCCTGGATCCGCGTGCGCATTCCTTCGGGCAATGCCGTGCAGAACCTCAAGGCCAAGCTGCGCGAGAACCGCCTGGTGACGGTGTGCGAGGAAGCCAGCTGCCCGAACATCCACGAGTGTTTCGGCCATGGCACCGCCACCTTCATGATCCTCGGTGAGGTCTGCACCCGGCGCTGCTCGTTCTGCGACGTGGCCCACGGCCGCCCGAAGCCGCCGGATGCCAACGAGCCCGCCAGCCTGGGCCAGACGGTGGCCGACATGGGCCTGAAGTACGTCGTGGTGACCAGCGTCGACCGCGATGACCTGCGCGATGGCGGTGCCCAGCACTTTGTCGACTGCATCAGTGCCATCCGCGCGAAGTCGCCGGGCACCCGCATCGAAGTGCTGACCCCGGACTTCCGCGGCAAGGGCCGCATGGAGCGCGCGCTGGAGATCCTGGCGCAGAACCCGCCGGATGTGTTCAACCACAACATCGAAACCGTGCCGGACCTGTATCGCAACGTGCGCCCGGGTGCGGACTACCAGTGGTCGCTGAACCTGCTGAAGAACTTCAAGGCGCAGCACCCGGACGTGCCGACCAAGAGCGGCATCATGCTGGGCCTGGGCGAAGAGTTCGAACAGATCAAGGCCACCATGCGCGACCTGCGCGCTCACGACGTGGACATGATCACCATCGGCCAGTACCTGCAGCCCACCCGCAAGCACGCGGCCATCGACCGGTTCGTGACGCCGGAAGAGTTCAAGGCCTACGAGGCGATCGCCCGGGCCAAGGGCTTCCTGATGGTCTCGTCCAGCCCGCTGACCCGCTCGTCGCACCACGCGGGCGAGGACTTCGCCAAGCTGCAGGCCGCCCGTAACGCCCTGGAAGCCAAGAAGGCCGGCTAGACTTGCACCGCCATGTCGTCACCCGGGTGCTGCCGTACGCGCCCGAGCAACTGTTCACGCTCGTGGGCGACGTGGAGGCCTACCCGTCGTTCGTGCCGTGGATCACGGGCATGCGCACCTGGAACGGCCGGGTGGACGGCGAGGTCAGCACGGTCGACGCCGAGGCCCAGGTGGGCTTCTCGTTCCTGCGCGAGAAGTTCGCCACGCGGGTGCGTCGCGACGCCGAAGCTCTGACGGTGGAGGTCAGTCTGCTGTACGGCCCGTTCAAGCGCCTGGCCAACCAGTGGCGGTTCACCCCGCACGAGACGGGGACGACGGTCGAGTTCGTGATCGACTTCGCCTTCAAGTCCAGGATGCTGGACGCGATGCTGGCGGCCAACATCGACCGCGCGGCCCGCAGGCTGATCGAGTGCTTCGAGGACCGGGCGCGGGCCGTTTACGGCGCGCGCGTCACGCCGTAGGGCGCTAGTCCTTCTTCGCCAGGGTCTCTTCGACCCGCTCCTCGAAGTCGCCGAGGTTGGCGAACAGGTTCTCGATCGCGAAGACCAGGCCGAAAACGCGGGCGGAATCGTCGAAACCCAGCACGCGGATCGCGTCGCTCTCGCGCAGGGCCTCCACCGCCGTCTGGAACGCCTGGTGCGCCTGGGCGAAGGCGATGCGGTCGGGGCGCGGCCCCTTTTCCAGCATGGCCGCGCAGGCGCGCAGGAACCCGGCGCTGACCGCCAGCATCGCCGCGGCTTCCGGTGCCAGGGCGGGCGAGGGGAGCGTTTCGCGAAGGGCCCGGCCCACCATCACGCAGTCATTGCGCAACCGCCAGAGCGTGCGAGGCAGGGCTTCGGTCACGGAGTGGTCGCTGAGCTTGCTGGCGCTCTCGCGGTCGGCCTCGGTCATGGCCGTCTGCAGTTTGGACAGAGCCTTGAGGGTGTCGTCGTAGTGCTCGCGGGCCTCCAGGGTGGTGGCCTGGTCGCCCAGCTTCAGGGCGTAGTGGTCGAGCAGTTCGGCCAGCAGCCGGGCCACCTTGTTGGCGTTCTCCACAACGGCGGCGTGGGCGCGGGCGGGGAAGATCAGCAACGTGGCGGCGATGCCGACCACGCTGCCCACGGTGATCTCGGCCACGCGCAGGAAGGCCGCCACCAGCGGATCCATGTGGGTGGTGGTGCCGATCAGCATGATCACGGCGGTGACGGGCGCGACCTTGAGGGTCGGGCGCACGGCCGCCAGGAAGGCCAGCAGGGCGGCGGTCACCGCCAGGATCGGTCCGCCCATCTCGGGCCAGCGGGCGTGCAGCATGGCCGCCCCCGCGCCGGCCACCGCGCCGACGACCGTGCCCATCAGCCGCTCGATCGAGGCCGTGATCGTCGCGCCCAGGCTGGACTGCACGATGATGACGGCCGTGAACACCGCCCAGTAGCCCTGGGGCAGGTGGAGAAGGGTCGCCAGGGCGTAGGCGGCCACCACGGCGCAGGAGACGCGGATGGCGTGGCGCCACTCGCTCTTGCGGGCGGCCGCCCGGGCCAGGGCCTTGCGGGAAAGGTCGATGCCGGCGAAGCGCCGCCACTCGCTGGGCGTGGTTTCCGGCACCTAGAGCACCGCGCCGCGCAGCAGTTCCAGGGCCACCCGGACGGCGGCCAGCTGGACGCCGTCGCGCCCGTCGACGTCGTCGAACAGTTCGTGCCGGTGAATGACCGAGCGATTGGCGCGCGCCACGGCGAAGTGGACCGTGCCGACCGGCTTGAGCGGCGAGCC
>DQIG01000028.1:0-998 GCA_003525885.1 Stenotrophomonas sp.
CCACGCCGAAGAAGCCGGTGCCCCCCCGCCGCCGCAGGTGAGCGCCGCGCCGGTACTGGTCAAGCAGGTCAGCCAGTGGGACGAGTTCAGCGGCCGCGTCGAAGCGGTACAGAGCGTTGAGCTGCGTCCGCGCGTGTCCGGCTACATCGACAAGGTCAACTATGTCGAAGGCCAGGAAGTGAAGAAGGGCGAAGTGCTCTTCACCATCGACGCACGCAGTTACCAGGCCGAGTACGATCGCGCCGCCGCCGAACTGGCACGTGCCCGTACCCAGGCCACGCTGGCCCGCAGCGAATCCGAACGTGCCAAGCGGCTGTCCGAGCAGCAGGCGATCTCCACCGAGACCGCCGAGCAGCGTCGTGCCGCCGCCGACCAGTCCGGTGCCGCCGTGCAGGCCGCGCAGGCGGCGCTGGATGCGGCCCGCCTCAACCTGGAGTTCACCAAGGTGCGTGCACCGATCGATGGCCGTGCTGGCCGCGCGATGGTCACCGCCGGCAACCTGGTCACCGCCGGCGACAGCGCCAGCGTGCTGACCACGCTGGTCTCGCTGGATACCGTGTTCGTCTACTTCGATGCCGACGAAAGCACCTTCCTGCGCTACGCACAGATGGCACGCAAGGGCGAGCGCCCGAGCGAGCGTGACAGCGAACTGCCGGTGAAAGTTGGCCTGTCGGGCGAAGAGGGCTACCCGCATGCGGGCAAGGTCGACTTCCTCGACAACCAGGTAGCTCGCAGCACCGGCACCATCCGCGTCCGCGCGCTGCTGGACAACGCCGACCGCCAGTTCACACCGGGCCTGTTCGCCCGCGTGCAGCTGCTCGGCAGCGGCCAGTTCCAGGCCCTGCTGATCGACGACAAGGCGGTGTTGACCGACCAGGACCGCAAGTACGTGTACGTGGTCGACAAGGATGGCAAGGCCCAGCGCCGTGACATCCAGCTGGGCCGCACCGCTGATGGCCTGCGCATTGTCGAACATGGCCTGGCCGCCGGTGACAAGG
>DQIG01000028.1:1146-4480 GCA_003525885.1 Stenotrophomonas sp.
GGCCTGGCCGCCGGTGACAAGGTGATCATCGACGGCGTGCAGAAGGTCTTCATGCCGGGCATGCCGGTGCAGGCCAAGGCGGTGGCGATGCAGCCGCAGGCCGCGCCGGCACCGGGCCGCGATGCCACTGCCGCACTGAACCACTGATCCGCCGTCTCCTGATCCGCGTTTCCGCTTAGCTGCCGGCGCCAGCGGCAGCCTTCCCTGCCTTCGTCATTTCGGCGAGGGGCAGGGTGGCTGTTGCCCGCCGAATGCCTTTCCCAGGAATTCCTCCATGGACTTTTCCCGTTTCTTCATCGACAGGCCGATCTTCGCGGCGGTGCTGTCGATCGTGATCTTCGCCGCAGGCCTGATCACGATTCCGATCCTGCCGATCAGCGAGTACCCCGAAGTGGTGCCGCCGTCGGTGGTCGTGCGCACGGTCTATCCGGGCGCCAACCCCAAAGTCATTGCCGAGACCGTTGCCACGCCGCTTGAAGAGGCGATCAACGGCGTCGAAGGCATGATGTACCTGAAGTCGGTTGCCGGCTCGGACGGCGTGCTGCAGATGACCGTCACCTTCCGCCCGGGCACCGATCCGGACGCGGCGGCGGTGAAGGTGCAGAACCGCGTGGCGCAGGCACAGGCGCGTCTGCCCGAGGACGTGCGCCGGCAGGGCGTGACCACGCAGAAGCAGTCGCCGACCTTCCTGATGGTGGTGCACCTGACCTCGCCGCAAGGAAAGTACGACACCCTGTACCTGCGCAACTACGCACGCCTGCACGTCAAGGATGCGCTGGCGCGTATTCCGGGCGTGGGTGACGCGCAGATCTTCGGTGGTGGCGACTACGCCATGCGCGCCTGGCTGGACCCGGACAAGGTGGCATCGCGCGGCCTGACCGCCAGCGACGTGGTGCGCGCCATGCGTGAGCAGAACGTGCAGGTGTCGGCCGGTCAGCTCGGTGCCGAACCGCTGCCGGACAGCAAGTTCCTGACTCTGATCAATGCCCAGGGCCGCCTGAAGACCGAAAAGGAATTCGGCGACATCGTGCTCAAGAGCGGCACCGACGGAGAGATCGTGCGCCTGGCCGATGTGGCCCGCCTGGAACTGGGTGCCGGCGACTACACCCTGCGCTCGCAGCTGGACGGCAAGAACGCAGTCGGTATCGGTATCTTCCAGTCGCCCGGTGCGAATGCGCTGGAGATCCGTGACCAGGTCATCTCGACGATGGACGAGATGCAGAAGACCATGCCGGCCGACGTCAAGTACGAAGCGGTGTATGACACCACCATCTTCGTGCGCGACTCGATCAAAGCGGTGGTCTCCACGCTGCTGGAAGCCATCGCGCTGGTGGTGCTGGTGGTGATCCTGTTCCTGCAGACCTGGCGTGCTTCGATCATCCCGCTCATCGCGGTGCCGGTGTCGGTGGTCGGTACCTTCGCCGCGCTGTACCTGCTGGGCTTCTCGATCAACACGCTGAGCCTGTTCGGCCTGGTGCTGGCGATCGGCATCGTGGTCGACGACGCGATCGTGGTGGTGGAGAACGTCGAGCGCAACATCGAAGAAGGCCTGTCGCCCACCGCGGCGGCGCACCAGGCCATGCGTGAGGTCTCCGGCCCGATCGTGGCGATCGCGCTGGTGCTGTGTGCCGTGTTCGTGCCGATGGCGTTCCTGTCCGGTGTCACCGGCCAGTTCTACAAGCAGTTCGCGGTCACCATCGCCATTTCCACGGTGATCTCGGCGATCAACTCGCTGACCCTGTCGCCGGCCCTGGCCGCGCGCCTGCTGAAGGCTCATGGTGCTCCGAAGGACGGCCCGAGCCGCCTGATCGACCGCCTGTTCGGCTGGGTGTTCCGTCCGTTCAACCGCTTCTTCAAGTCCAGTTCGGAGAAGTACGAGCGTGGCGTGGCCCGCATCCTCGGCCGTCGTGGTGCGGTGTTCGTGGTCTACGCGATCCTGCTGGTTGGTACCGGCGTGATCTTCAAGCTGGTGCCGCCGGGCTTCATTCCGACCCAGGACAAGCTGTACCTGATCGCCGGTGTGAAGCTGCCGGAAGGTTCGTCGATCGCACGTACCGATGAAATGCTGCGCAAGGTCGCCAAGATCGCCCAGGAAACCGATGGCGTGGCGCACACCATCTCGTTCCCGGGCTTGAACGCGCTGCAGTTCACCAACACGCCGAACACCGGTGTGGCGTTCATTCCGCTCAAGCCGTTCGCCGAGCGCCATGGCCGCACCGCCGCGCAGATCAATGCCGAGATCAACCAGAAGATCGCCGGGCTGCAGGAGGGCTTCGCGTTCGCGATGATGCCGCCGCCGATCCTCGGCCTGGGTAACGGCAACGGCTACCAGATGTTCATCGAGGACCGTGGCAACCTGGGTTACGGTGCATTGCAGAACGCGGTGCAGGCGATGCAGGGCACCGTTGCGCAGACGCCTGGCATGGCCTTCCCGATTTCCAGCTACCAGGCCAACGTGCCGCAGCTGGATGCCGAGGTCGACCGCGTCAAGGCCAAGGCACAGGGCGTGCAGCTCACCGAACTGTTCGACACCCTGCAGACCTACCTGGGTTCGGCCTACGTCAACGACTTCAACCAGTTCGGCCGTACCTGGCAGGTGATCGCCCAGGCCGATGGCCCGTTCCGCGAGACGGTCGAGGACATCGGCAAGCTGCGCACCCGCAACGACCGCGGCGAGATGGTGCCGATCGGTTCGATGGTCACCATCAAGCAGACCTTCGGCCCGGACCCGGTGCTGCGCTTCAATGGCTACCCGGCAGCGGACCTGGCCGGTGAAGCCGACCCGCGCCTGCTGTCTTCGGCCGAGGCAATGACCAAGCTGACCGAGATTGCTGGCAAGGTGCTGCCGGTGGGCATGACTACCGAATGGACCGACCTGAGCTACCAGCAGGCGACCCAGGGCAAGGCGGCCTTCATTGTGTTCCCGGTGGCGATCATGCTGGCCTTCCTGGTGCTGGCCGCGCTGTACGAGAGCTGGTCGCTGCCGCTGGCAGTGATCCTGATCGTGCCGATGACCCTGCTGTCCGCGCTGTTCGGCGTGTGGCTGACAGGTGGTGACAACAACGTGTTCGTGCAGGTTGGCCTGGTGGTGCTGATGGGCCTGGCATGCAAGAACGCGATCCTGATCGTCGAATTCGCCAGAGAACTGGAGATGGGCGGCAAGGGCATCGTTGAAGCCGCGCTGGAAGCCTGCCGCCTGCGTCTGCGCCCGATCGTGATGACCTCCATCGCCTTCATCGCCGGCACTGTGCCGCTGGTGCTGTCGCACGGTGCAGGCGCCGAAGTGCGCTCGGTGACCGGTATCACCGTGTTCGCCGGCATGCTGGGCGTGACC
>DQIG01000028.1:4645-4794 GCA_003525885.1 Stenotrophomonas sp.
TGACCCTGTTCGGCCTGTTCCTCACCCCGGTGTTCTACGTGGCCCTGCGCAAGTTCGTCACCCGCAATGGTGGTGGCCGGCTGGTGCAGCACGGCGAGCCGACCATCCACCACTGACATGGAACCCCGTCGCCGCCGGTCACTGGCCGG
>DQIG01000030.1:0-8222 GCA_003525885.1 Stenotrophomonas sp.
CCAGCGGCCGGCACTACCGCGAGGTGGATCAGCTGTTCTTCTTCGCCGCCATCGCCGTGGCCAGTTCGGCCTTGAATTCTTCGAAGGTCTGGCCCTTCTCCTTCGCCTCGGCCTGTGCGGCATCGCGCAGCGCATCGGAGTACATCAGGCGCACCGGTGTGCCATTGCGCTCGTGCAGTTCACCGGCCTGCATGATCAGCGCCAGCACCTGCGCAGCGCTCTCGCTGTGGCCAGCGATGCGGCCATCCATGCCCAGCACCCATTCGCCATCGCGGCGCACGACACCGGCCAGCAGGGTGCGCTGCGCGTCGCGCAGTTCCGCATGCGGCTCCACTGGCGAGGCCTGGGCAGCGACTTTGTTGGCAGCCTGCTTTTCCTGGCGACGACGCTGGTCGCGGCGGGTCTTGGAGCTGGTGGACATGGTGCGGTACCGCTGCGAGGGGGGCGCAAGGATAGCGCACCCCGCCCGCCACACCGCTTCACACCCCCTCAGTCCAGCACTTTCCCGTACCTCCAGTAGCCCATGAAGGTGATCGCGCGGCGGTCCAGCCCGCAATCGCGTACCAGGTGGCGACGGATCGCCATCACCGCCCCCGCCTCGCCTGCCACCCAGGCATAAAGCGGCCCGCCCACGCGGGTATCGGCCTGCTCCCAGAGGATCTGCGTATCGACGTCGATCTCCTCCAGCGCATCGCCGGCAGCCATGCCCGAGGCTGCAGCCAGTCGCGCCTGGACCGCCTGCAGCAAGGGCTGCCCGTACGCCGCCTGCCCGCGCGCCAGCCAGACCAGCTCGGCCGTAGCCGGCGCCTTCAGCGGCACCGCATCACCGGCCTGCGCCACTTCCAGCAGGGCCAGCGTACGCGGCGGATCCACCATGGCCGCCAGTTCCTCGAGGATGCCGGCCACCGCCGGTAGCGCGGTTTCATCGGCCACCAACAGCACCTGGCCGACGCCGGCCGGTGGCTTCCATTCCCAGCCCTCGCTGCTGTCGGCGCAGTCAGCGTCCGGGGCAAGCAGCACCACGCGGTCGCCCGGCCGCGCATGCGTGGCCCAGCGCGAAGCCGGCCCGGTCTCGCCGTGGATGACGAAATCGACGTCGACCTCGCCCTGCTCGGCCCGCAACTGGCGGATGGTGTAGGTCCGCATCGGCGGGCGCTGGTCATCCGGCAGGGCCCGATAGCGCGGGTACCAGTCTTCACCGCTGGGGACCTGCGGCAGGTCCTGGCCGGGCAAGGGGAAGAACACCTTGATGCGCTGGTCCGGGCCTTCGGTCTTCATCCCCTCCACGTCGGCACCGGTGAACACCATGCGGTCCAGGGAAGGGGAAAGAACGCGGCGCTCCTTCAGCGCCACCTCGAACAGGCGGTAGGTCTGCTGCGCAGCCATCGGGGAACCTCATGCAACGACATTGGATCGGCTGGCTGTCGTGCATCCACGCACCGGCTGGCTGGAGTGCCCAGCCTAGTCCGATGATTCCCCGTCGCAAGCGCCGCGGGCAACGCGGCCCGCCCTACCCCTGCACGCTGCTCAGTGACCCGTGCAGGCTGCCTGCGCCGCACGTTCGCGCTGGTGTTCCCAGTACCAGAACACGAAGCCGGCGCTGAAGAACGCCGCCTGGCCCAGGGCCAGGTGCAGCGGGCTGGCGCTCAGCAGCGGCGACACCACGCCGGCCACCACGGTGCTGATCATCAACTGCACGAACGCCTGCAGCGACGAGGCCAGGCCGCGCTGATGCGGGTACATGTCCAGCACCGCCAGCGCCAGGATCGGGAAGATCAGCGCCATGCCCATGCCGCCCAGGAAGATCGGCAGCACCGCCCACGGCAACACGAACTGTGGCGACAGCGCCACGTAGCCGACGTTCAACAGCACCGACAACGCGCACAGGCCGAAACCAATGGAGACCTGGCGGGTGGGCGTGGTGTGCCCGGCCATGCGCCCGGAAAGGAACGAGCCGGTGGTCATGCCGCCAATGGTGGGAATGAACAGCCACGCAAAACCGCCCTCGCCCAGATGCAGGTGCTGCATCACGAACACCGGCGCCGAGGAGATGTACAGGAAGATGCCGCCGAAACCGATGCTGCCGGCCAACGCCAGGCGCAGGAAGCGCGGGTTGAAGCCGATCCGCACGTAGTCGCGCATCAGCACCTGTGGCGACAACGGTACGCGTGCCTCGACCGGATGGGTTTCCGGCAGGTAGCGCGCGGTGGCGGCCAGCAGCACCAGCGAGAACACCACCAGGAACCAGAAGATCAGCGGCCATCCAGCGCCACTGAGCAGGATCCAGCCACCGATGATCGGCGCGATGGCCGGGGCGATGCCGAACAGCATCGACACCTGGCTCATCAGCCGCTGCGCATCATGGCCGTGGTACAGGTCGCGGATCACCGCGCGGCCGACGATCATGCCCACGCCGGCCGACAGGCCCTGCAGCGCGCGGAAGGCCAGCAGCGTGGTCAGGTCGGTGGACAGCGCGCAGCCGACCGAGGCGCCGACGAACACCACCAGGCCGCCCAGGATCACCCGCTTGCGGCCCCAGGCATCGGACAGCGGGCCGTGCGCCAGGCTCATCAGGCCGTAGAACAGCAGGTACACGCTGATGGTCTGCTGCACCGCCACCTCGTCCACGGCCAGGCGCTGGGCCAGCTGCGGGAACGCCGGGAAAATGGTGTCGATCGAGAACGGGCCGAACATGGCCAGGCCGGCAAGCAGCAGGGCCATGCGGCGGGTGGAGGGAGCAACAGCGGCGGTCATTGGGAAGGCGTCCGGCAGGGCCATGCGGGGCACGCACGGCGGGCGCCGGTCCCGCTGCAACAGGGACGGCGCCAGATGAATTCGGGTATCCGGCCATCATAGGTGGGGATTGCGCCCGATGCCATGCAGCGGTGCACAAAACGCACGGACGGGCCATCGGCCATTCAGGCGCGGCGGCAGCGACCGGCAGCGACCGGCGGCCGCCGGCGGGCCCGCAACGGGCTATAATCGGCAGGCAACACGGTGGGAGAAGCGGAACACCGCTGCCGAAGGCGCAACGCCCGTAATCGCTCAGGCCCGATACCACCCGTAACAGAACTCTGGAGAGACCGGTTCGATCCGGCGCCGAAGGGGCACGAAGCCGCGGTTTTCCGCGCTTCCAAACTCTCAGGCAAAAGGACAGAGGGGCGCCCCGCAGACCGCCGACCGGCGGCTTGTGCCCGTGCGTGTGCCCTTTCCTGACGGATCCTTCGCCATGTCCCAGAACACCCCTTCCCTGCGTGAGCTCGAGCATCATTCCGCGTTCGTCGAGCGCCACATCGGTCCCAACGATGCCGAGATCGCGCAGATGCTCGACGTCGTCGGCCACGCGTCGCTGGATGCGATGACCGATGCCATCGTGCCGGCCAAGATCAAGTCGCCGGCGCCGCTGGCGCTGCCGGAATCGATGACCGAAGTGCAGGCACTGGCCAGGATCCGTGCGATCGCAGACAAGAACACCGTGCTGCGCAGCTTCATCGGCCAGGGCTACTACGGTACCCACACGCCGAACGTGATCCTGCGCAACATCCTGGAAAACCCGGCCTGGTACACCGCCTACACCCCGTACCAGGCGGAAATCTCGCAGGGCCGCATGGAAGCGCTGATCAACTTCCAGACCCTGTGCGCCGACCTCACCGGCATGGAAATCGCCAACGCCTCGCTGCTGGACGAAGCCACTGCCGCTGCTGAAGCGATGACCCTGGCCAAGCGTTCGGCCAAGTCGAAGTCGGACACCTTCTTCGTGCACGACGCCGTGCACCCGCAGACCCTGGAACTGCTGCGTACCCGCGCCGAACCCATGGGCATCGTGCTGCGCGTCGGCACTCCGGCCGAAGCGCTGGAAGCGGAAGCCTTCGGCCTGCTGCTGCAGTACCCGGATACCTTCGGCCAGGTGGGCGACTACAAGGCGCTGGTCGATGCCGTGCACGCACGCGGCGGCCTGGTGGCCGTGGCCACCGACCTGCTGGCCCTGACCCTGCTGGCCGCCCCGGGCGAATGGGGTGCGGACATCGTGGTCGGCAACAGCCAGCGCTTCGGCGTGCCGTTCGGCTTCGGTGGCCCGCATGCGGCCTTCATGGCCTGCCGCGATGCCTACAAGCGCTCGATGCCGGGCCGCCTGATCGGCGTCTCGATCGATGCCCAGGGCAACCCGGCCTACCGCCTGACCCTGCAGACCCGCGAGCAGCACATCCGCCGCGAGAAGGCCACCTCCAACATCTGTACCGCACAGGTGCTGCTGGCGGTGATGGCCTCGATGTATGCGGTCTACCACGGTCCGGAAGGCCTGACCCGCATCGCCCGCCGCACCCACCGCCTGGCCTCGATCCTTGCCGCCGCGCTGGGCAAGGCCGGCGTGCAGGTCGGTGGCAACTTCTTCGACACCCTGCATGTCACCGGCGTGCACGCCGATGAGATCCACGCCAAGGCACGCGCCGCCGGTTACAACCTGCGCGCGATCGACAGCGACTCGGTCGGCATCAGCCTGGACGAGACCGCCACCCGTGCCGACGTGGTCGCGCTGGCCGCCGTGTTCGGCGCGCAGGCCGACGTCGAGGCGCTGGACGCCAGCACCGCCGATGCGCTGCCGGCCGGCCTGCTCCGCCAGTCCGCGTTCCTGACCCACCCGGTGTTCAACACCCACCACAGCGAACACGAACTGCTGCGCTACCTGCGTTCGCTGGCCGACAAGGACCTGGCGATGGACCGCACGATGATCCCGCTGGGTTCGTGCACCATGAAGCTCAATGCCACCGCCGAGATGATCCCGGTAACCTGGCCGGAGTTCTCGCAGATCCATCCGCTGGTGCCGGCTGACCAGGCGCTGGGCTACAAGGAACTGATCGACACGCTGGAAGCGATGCTGGTCGAATGCACCGGCTACGACGCGGTCAGCCTGCAGCCGAACTCCGGCGCGCAGGGCGAGTACGCCGGCCTGCTGGCGATCCGCGCCTATCACCGTTCGCGCGGCGAAGATCATCGCGATATCTGCCTGATCCCGGACTCGGCGCACGGCACCAACCCGGCCTCGGCACAGATGTGCGGCATGAAGGTGGTGGTGACCAAGACCGATGCCAACGGCAACGTCGATGTCGAGGACATCCGCCTCAACGCCGAGAAGTACAGCGACCGCCTGGCCGCGATCATGATGACCTACCCGTCCACGCACGGCGTGTTCGAGGAGGAGGTGGTGGAGATCTGCGAGATCATCCACAAGCACGGCGGCCAGGTGTACACCGACGGCGCCAACATGAACGCCCTGGTTGGCGTGGCCAAGCCGGGCAAGTGGGGTTCGGACGTTTCGCACCTGAACCTGCACAAGACCTTCTGCATCCCGCACGGCGGTGGCGGCCCGGGCGTTGGCCCGTGCGCGGTCAAGGAGCACCTGGCCCCGTTCCTGCCGGGCAAGCTGGGTGACAACGGCCCGGTCGGCATGGTCAGCGCGGCCAGCTTCGGCAGCGCCTCGATCCTGCCAATCAGCTGGATGTACATCGCGATGATGGGCCGCGAAGGCCTGCGCAAGGCCACCCAGGTCGCGCAGCTCAACGCCAACTACATCGCCAAGCGCCTGGCCCCGCACTTCAAGACGCTGTACACCGGCCGCAACGGCCTGGTGGCGCATGAGTGCATCCTCGACGTGCGTCCGCTGGAGAAGACCAGCGGCATCGGTGCCGAAGACGTGGCCAAGCGCCTGATCGACTTCGGCTTCCACGCCCCGACCCTGAGCTTCCCGGTGGCCGGCACGCTGATGGTCGAGCCGACCGAGAGCGAGTCCCTGCACGAGCTGGACCGCTTCATCGACGCGATGATCCAGATCCGTGAAGAGATCACCGCGATCGAAGACGGCCGCCTGGACCGCGAGGACAACCCGCTGAAGAACGCACCGCACACCGCCACCGCGGTGACCGCCAGCGAGTGGACCCACGCCTACCCGCGCGAACTGGCCGCCTTCCCGCTGGCCAGCCTGAAGCAGAGCAAGTACTGGCCGCCGGTGGCACGCGTCGACAACGTGTACGGCGACAAGAACGTGATGTGCGCCTGCATCCCGGTCGATGCCTACAAGGATGATGAGGTTGAGGCGTAAGCCTTCGATCCATCGGAACTGAAAACGGCCCGCGCAAGCGGGCCGTTTTCATAAGGGCGTGTGGACCAGGGTCCACACCCACAATAATCCGATCACGGGTCCGGCATCTGCCCCAGGCTCAGCTGCCACGACACGCCGAAGCGATCCTGCACCCAGCCATAGCGGTTGCTGAAATCATAATCGCCCACCGGCATCAGCCAATGGCCGCCCTCGCCCAGCACGCGTGCGGCACGCTCGAACTGCTCGGCGCCGGAACACTCCACGAACAGCGAGATCGACGGCGAGAAGGTGAAATCGTGCACGTCCAGGCTGTCGAAGCACAGGTAGTGGGTGCCACCCAGCAGGAAGATGGCCTGGCGGACCTGCCCGGGCACGCCGGCACCGGCACCCTCGGGATGACGCTGCAGGGCCAGCAGGCGGAAATCGGCAAAGGCTTCGGCGTACAGGGCCAGCGCGGCCTCGGCCTGGCCGGTGAACATCAGGAAGGGACGGCTGCGCAGCATGCGGTGCTCCTGTTCGACGGGCCGATGACGGCCCACTGGCTCAGGATGACACGGCGGATGTATGCCTGCTGTAGAGCCGAACCCATGCTCGGCTGGAGACTGCACAGACAGCAGCCGACCGTAGGGTCGGCTCTACAACGGGGATCACGCCTCGCGCATGCGCCGTGCGATGGCGCTGCCGGCGGCGATCGTGGCAGTCAATGCCACCATCGACAGGAACTGCAGGCGGGTATGCGACTCGCTCAGCAGCAGGCCGAAGATCAACGCCAGGATCGCCAGCGCGCAGCAGGTCAGCCACGGGAAACCGGCCATGCGGAACGGCAGTCGGGTGCCCAGTCGATCCGCGCGGCGGCGCAGCACCAGCTGCGAGACCAGCGACAGCGTCCACACCAGCAGGCAGGTGGAACCGACGATGTTCAGCAGCACCGGCAGCACCCGATCCGGGAACAGCAGCTCCATCACGGTGGCGGCGAAGCCGAACAGCACGCTGGCCAGCACGGCGACCACCGGCACCTGGCGCGGGTCGGTCCAGCCGAGCACAGCCGGCGCTTCGCGGCGCTGTGCCAGCGAATACATCATGCGCGAGGCACCGTAGAGGTTGGCATTGAGCGCCGACAGCAGCGCGATCACCGCGATCAGGGTGATGGCGGTGCCAGCACCCGGAATGCGCGCGATATCCAGCACGGCGGCGAACGGCGACTTCAGCGCCTCGCTGGTCCACGGCACCACGGCGATGATCACGCTCAGCGAGCCGATGTAGAACACCAGGATGCGCCAGGCCACGGTGCGGATGGCGCGGGCGATGCTGCGCTCCGGGTCTTCGGTTTCGGCCGCGGCCACGGCCACGATCTCGGTGCCCCCGAAAGCGAACACAACAACCAGCAGCGCCGCACCGATGCCGGCCAGGCCCTTCGGCGCGAAGCCGCCGTGTTCGGTGAAATTGCTCAGGCCCGGTGAGGTCACCTGCGGCAGCCAGCCCATCAGCAGCGCCACGCCGATGGCAATGAAGGCCAGGATCGCCGCCACCTTGAGGATGGCGAACCAGAATTCGAACTCGCCGAAATTCTTCACCCCGAGCAGGTTGATCGCAGTGAAGAACAGCATGAAAGCCAACGCCGCCATCGGTACCGGTACCGCCGGCCAGACCGTCGCCAGCAGCCCGGCCGCACCCACCGCCTCGGCGGCGATCACGATCACCAACTGCACCCACCACAGCCAGCCCACGGTGGCACCGGCGGTAGCGCCCATGGCATCGGCGGCGTACACCGAGAACGCGCCGCTGGTCGGTTTGGCCGCCGCCATCTCGCCCAGTGCGTTCATCACGATGATCACCAGCGCGCCGGCCACCAGATACGACACCAGTACCGCCGGGCCGGCCGCCTGCACACCCACGCCCGAGCCGAGGAACAGGCCGGCGCCGATGGCGCTGCCCAGGCCCATCATGATCAGCTGGCGGGGCTTGAGCGAATGTCCGAGGCGGGACGGCGAAGCGGTCGGAATCGAGTTGGGCATCGGCAGGGCTGGCGGCGGGCTACAGGGGCGACACCTTACCCTGTCCCATGCCCGCGGGGATAGGCACAGCGCAGCAGGCGACTCAGGCCAGCGCCGGCTCGCCGACGCTG
>DQIG01000030.1:8385-10956 GCA_003525885.1 Stenotrophomonas sp.
GCTGCCGCCAATGCGGGCACGGTAGGCGCGCGGCGAGAAACCGGTTTCAGCCTTGAACTTGCGGGTAAAGGCGCTCTGGTCGCTGAAACCACAGGCCTGGCCGATGCAGGCGATGCTGTCGTCGCCATGCAGCAGGTGCATGGCCATCTGGATCCGCAGCCGGGTCAGCACCTGCTGCGGGGTCATCTGGAACACCTTGCGGAAGCTGCGCTCCAGCTTGGACAGCGAGAAGCCGGTGATGTCCAGCAGGGTCTGCATGCGCACGTTCTCGGCGTAGTGCGCGTTGAGGTGGGCCAGGGCCAGCCGCAGCTGCTCGTACTGGGTGCCCAGGCTGTCCTTCTGGCCAAGATCGCGGGAAATGCCGATCAGGCCCTCGATCGCCCCGTCGACCAGCAACGGGCGCTTGCAGGTCAGGCACCAGCCCGGTTCGCGGTTGGCGAACAGGTGCAGCTCCATCAGGTTCTCGATCACCTCGCCGGACAGCACGCGGGCGTCCTGGTCGACGTAGTCCGCGCTGAGGCCGGTCGGGTAGATTTCAGCCGCGGTGCGCCCGATCACGTCCTTGCGCGCGCGCAGGCCCAGCCGCCGCAGCATGGTCTGGTTGACGTGGGTGTAGCGCCCCTGAAGATCCTTGATGAAGAACAGCACATCCGGGATGGCGTCGAACAGGGCTTCGATGTCGGCGGGCTCGACTCGCATGCCACAAGCATAGCCGAGGCCCCTTGCCGGTGCGATCACCCTTGCGGGACTTGCGCTTAACGCCGCCAGGCCCACCGTGGGAACCCGACCCCACCGGAGAACCGGCCATGCCCCGCGGTGACAAGTCCGCCTATACCGAAAAACAGAAGCGCCAGGCCGAGCATATCGAAGAGAGCGAACGCGCGCGTGGCGCCAGCGAAGATACCGCCGAGCGCATCGCCTGGGCCACCGTGAACAAGCAGGATGGCGGTGGCAAGCGCAGTGGTAGTGGGCGCAAAGCAGCGAAGACGGCACCGGCCAAAAAGGCCGCCAGCAAGGCCGCTGCGAAGAAAACAACGGCGAAGACGGCACCGGCCACGAAAAAGGCGGTAGAGAAGACGGTGGTCAAGAAGGCCAGCACCTCCGCCTCGCGTAGTGCTGCTGCGAAGAAGGCGGCGAAGACCCGTGCGGCAAAGAAGACCGTGCGCAAGGCGGCGGCAAAAAAAGCGGCACGTACCCGCGCCCGCGGCTGAGAGCATCGTTCAGGTCGGCAGCGCCCGCACCCACGCGGCAACTTCGGCTGCCGCGGCATCAGCGCGTGCCTGCAGCAGCAGATGTGGTCCCTCCAGCGACACATGGCGGGCATCGGGCAACAGGGCCTGCAGCTCGGCCACACTGGGCGGCCACAGCAGGCGGTCCTGTCGGGCATGCAGGCATAGCGTCGGCAATACGAGTTCCGGCAGCAGTGCACGAACGTCCACCTGCAGCGTCGTCGCAGCACGCTGGCGCAGGGTTGCGGCCGGCACCTGCGTGATTGCCAGGCCAAGCTCCCGCAGGTTCGCGCGCGTCCGCCACGACCCCAGCAGCAACCGGGCCATCAGCGCGAGTGGCGGCAACGGCCATGCCGGGGACAGTATCCGTGCGCTCGCCGCAGGCAGCGGCACTGGCCGCCGTGCGAAGGTCGTACTCAGTACCAACCCATGCAATCCAGGCAGCCCGGCCACCGCCAGTTCGATGGCCAATGGCCCGGCGAACGACTCGGCCAGCAGCACAAAAGGAGATGCCGGAAGCTGCGGGCGCAGGATCGACGCCAGCGTGGTGTAGTCCTGCGGCCCCTGCGCGGGCATCGGCAGTACCTGCATCTGCATGCCCCGCGCCTGCATTGCCTCTACGAAGTGCGCTGACAGCAGGCCGGTGCCATCCAGGCCTGGCAGCATCACGACCGGCAGCATCGCGGCATTCATCACGTTGATC
The DNA here is from genome assembly GCA_003525885.1 of Stenotrophomonas sp. Classification (GTDB taxonomy): domain Bacteria; phylum Pseudomonadota; class Gammaproteobacteria; order Xanthomonadales; family Xanthomonadaceae; genus Stenotrophomonas. Next base: position 10,318 of record DQIG01000030.1, read on the forward strand.
ACCCTTCAGGTCTCTTCGCACGGCTCCCTGCCTGCAGCTTCACTCATTGGCTCGGCCCAAGGAAGTGCACGGCAGCACACGCGGCGCTACGCTGGTGGTCCCGACGGAACGGAGAAGGCGGCATGCGCAAGCCACGCTGGCTCAGCTGGACCGGCATCGCCGTGTGCGCACTCTATCTCGCATTGACTGTCTGGCTGGTGCTTGAAGCCCAGGCCCACAGCGACCCCAAGAGCGGCTTCATCCTCATGCAGCTGCCGGTGATGCTGCAGACTGCAGCCCTCGATGCCATCGGTTTGGGGGGATCGCTTTCCGGGAAGAGCTGGACGACCGTCTACCTTCTGGTGATTCCCCCTACCCTGGCCGTGCTGTATGCCGTGGGGGCCATGCTCGGCAGTGTCCTTGAACAATGACGGCGCTGCGTCCGCCTGTCTGGGCAGGCAATGGGAATACGGCCGCCCAGGGCGGCCGCATTCCTGTCACGGGATCAGCAGCCTGCTCAGGCTGCACGACGCGGCACGGCCGAAGCCGCTGCGCCTTCCACCTTGAACACTGACACCGACGTGGTCAGTGCATGCGCCTGTTCTTCCAGCGCACGGCTGGCGGCGGTGGCTTCTTCCACCAGTGCGGCGTTCTGCTGGG
>DQIG01000030.1:11173-11320 GCA_003525885.1 Stenotrophomonas sp.
GGCGGCCTGTTCCTTGCTGGCCGCGGCGATGTCGCTCATCAGCTGGGTGGTGCGCGAGCTCGCCTGGGCCACGCGCGCAATGGCGGCTTCGGATTCAACGGTCACCGCCAGGCCACTCTTCACCTTGGCAGCGGCGTCTTCGATCAG
>DQIG01000030.1:11481-11607 GCA_003525885.1 Stenotrophomonas sp.
TCAGTTCCTTGATCTCCTTGGCAGCGACACCGGCACGCTGTGCGAGCGTGCGTACTTCGCTGGCGACCACGGCAAAACCACGACCCTGCTCGCCTGCACGCGCAGCTTCCACTGCGGCATTCAGCG
>DQIG01000030.1:11773-15947 GCA_003525885.1 Stenotrophomonas sp.
GCCAGGATGTTGGTCTGGAACGCGATGCCGTCGATCACCGTGGAAATCTCCGAGATGCGCGCCGACGACTGGTCGATCTCACCCATGACCGACGCCATCTGTGCCATCGCCTGCTCGGTCTCGCGTACCGCGGCACCGGCGGCATGCGCCTCGCTGTCGGCCTGTCGCGCCAGTTCGGCATTCTGGCGCACGGTGGAGGTCAGTTCCTCCATCGATGCAGCAGCTTCTTCCAGATTGGCGGCCTGCTGCTCGGTGCGGCGCGACAGGTCGTTGTTGCCGGCAGCCAGTTCCTGCGCCGCGTTGTTGATGCTGTCGGCAGCCACCTGGATGCCACGCACAATGCCGGTCAGCTGTGCGGTAGTGGTGTTGGCGTCGTCGCGCATGCGCGCGAACACACCGTCGTACTCGCCGTCCATGCGTGCGGTCAGGTCGCCGTGCGAGATTGCACGCAGAACATCGGAGACATCGGCGATGCTGGCCTGCGAACTGGCCATCATGCCGTTGAGGTGCTCGACCATCGCCTTGAACTGGTACTGGAACGCTGCGGCATCGCCACGCATGCTGAAATCACCGGCGCGTGCGGCGCGGGCCAGTTCATCGATCTGCGCGTTGATCGCCATCAGGCTCTGCTTCACCGCCGCCAGGGTGCGGGTCAGCGTGCCCTTCTCGCCCGGGTAGTCCGGCAGGTCACGGCTGAGGTCACCGATGGCGTAGCGCTGCATCACCTCGGCCATCAGCAGCTCCACCTGCACGTGCGATTCGACCAGGCTGTTGGTGGCCTGCACCATGCGGCCGAAATCACCGGGGAACGCACTGGCGTCCATGCGATAGCGGATCGCACCGGCCTCATGCTGCTCGGCCATCTGCAGCTGCGCGCCGATCGCCGCCTGCACGCTCTGCCGCACGCTGGCCATCGCCTCGCCCAGCTGGGTCAGTTCGTCACGGCCACCAAGGCGGAACTCCTGGTCCAGTTGGCCCTTGGACAGGCGCTCGGCCAGGTTCACCGCGCGGGCCAGCGGGCCGGTCAGGCTGCGGCCGATCATCACCGAGGCACCGATGCCCACCAGCAGCGCGACGCCGCCCAGCACCAGCAGCTGCAGCAGGCTGCGCTCGCCCAGGCGGATCGCCTCGGCGGCGGCGTTGCGGCTTTCCTTCTCCTCGAAATCCACGCCATCGGACAGCGCCTTGTTCCAGCCATTGGCAGCTTCCTGCACCGGGCCCAGGGTCAGCGCCACGGCACCGGGGTAGTCGCCCTGCTCCATCAGTTCGCTGGTTTGCTTGTTGAGCGGGCGCGCGATGGCACGCTTGGCCGCGATGGTTTCGGCGATGGCCTTGCCGTCGGCGTCGCTGGGCAGCGCCTGGTAGGCAGTCCAGCTGGCCTCATAGCGCTTGACCAGGTCGGCAATGCGCTGCTCGTCGTGACCGCGGTCTTCGCCCTGGCGGATCAGCATCTCGCGGCGCACCACCATCATCTGGTTGTTGGCATCGAGCATCTGCGACAGCAGCCGCACCTTGGCCACGCTGACGTCGACCACCTGCTGCATCGCGCGCTTCTGCACGACACTGGCGGTGGCGCCGGTGGCCACCACGGCGGCGACCAGCAGCAGCAACAGGCCAAAGCCCAGCCCAAGACGCCAGGCAACCCTGACATTCCTCAAGTAGTTCATCGGTACATCCAAAACGGGGGGATGTGGCCTTATCGGCCGCGAGACCCAGCATCTTGATAGCGACTGGCGATGCGGGCTGGGGTGGGTTCAGACAGGTGACGAATTTCGCAAGGGAGTGCAGTGGCTTTCAGCTTTATCTGCGCCTGTCTCTCAGGCATGCTTCCCAACTTCCTGAATATGGATGTTTCCATGAACTTCATGCCTCTTGCACCGTGGCCACTGACCAAGCAAACCAATGGCTTGATTGCCACCGACAAGGCCTCCCTGGCCAAGCTTTGGAATGACATCGATGAGGCAACGGAACCGGGGCTTTCCGGCTCCATCGGCTGCTACATTTTTTCGATCCGCGCCGGCAAGGGTTCCCTGCCATGGTATGTGGGAATGGCAGAGAAGCAGTCGTTTCGAAAGGAGTGCTTCACTCCGCACAAAATAAATCACTACAACAATGCGATCGCGAGCCGGCGGGGAACACCTGAAATCACGTTGATTCCCAAGTACACCAACGGTGCAAAGCTGGTCAATCCGACCGGGAACACGCACCGTGATATCCAACAGCTGGAGGCGATGCTCATTGGCAACTGCCTTACCCGAAATCGCGGCCTTCTCAATCTTCGCGATACCAAGCTTCTGAGGGAAATGATCGTCCCTGGGCTTCTCAACTCGCCTTCCGGAAATCCCGGTAGCAGTGTCAGATCATTCAAAAGATTGATTGGCGTCTAACCACCGCGTTACAGCCTGTGCATGAGCGATGTTCATCACGCCATCAACCTGCTTTCACGGACCGGCGGCGAGGACATCAGGCAAGGTGAGGGCGCTAGCCACTGGAGCTATGTATGCCGGCATTCCGCCCTTCCTTGCTTGTGCTGTTGCTGTTTGCATCCCCCGCGTTCGCCCAGGCTACACCGTCCGACCTACCCGCACCGATCGCTGAGAGGGCCGGGCCGGAAATCGCCCCGCGCTCGCCGCTGCACGCCCAGGTGCTGCTGGATCGCGCGAATTTCTCCCCTGGCCAGATCGATGGCGAAGTGGGCAGCAACCAGCGACGCGCGGTGTCGGGTTTTCAGGCGGCGCATGGGCTGACCGTAACCGGTGAAGTGGATGACGCTACCTGGAAAGCTCTGCAGGCCGATACGATCGAGCCGCTGGTCAGCTACACGCTGACTGCTGAGGATGTTGCCGGTCCGTTCCAGGCCACACCGAAAGGGCCCGCCGCCCAGGCCAAGCTGAAATCGCTGGGCTACGGCAGTGTGGAGGAAGCCCTGGGCGAGCGTTTCCATGCCTCGCCTGAGTTGCTGAAGGTGCTCAATCCCGGCGTGGGTCTGACCAAGGCTGGCAGCCGCATCCAGGTACCCAACATCGCACCGGCGGCATTGCCGAAGGCTGCGAAGATCGTGGTCGACAAGTCCGATTCCACTCTGCAGTTGCTGGATGCGCAGGGCAAGGTGATCGCGCAGGTGCCGGTCTCGTCCGGCAGCCAGCACGATCCGCTGCCGATCGGCGAATGGAAGATTCTCGGCGTGTATCGCGACCCGCCATTCCACTACAACCCCAAGCTGTTCTGGGATGCGCGCAAGGGCGACAGGAAGGCCACGCTGCCGCCCGGTCCGAACAATCCGGTCGGCCGGGTCTGGATCGATCTGTCCAAACCCCACTATGGCCTGCACGGAACGCCGGTGCCTGGCCATGTCGGCAAGACCGAATCGCATGGCTGCGTGCGCATGACCAACTGGGATGCGCTGCGCGTGGCCGATGCGGTGGATACCTCCGTTCCCGTGGTGATGCAGGAGTGAGCCGATGCGTCTTTCGCAGCTGATCGTGCTGGGCGTGCTGCTGGGTGTGGGACTGGGCTGGTGGCTGCGCCGCGATGCCACTGAAACTACGGCGGTGTCCACGCCTGCAACGCCGCTCACCGTGATGGCAACGCCGACGGCGGAAGCGGCTACACCGCGCGCGTCGCTGCTGGCCAGCGTCGACGCAGCACCGGACGGCCTGCTGCTACCGGTGCAAGGCGTACTTCCCTCGCAGTTGCGCGATACCTTCACCGACGCCCGCAGCGAAGGACGCGTACACGATGCGATCGACATCATGGCCGATGCCGGAACACCAGTGCTGGCGGTGGCCGACGGCACGGTGGAAAAGCTGTTCGACAGCAAGCGCGGCGGCCTGACGATCTACCAGTTCGAGCCCAGCGGACGCTGGTGCTACTACTACGCGCACCTGCAGCGTTATGCCGATGGCCTGGCCGAAAAGCAGGTGATCAAGCGCGGCGAGGTGATCGGTTATGTAGGCAGCACCGGCAATGCCAGCGCCGAAGCCCCACACCTGCATTTCGAGGTACACGTGCTGGGCCCTGAAAAACAGTGGTGGAAGAGCGAATCGATCAATCCGTACCCGCTGCTGAAGTCGGCTGCTTCGACGGCGGGCGCTGCCAGCGCCCCAAAGTAAAAGTGAACACCGCCAACGCAGCCCCTGGAATCAGCAGGAACAGCGCCGCCACTTTCCAGAAG
>DQIG01000058.1:0-3215 GCA_003525885.1 Stenotrophomonas sp.
GGTGCCGGCCGTTGGCCGGCACGCTCTTAGAAGCTGTACTTGGTGGTGAACTGCAATCGGGTGATGTCACCCTTGTTGCCGTTCTCCACTTCGCGACGGCCGTACATCAGCTCCGCACCGATATCGACCTTGGGCAGCGGCGAGTAGAAGATGTTGCCGCGGATGCTCTGCACGCTCTTGGTCACCAGCGGGCCGAGGATGCTGTCGTTGTCGTAGTCGCTGCGCGCGTAGATCAGGTTGGTGCGCAGCTTCGGCGAGAACGCATGTCGCCAGCCCACGTAGCCGGCCAGCACGCCGGTCGGGTTGAGCTCGTCGCGGGCCACGTCATAGGCGGTATCCGCGGTGATGCCCAGGCCGATGTAGCGGGCGATGCCTTCGCCACCGGTCAGCTGGTAGTGCAGCGAATCGCTGTCACCCATCACCCACTTGCCGCCCAGGGTCAGGCCGCCGGCCACCTTGTCGGCCTTGGCGCCGGTGGCCTGGTTGTCGACCTTCAGCTGACGGACGATGCCGCCGACACCGAAGGTGCCCCAGTCGCCCTTCCAGCCATAGCGCATCGTCAGGTCGGGCAGGCTGCCTCGGTCAGAGTTGGCGCTGGCGTTGGTCCAGGCCCCGGTGACCGGATTGCGGGTACCGGTGAGGGTGGTGGTTTCCGGGTTTTCCAGCGCGACGCTGAAGCCGCCCTGGGTGTAGCGCACCTGGGCCTGGCGCACGAAGATCACGCCGTCGGTGGGGCCGACGAAGTCGACCGCTTCCGGCAGTGCGGCCGCGTCCATGAAGTTGGACCAGGTCTGGCCGGCCAGCCAGTTGTTCCAGTACATGTAGGCGTGGCGAAGGGTCACGCCGTAGGTGTTGGTGGCGGTCTGGTTGCCCAGCGAGTTGCCGAAGAAGTCCATTTCGAAGAACGCGCCGGCCTTGTTGCCCGATTCGCTCACGTTGTCGATGCCCAGGTTGAAGCGCGAGAACTTGGCGTGGGCGTTGAAGTCGGTGCCCGAGCGCTTGCCGGTACCGCCGGCGCCTTCCACCGGGGTCTGGCCCGGCAGGTACAGCGAGCGGCCGGTGGCGTCGTCGGCCAGCTGGCCATCGCTGGTCTGGGTGGCCAGGAAGTCGGCCTTGATGAAGCCGCCGATCTTGACCGTGGTGCCCGGCGCCGCGCCCGGGGTGATGGTGGTGACCTGGATCGGCTGCTTGCCTGCCGGCACCGAGGCGACCGGCTTCTGCTCGGCCTGCACCGTGCGGACTTCGGTCACCGCCTGCTGGGTCTGGCTGATCTGGGTCTGTTGTTGTTGCTGCGAAGACAGCAGCAGCTGGACCTGGCGTTCCAGTTCGGCAACGCGTGCTTCCAGTGCCTTCTCTTTGGCGGTCTCTGCGAACGCCATGCCCGGTGCGACCAGGGCGACCAACAGGCAGGCCGCCAAAGGTTTGCGCACGGCTTTCAACGTACGGTGGCTCATGTTGCCCTCTCTCCCAAGTGGCAAGGTGATGCCGCGCGTGGGGCACGGTCGAGCCGAGACTGCGGGGCGATTATGTATAGCGGCTATTCGCCATTGGTCGAACCCGGCCCTGCTGGGCGCTCACTTTCGACCATGGTCTAACCAGGGTGGTGACGCGGCCGGGGGTGGATGGGGCAAACTGAGGGGGATCGGTCGCCGCAATGCTGCGACCGCACACACAAAGTCAACGTGCAAGTGAGGGTGCCATGGCTGATATCTACCCCGTCGATCCGCAGTTCGCCGCCAAGGCACGCATCGACAAGACGTCGTACCAACAGCAGTACCAGGCTTCGGTGACCGACCCGGATGGTTTCTGGGGCAAGGCCGCCGAACGGCTGGAGTGGATGCGCAAGCCGACGAAGATCAAGAACGTCAGCTACGACCTGTCCGACTTCCACATCAAGTGGTTCGAGGATGGCGAACTCAACGCCAGCGTGAATTGCCTGGATCGCCAGCTGGAAACGCGCGGCGACAAGACCGCGCTGCTGTTCGAGCCGGACGGCCCGGATGCACCGGCCCAGCACGTGACCTATCGCGAGCTGTACGAGCGCACCTGCCGCCTCGGCAACGCGCTGCGCAACCTCGGCGTCAAGAAGGGTGACCGCGTCACCATCTACCTGCCGATGATCGTCGATGCTGCGGTGGCCATGCTGGCCTGCGCGCGCATCGGTGCGATCCACTCGGTGGTGTTCGGTGGCTTCGCGCCGAACTCGATCGCCGACCGTGTGAGCGACTGCCAAAGCAAGCTGATCATCACCGCCGACGAAGGCCTGCGCGGTGGCCGCAGGATTCCGCTGAAGGCCAACGTCGATGCCGCGCTGAAGCTGCCGGGCACGAACACGGTTGAAACCGTGCTGGTGGTGCGCCACACCGGCGGTGCGGTGGACATGCAGGCTCCGCGCGACCGCTGGTTCCACGATGTGGTGGACAGCCAGCCGGCTACCTGCGAGCCGGAACGCATGAACGCGGAAGACCCGCTGTTCATCCTCTACACCTCCGGTTCCACCGGCAAGCCGAAGGGCGTGCTGCACACCACCGGCGGTTACCTGCTGTACGCGGCCTACACCCATGAAGCGGTGTTCGACCTGCGCGAGGACGACATCTACTGGTGCACCGCCGACGTCGGCTGGGTCACCGGCCACAGCTACATCGTTTACGGTCCGTTGGCCAACGGCGCGACCTCGCTGATGTTCGAAGGCGTGCCGAACTATCCGGACACCTCGCGTTTCTGGAACGTCATCGACAAGCACAAGGTGACCATCTTCTACACCGCTCCGACCGCCATCCGCGCGCTGATGCGCGAAGGCGAGGAGCCGGTGAAGAAGACCTCGCGCGCGTCGCTGCGCCTGCTCGGCAGCGTCGGCGAGCCGATCAACCCGGAAGCCTGGCGCTGGTACTACGAAGTGGTCGGCGACAGCCGTTGCCCGATCGTCGATACCTGGTGGCAGACCGAAACCGGCGGCATCCTGATCTCGCCGCTGGCCGGTGCGATGGACCTCAAGCCGGGGTCGGCCACCCTGCCCTTCTTCGGCGTGCAGCCGGCGCTGGTCAATGCCGATGGCGAGATCAAGGACGGCCCGACCGAGGGCAACCTGATCATCCGCGATTCCTGGCCGGGCCAGATGCGCACGGTGTACGGCGACCACCAGCGCTTCATCGATACCTATTTCCGCACCTATCCGGGCAGCTACTTCACCGGCGACGGCTGCCGCCGCGACGAGG
>DQIG01000058.1:3397-16056 GCA_003525885.1 Stenotrophomonas sp.
TACTGGATCACCGGCCGCGTCGACGATGTGATCAACGTGTCCGGCCACCGCATCGGCACCGCCGAAGTGGAAAGCGCGCTGGTCTCGCACCCGAAGGTGGCCGAAGCGGCCGTGGTCGGCTTCCCGCACGACGTGAAGGGCCAGGGCATCTACGCCTACGTCACCCTGGTGGCCGAAGAGGCACCGAGCGATGAGCTGCACAAGGAACTGATCGCCTGGGTGCGCAAGGAGATCGGCCCGATCGCCACGCCGGACCACCTGCAGTGGGCGCCGGGCCTGCCGAAGACCCGCTCGGGCAAGATCATGCGCCGCATCCTGCGCAAGATCGCCGAGAACGCGCCGGACCAGCTCGGCGACACCTCGACCCTGGCCGATCCGTCGGTGGTGGCGTCACTGGTGGACGAGCGCAAGGTACGCTGACGTACGACCCGGGGTCGGATCCCTTTCCGCAAGGAGAGGGCTCTGACCCCATCTGCTTTCCCCCACGGTTCCCCCCGACCATGACCACCCTCCTGATTGCCGATGACCACCCGCTGTTCCGCGAAGCCCTGCGCGGGGCCGTGCAGCGGGTCATCCCTGGCGTGCAGCTGTTTGAGGCCGACAGCGTGGAAGCGCTGTACGCGCTGGCCGACCAGCACAACGACGCCGACCTGGTCCTGATGGACCTCAACATGCCCGGTGCGCAGGGTTTCAACGCGCTTGTGCACATGCGCTCGCTGCACCCGCACCTGCCGGTGGTCGTGGTGTCCGCACGCGAAGAAGCCACGGTGATGCGCCGCGCGCTCGACCACGGTGCGCTCGGCTTCATACCCAAATCGGCCGACTCGGACACCATCGGCCATGCACTGGGCACCATCCTCGATGGCGAGACCTGGGCACCGCCGGAAGCGCACAACGTGCCGCCCACCGGCAGCGAAGAGCGCGAAGTCGGCCAGCGCCTGCGTGAGCTGACCCCGCAGCAGTTCCGGGTGCTGCAGATGCTCGGCGCAGGGCGCTTGAACAAGCAGATCGCCTACGACCTCAACGTCTCCGAAGCGACGATCAAGGCCCACGTCACCGCCATCCTGCGCAAGCTGGGCGTGACCAACCGCACCCAGGCCGTGCTGATGGCCGGCAAGCTGGCGATCGACGACGACGCCATCGTGTTGCCGCCGGAAGAAGACTGATTGTGACGACTATGGAGCCGAGCATGGGCTCGGCTCTACAGACGTCATGATGCCCCTGTAGAGCCGAGCCCACGCTCGGCTGCTCTTTGCCTCAATGCCAATCACTCCTCAAGCAACCATCGACTCCAAGCATAGGGGTACTCCCCGATGCGGGTAGCCAGCCCTGCACGCACCGGATTGGCCGCGATATACACCGCCTGCGTGCGCAGGCATTCATCACTGCGCAACGCATGGTCGTAATACCCCGGCTGCCAGATCGGCGCGTTGGCATCAATGCGCGTGGCGACGGATCTTCCACTCCTGGACTTCAGGATCTGCATGCAGCCGGCAAGCGTGCCGGTACGCAACTCGATCAACCAATGCAGGTGGTCCGGCATGACCACCCAGGCCAGGGAGAAGGTGCGACCGGTCCGCTCTACTGTGCGCAGGGCTTCGATCAGCAGATCAACATTGGCCTTGTCACTGAACCAGGGCCGACGCGCATGCGTCACCGTGGTGATCGCATAGACATTGCCGGTATGCGACCAACGACCATAACGGAGTGCGGGGCTGGACATGCCCGAAGACTATGCTTCGATCGACGGGCTCTCCATCGGGGCAACACTACAAGTCCCGTCAGCCGTTTCCCCGCTGTAGAGCCGAGCCCATGCTCGGCTGCGTTTCGCCTGAGAACCGCGCTACGCGCGTGAGCCGAGCATGGGCTCGGCTCTACAGTCCTGCGTGTTAAGCCACGCCGTGCAGGTGTTCGTACAGGATCGTCGCGCCGATGATCACCAGGATCACGCCACCGATGATCTCGGCGCGCTTGCCGACCATGCTGCCCAGCACGCGGCCGAGCATGATGCCGACGGTGACCATGGTCAGCGTGCACAGGCCGATGACAGCGGCCATCACGCCGATATGCACGTCCATGAAGGCCAGGCCGATACCCACCGCCATCGCATCGATGCTGGTGGCGAAACCGGTCAGCGCCAGCTTCCAGAAACCGTGGTGCTGCGAGGGGTCTTCGTCTTCCTCGGCACTGTCCGGACGCAGGCCGTTGTAGATCATGTGGATGCCCAGCGCGCCGAGCAGACCGAAAGCGATCCAGTGGTCGAAGGCTTCGACGTACTGCAGCGCGGCGCGGCCGAGCAGCCAGCCGATGATGGGCGTGATCGCCTCGATGACGCCGAAGATGATGCCGGCACGCAGTGCATCGCGGAACACCGGCTTGCGCATGGCCGCACCCTTGCCGATTGCAGCGGCGAAGGCATCGGTGGACATGGCAAAGCCGATCAGGAGGATCGAAATGGGGGACATGGGCGGCTGCTGAGGTCGGGCTAGGACGGACGCACGGCCTGCGCTCGCGCCCAACCTGACGTTGCGCGCGCGGGCCGCTGGTCTCGCCAACCATCATGGTTGTCCACGCCACGGCGCACTGGCCGAGTATGTTGACGTGGACGATTCCTGCGAAGGAATCCGGCTACTCCCCAAGGGGACGCGCAGCTTAGCACCGCGATCTGCGCGTGGCGCATTTGCGGGCAAACGCGCAGGCAGGGCTGGTTTGTATAGCGATGGCTATATCAGCACCGGGCTGCGCGCGGAGCCGAACATGGGCTCGGCTCTCCAGAACCCCGCGGCACCTGCATTTGTAGAGCCGAGCCGACGCTCGGCTGCTTTTCGGCCCGACCACGGAGACCCGCGCTCCGCGCGGAGCCGAGCATGGGCTCGGCTCTACAGTTACTAATCAGGCATCGCTGTTGCCGGCATCGCGCAGCGCGCCCAGGAAGGCGCGCAGCGAGGCCGGCTTGATCGGCTTGGTCAGCACGCGGTAGCCGCGTTCGCGCGCCATCCGCTTCAGCTCGTCGCGCCCATCGGCGGTCAGCAGCGCGCCCGGCAGTGGGTAACCGGCTGCTTCTCGCAATGCCACCAGCGCGTCCAGGCCATCCATGCGATCATGCAGGTGGTAGTCCACCAGCATCACCTGCGGGCGCTCGGCGATCTTCTCCAGCGCCTGGTCGACGGTGGCAGCGGTGATCACCTGTACCTGCCAGCGGCCGAGCAGCGCGCGCATGCCGTCGAGGATCTCTTCGTCGTTGTCCACGCACAGCACGCGCAGGCCCGCCAGCGAATCGCTGCGCACCGGCGCGGCGACGGCCTGTACCGGCGCGGCCAGTTCGGTGTAGCCCGGCAGTGGTGCGACCCGCGGCAGGATGATCGAGAACATCGATCCCTTGCCGACCCGGCTGCGCGCATTGAGGCGATGGTCAAGCAAGCGCGAGATGCGCTGGCAGATCGACAGGCCCAGGCCCAAGCCCTGCTCGCCCCAATCGAACGGCTGCTGGTAGCGGTGGAACTCATCGAAGATCTGCCGCATGTGGTGCTCGGGAATGCCGGGACCGGTATCCCACACCTGCAGTTCCACTTCGTCGCCGCGCTGGCGCACGGCCAGCACGATGCGGCCCTGGCGGGTGTAGCGCAGCGCGTTGGCCAGGAAGTTCTGCAGCACGCGGCGCAGCAGGCGGCGGTCACTGCGCACCCATGCCGGGCGTGCGAACAGGTCCAGGCGCAGGCCACGGCCGGCGGCGACCGGGGTGTATTGCGCGGCCAGTTCGCGCATCAGCGCGCTCACGTCGAACTCGCCGATCACCGGGTGCAGGCCGCCGGCATCCAGCCGCGACACATCCAGCAGGCCATCGAGCAGCTCTTCGGCGGCACGCAACGAGGCATCCACGCGTTCGGCCAGGTGCTTCTGCTCGTCGCTCACGTGATCGCTGTCGCGCAGCGCAGAAGCGAACAGGCGCGCGGCATTCAACGGCTGCAGCACGTCATGGCTGATTGCCGCCAGGAAGCGCGTCTTCGACTGCTGCGCGACCTCGGCCTCGTGGGAGCGCTCGGCCACGCGCTGTTCCAGCGTCTCGTTGGCTTCCAGCAGTGCTTTTTCCGCGTGTTTGTAGTCGGTAATGTCGTTGTAACTGGTTACGTAACCGCCGCCGGGCAGCGCCTGCCCCCGCATCTCGATCACCTTGCCGTCGCTGCGGGTGCGCTCGAACACGTGCGGCGAACCGGCACGCATGTAGCCGATGCGGCGGTTGATCTGCACTTCGATGTCACCCTCGCCCAGCTCGCCACGCTCGGCGTTGTAGCGGATCAGGTCGGCCACCGGGCGGCCCACGTAGAGCATGCCGTCGGGGTATCCGAACATATCCTGGTAGCGGCGGTTCCATGCGGTCAGGCGCATGTCCGGATCAACCACGCTGACGCCCGCGCTGATGTTCTCCAGCGTAGTCGACAGGATCTCGCGGTTGAAGCGCAGCTCCTGCCCGGCTTCGTCCAGCACCGCCACCACTTCACCCAGGTCCATGCCCGAGCCACGCAACAGGCTGGTCAGCAGCAGGCGCGCCGATGCCGCACCAATCGATGCGGCCAGCAGGCGCTCGGTGAACTGTACCCACGGTCGGTCCGCAGGCGCCGAGGATTGCAGCTCGCGGCCCAGCGACTGTGCCTGCTCGAAGAACGAACGCCGCGCATGGCGTTCGCCGACCACGCGTGAAGCCAGCGCCAGCAGGTCGCCCACGTGCACGTGGCCGGGCCAGCCACCGGCCACCGACGGGCGCTCGGCATAGGGGTCGAGGAACGGCGCGGCACGCAGGCGCTCGTCCACGCCGGGGCGCCAGCGCGCGGACACCAGCATCATCGTTGCCGCATTGACCAGCAGCGACCAGAAGGTGCCGTGGGTCAGCGGGTCCCAGCCGGTCATGCCGAACAGCTGCTGCGGGCGCAGCCACTCGATGCCGAACGGGCCATGCTGCACCCAGCCAGCATCGACCCAGCCGGCCATGGTCATCGCCGGCAGCAGCAGGGTGTACAGCCAGGTAGCGAAGCCCAGCAGCATGCCCACTTCGACGCCACGGCGGCTGGCGCCGCGCCAGTACAGGCCGCCGATCAGGCCGGGCGCGAACTGCGCCACCGCCGCGAACGCCATCAGGCCGTACGAGGCCAGCGTGCTGTCGTTGCTGCTGGTGCGGTAGTAGCTGTAAGCCATCAGCGCCAGCAGCAGGATCGCCAGGCGGCGGATCCACAGCACGCGCGAGGCGACGTCTGCCGCTTCCTGGTGGTCGCCGCTCCGGCGCAGCAGCACCGGCATCACCAGATCGTTGCTGACCATGGTGGCCAGCGCGATGGACGAGACAATGACCATGCCGGTGGCCGCCGAGAAGCCGCCCACATAGGCGATCAGCGCCAGCGCGTTGCGACCTTCGGCGAGCGGCAGGGCCAGTACCATCGAATCATCGGCGACGCTGCCGCCGGCGCCGAACAGGGTCACGCCCGCAGTGGCGATCGGCAGCACCATGCCCGAAATCAGCACCAGGTAGCCACCGAACATCCAGCGCGCGCGACGCACGTCGCGCACATCACCGCACTCGACCACAGCCACGTGGAACTGGCGCGGCAGGCAGATGATGGCGAGGAAACTGAGCAGGGTCTGCGAGATGAAGCCCACCGGCGGCAGGCCGGTGAACAGCGTATGCACCGACTCGACCACTGCATCGGTGCGGTTGCTCAGCCACAGGTAGGCGAACACGCCCACGGCCAGCATCGCCAGCAGCTTGATCACCGATTCGAAGGCAATGGCCAGCATCATGCCGTGGTGGTGCTCGGTGGCATCGACCTGGCGGGTACCAAACAGGGTGGCGAACAGCGCCATCAGCAGCGCCACGTACAGCGCCGGATCGGTGAAGAAGCCAGTCGGGCCGGTGTTGCCGGTCAGCACCTGCAGGCTCATCGCCACTGCTTTGTACTGCAGCGCCAGGTACGGAATGATGCCGATCAGCGCGATGATCGCCACCAGCGCCGCCAGCCGCCGCGAGCGGCCGAAGCGCGAGGAGATGAAATCGGCGATGGAGACCACGTTCTGGCTGCGTGCGATCAGCGCCAGGCGCTCGATGATGCGCCAGCCGAACAGCAGCAGCAGCAACGGGCCGATGTAGATCGGCAGATAGCCGATGCCGTTGCGCACGGCGGTACCCACCGCGCCGTAGAAGGTCCACGACGAGCAGTACACGGCCAGCGCCAGGCTGTAGACCACCGGTCGCAGCCACGGCCGGTCGGGGTACATCGGCCGACGGTCGCCCCACCACGCCACGCCGAACAGCAGCGCGGCATAGGCAACCGAGACCAGCAGCAGGATCCAGCTGGAGACCACGCGCGCGTTTCCGTCGGAGGAGGGGCCAGTAGATCACGACCGTTGGTCGTGAGGGTAGGTCATCACGGTGGGTCACGACCGTTGGTCGTGACAGATGCGTCCGTGCCCACCAACGGTGGGCACCCACCAGCAACCGGCCTTATTCCGCCGGCACGCCCATTTCCTTCAGCAGCTCGGGCGCAGGGTAGACCTTGGCCAGCAGCCAGCGCAGGTAGCGCATGTCCACGTGCACGGCACGCTTGTAGCGCGGGTCGAACCACCAGCTGGCGCTGACCGACTCCCAGTTGCTGTCGAAGTTCAGGCCGATCAGTTCGCCCTTGGCGTTGAGCACCGGCGAGCCGGAGTTGCCGCCGGTGGTGTCCAGGTTGGTCAGGAAGTTGACCGTCTGGGTCTTCAGCGCCGGATCGGCGGTGCTGCCGAAGTCACCCTTGGCGATCGCTGCCAGCAGCGGCTTGGGTGCATCGAACGGATAGGCGTTGGTGTTCTTCTCGACGATACCGGCCACGGTGGTCACCGGCGAGTACGTCACGCCATCGCGCGGGTGCAGCGCCTCGACCCTGCCGTAGCTGATGCGGAGGGTGCGGTTGGCGTCCGGGTACACGGCACGGCCCTGCTTGGCACGCCAGGCGAACAACGCCTGCATGTACGCCGGGCGCAGGCGCAACTGCTCGCCTTCGCGGGTCTTGCTCTCGTTCTCGATGCGAAGCTGCGCGGCCACCAGCGGGCCGGCAACGGAGATCAGCGGATCGGCGGCCAGTGCCTTGCCTTCGCGGGCAGCAGCGAAGCGCGACAGGCGCTGTGCCTCCTCACCCAGCTGGGTTCCCGCATACAGGGTGTCCAGCGCCTGGGCCAGCTGTTGCGGGGTACGACCAAAGGTCGTGTCGAACTCGGCCACGCGCTGCGCGTCCGGCAGCTGCTGGTAGCGCGTCAGCAGGGTGGTCAGCAGCGCCTTCTCGACGTCCGGCGCGTAACGGCGCTGGACCTGCTTGAGCACGCCTTCGATCATCGCCTGGTCGCGCTGCTGGTAGCCGCTCTCGCGCTGCGCGTCCGGCTTGGCCGATTCGATGCGCAGGCGTTCCAGCAGCAGCGCCGAGCGCAGCAGCTGGCTCTGCGCGGCCATCTGCTCCAGCAGCAGGTCACGCTCGCCCACCGCCGCGCCCTGCGACAGGTTGGTCAGCAGCGCCTTGATGTCGCCCTGGTACTTGCGGTCGGTGGCAGCCAGCATCGCCGTCTCGTCGGCGGCACGCTGGGCCTTGGCGTCGCTGCGCAGCAGGCCTTCCAGCTCGCCGGCGGCGCGCTTGCGGTTGTTCTTCAGCGACTGCAGCTGCGATGCGTAGCGGGTGCGCGCCTGCGCGTCCTTGGCACTGGCGGCCTCGATGGTGTCGATCATCTGCTGGAACACCGACACCCGGCGCGGCAGCACGGCATCGATCTGGCCGGCGAATTCGGCAGCGGTACGGTGGCGGTAGGTGATGCCCGGGTAGCCGGCCAGCATCGCGTAGTCGCCTTCCTTCGGGCCTTCCACCGACATCTGCAGGTGTGCCGGCGCCTGGTAGGGCACGTTGTCCTTGCTATAGGCGGCCGGCTTGCCGTCCTTGCCGACATAGGCGCGCAGCAGGGTGAAGTCGCCGGTGTGGCGCGGCCACATGAAGTTGTCGATCTCATCGCCGTAGTTGCCGATCGCACGCGGCGGCGCGTACACCAGGCGCACGTCGCTCAGTTCCAGCTGGGCGATGCGGTAGAAGTCGGTGCCGTAGTACATGTTGGCCACCGAGCAGCGCACGCTGCCGTCCTTCTCGCACTCGGCCACGATCTGCTTGCTGGCCGCGTCCACGGCATCGAAGTAGGCACGGCCGGTCTTGCCACGGGCCTGCGCGAGCACCTGGTCGGTCACCTTGTCGAAGCCGACGGTGACCAGCACGCGGAAGTCCGGGTTGGCCGGGCGCTCGTCGGCACGGCCGTTGGCGATGAAGCCACCATTGATCAGGTCGTGCTCGGGCGAGCTGTTGTACTGGATCACGCCCATCGCCACGTGGTGGTTGGTCAGCAACAGGCCGTCGGCGGACACGAACGAGCCGGTGCCGCCGCCGGCACGCACCACGGCGCTCAAAGGCGGTGCGGTGACGTTGGCCAGGTCGGCCGGATTGCCCTTGAAACCTGCGGCCTGCAGCGGCTTGGCCAGTTCCGGCAGCTGGGTCGGCATCCACATGCCTTCATCGGCATGCGCGCCGGCGGCGAGGGTCAGGCCCAGAGCCAGGGCGGTGGGAAGGGCTTTGCGTGGTGACATGAGGCAATCCGGTACGACAGAACAGCCCGGGACCATAGCCGCTGGGGCCGGATGGGGCAACGGCCGATGGTTGGGAGTGGTGCGTTCATCGGCCAGGTTACCGGCCTACAATCGGTGCTCCATCACATGCAGTCAGGGAAGCAGCATGATCGTCGGTATCGACCTTGGCACCACCCATTCGCTGGTGGGCATCTACGAGGCGGGAGGCGGTCGACTGTTCCCCAATGCACACGGGGAGCTGCTGACGCCCTCGGTGGTCAGCCTGGCCGATGGCGCGGTGCTGGTCGGGCAGCCGGCACGAGACCGCCTGGTCAGCCATCCGGCGCACAGCGTGGCGAACTTCAAGCGCTGGATGGGCACCGACCGCCAGACCCGCCTGGGCGACCGCAGCTTTCGCCCCGAGGAACTGTCGGCACTGGTGCTGCGCTCGCTGCTGGCCGACGCCGAGGCCGCCCTGGGGCAGAAGGTGGAAGAGGCGGTGATCAGCGTGCCGGCGTACTTCTCCGATGCGCAGCGCAAGGCCACGCGCTCGGCCGGCGAACTGGCCGGCATCCGCGTGGAGCGCCTGATCAACGAGCCCACCGCAGCCGCGCTGGCCTATGGCCTGCAGCAGCGCGAGGGCGAAGGCCGGGTGCTGGTGCTGGACCTGGGCGGCGGCACCTTCGACGTGTCGATCCTGGAACTGTTCGACGGCGTGATCGAAGTGCATGCCAGTGCCGGTGACAACTTCCTGGGAGGCGAGGATTTCTCACGCGTACTGCTGGACGCCCTGCTGGCCGACCAGCGCCTGGACCTGGGCACGCTGGCCGACAGTGAAAGGGCACAGCTGCTGCGCCATCTGGAATTCTTCAAGCGTGAACTGAGCAACAGCGGCAGCAGCACGCTGGAGCTCTCCCTGGGTGAACGACAGCTGCGCTGGGAACTGGATGAGGCGGGATTTGCCCGGCTCTGCGATCCACTGCTGCAGCGCATGCGCGGGCCGATCGAGCGCGCCATCCGCGATGCACGGCTGCAGCCAGACGCGCTGGACGACATCGTGCTGGTGGGCGGTGCGGTACGCATGCCGATGGTCAGCCGCCTGGTCACCCGCATGTTCGGCCGCCTGCCGCTGCGCCATATCCACCCGGACCATGCCATCGCCCTGGGTGCCACCGTCGCCGCCGGCCTGAAGGGACGCAACGAGGCCCTGCGCGAAGTGGTGCTGACCGATGTCTGCCCCTACACGCTGGGTACCCAGGTGTCGCGCCTCGGCGCCGATGGGCAGTCGCGCAGCGGCTATTTCCATCCCATCATCCAGCGCAACAGCGTGGTGCCGGTCAGCCGCGAGGATCGGTTCTTCCCCATCCAGGAGAACCAGCGCGAAGTCATGATCGACATCTACCAGGGCGAAAGCCCGACCGTGGACCGCAACATCAAGCTGGGTGAGCTGCGCGTGCCGCTGACCCATCGCGGGCCAATGGAGGAGCGCGGCGTCACCACCCGTTTCACCTACGACATCAACGGCCTGCTGCAGGTGGAAGTCACCGAAGAGGCCAGTGGCCTGCGTCATGAGCTGATCCTGGAACAGAACCCGGGCCTGCTGTCGCCCGACGAGATCCAGCAGCGCCTGGCCGCCCTGCAGAGCCTGAAGATCCATCCGCGCGACACCCAGCAGAACCTGGCCGTGGTGGCGCGCGCCGAGCGCCTGTACGAGGAGTTCATTCATCACCGTGACACGCTGCAGGGCTGGCTGATGCAGTTCCGCCACGCGCTGGACGGCCAGGACCTGCACCACATCGAGCAGCAGCGCCGCGAACTGTCCCAGGCGCTGGACATGCTGGAGCGCGATGCATGAGCTGGGGTCTGGAGCTGCTGGAGCTGGACGCGGATGCCGACGAACGCGCGATCAAGCGGGCCTACGCGCGGCGCCTGCGGGTGACGCGCCCGGAGGACGATCCGGTCGCCTTCCAGCACCTGCACGAGGCCTACCAGGACGCACTGGCGTGGGCGAAGGATCGCGACCCCGTGGACGCAGCTTGGTCCAGCAGCACACCGGACACGCCGCTGCAACCCCACGCGCCGGTGTTCGAGGCAGCGGCCCCAGCGCCACCACCGGTGGCCGGTTCACACCCGCACGACCGCGTGCAGGCCACCCCGATACTGGACGTGGAGGCCATCGCCGGTCGTATCCTGGCTGAGGCCATACGGCAGGAACCGGAAGCGCTGCAGGCCTGGTTGGCGCAGCAGCCGGAACTGTGGTCGCTGCAGTGGAAGATGCGGATCGGTGACGCTCTGCTGGAGGCACTGTTCTCCAGCGAGGAGTCTGTGCAGGCCGACAACCTCGATCTGCTGGCCGAAGTGTTCGGTTGGGACGAGATCGGCAGCAACGTGGACCCCTACGCCCTGGACGCACAGCGCATGCAGATGCACCGCCGCTGGGTGGTGCAGCCGGGCAATCACCCTCGCCTGGCCGAACTGCTGCAGCGCTGCGGACAGCCCAACCCGCCCGCAGCGGCCCGCGATCACATGGCCTGGCTGTCGCGTCCCTGGAATCACTGGCAGTCACTGCTCACCTCCTTGCCTCCCCAGCGCGGGCGCGACCTCAACCGGACCCTGGATGCACTGGGCATCGATGACGCCACACCGGTCCCAGCACCGCTGCTGGTGCGCCAGGTCGTGTTCTGGCGCGAAATCGGTGCGATGCACCGCTTGAACCGCGAGCGGTTCCTGCAGGGCCTGCTGCGCGGTGCCGCGTGCGCGGTGATCGCCGCGCTGCTGGTGCTGGCGGTAGGCCTGTCGGGCCAGATGGCCACCGGTGACGGCGTTGCAGGCATCCATCCGTTGGCCACCTATGCACGCGTTGCGCTGTATGCCGCACTGGGGATGGTACTGCTGGGCGCTGTCGCACCCGCTGTGCAGACCTTCCTGCACTGGCAGGTCCAGGACGAGCAACCGTATCGATCACCACTCGCAGCACTGCTGCCGATTCCGCTGTTGGCGATCGTTGCCATCGTGCTCATCCACGGGCTGGATCTGCGCACCGCCGGCACCCTGCTGGCCTGGCCGGTGCTGGGCCTGGCGGTGTGGCGCTGGTGGCGGCGCAGCCAACTGCAGATCCTTTTCAACGGCTGGCTGCTGCTGTCGGTGGTGCCGTTCCTGAAGCTGCTCGTTCTGGCCATGACCTACGCCGAACTGCCCGTGATCGCCGCGCTGGCGTTGTGGGCACGCGATGCTTGGACCCAGGTGTGGCGCCGCCAGCCATGACTGATTGGATGGAGCTGCTCGGCCTGGATGCCGGCGCCGACGAGCGCACCATCAAGCGCGCGTAGGCAAGGCAGCTGCGGGTCACCCGGCCCGAGGATGATCCGGTGGCGTTCCAGCGGCTGCACGAAGCCTATCAGTCCGCGTTGGCGCAGCTGGCCGGGGATGCAGCGCTGCCTGCGGCAGACAGCCCGACGCATGCGTCCATGGACGGGGTGGACCATGATGCCGTCGCCGCACAGCTGCTGGCGGTGGCCGGCCAGGGCGATGCGGCGTTGCTGCAGCAGGCGCTTCAGCAGCAACCCCATCTGTGGTCACTGCAGGGCAAGCAGCACATCGGCCACGCCATGCTGCAGCAGCTGGTCACGCACGAACCGGCCCTGCCGCGCCCCACCTTCGACACGCTCAGTGAATGTTTCGGCTGGGATGACCCGGTACTGGGCATGGATATGCACTGGCTGGATGCGGTGGCACGCCGCTGCGAGCAACATTGGCTGCTGTCACCCGCAGGAGCGCAGGTGCTGGCGGCCCGCTACCTGGGCATCAGCGAAACACTGCTGGTCCCCGGCAGCGATGTGCTTCCCAGCCTGCGCGAGCATCGCCCGGCATGGCGCAACCTGCTGAGCACCCTGCAGCCGTCGCGCGGGCACCAGGCGATCAGCCTGCTGGCGGCGCTGGGTTACTGGCACGACCTGCGCCTGCCACCCGGCCTGGACGCAGGACAGGTGGCGTTCTGGTCGCGCTTCGGGCGTGAGGGCGACGCCATCCACTGGCAGGCCAG
>DQIG01000058.1:16210-35825 GCA_003525885.1 Stenotrophomonas sp.
CCATCCACTGGCAGGCCAGCGGCCTGCGCGCGCTATTGATCGCGTTGGTCCTCGGTCTGATCTGCACTTGGGGTGTGGTCGCCAGCTGGCCGTTGCCCGCCTCGGCCGATGGCTCGCTGGGCGGTGGCCAGCGCGCGGTGCTGATCATCGCCATTGCCGTGCTGCTGGCCCCGGGCCTGTGGCTGACGTCCAGTGCGATGCGCGCAATCATCCGTTGGCAGTCACTGCCGGAGCACGCGGCAACCGTCCTGCCGGGGTTGCGCATCCTGACCATTCCGCTGGCAGTCGCGACGGTGATGGGTGCGTTCCACCTTGTGCTGCGCGCGACAAGCGGGATTCCGTTCACAGCGCTGATCCTGCTGCTCGTGGCCAGCGCCGTGGTGCTGCGCATGGCCCGCCAGCGCTTCGTGCAGCGTTGTGCGCCGGCCGGGGTGGACGCCGCCGGCGCAGGCCTGATGATCGCCATCCTGCTGATCGTGCCCGCGTTGGTGGTGGCACTGGTCTACTGGGGCAAGGACCTGCACGCGCATCGCGGCCAGCTGCGCTGGTCCAATCAGTGATGGCGTGTGCATGGCTTGCATCGGCCGGGGTGCCAACCGAGGTTGGCAACTACCCGGACCGGAACCGCAGCCACGCATGGTGTGGCTCTACTTCTCCCTTCGCCAGTTGATCGACCCACGGTTTTCCACCGTGCTCGACTCCACTTCCACGTCGAAGCCGCGACGCAGCAGGTACTTCAGCGTGATCACCGAACCGGCACCGACCAGCGACACGCCGTAGCCGACGTACAGCTTGGGCGAGATGTACTTGCCGACGCCGATCACCGAGCCACCCAGCGCGCGCGACTGGCTCACGCCGGCATCGTCCAGGCCCAGCTTGGCGCCCAGCTGCGAGGCCAGCAGACCGCTGCCGGCCGAGAGTGCCGCCGAAGCCGCGTTGACCTGCTGGGTCTGGTCGCTGCTGGCACCGGTCAGGCTACGGCCGAGCACCAGGTAGGCCAGCGCTTCGGACTGCGACATCGCCGGATCGGACCACACGTCGGCACGCGGCTGCTGCGCACGCCCGGTCACGTCGATGCCGGCGGTGACATCACCGATCCGGCGCTCGGCACGGATGTTGATGCGCGGGTCCGACACCGCGTTGTAGTTCCAGGTGAGGTTGCCGCGGGTGATGGTCAGGTCCTGTCCATAGGCCTTGTAGCGGCCACTCACTTCCAGGCCACCGTTGGCGGTCATCTCGCGGCCGGGCTTGGCCCAGACCTGCATCTTGCCGGTCAGTGCGCCCTTCAGGCCGAAGCCGGTCATCTTCACCTTGTCGCCGAGGCTGACCGTCAGGTCCATGTCCAGCGGCGAGGTGCGCGACTCTTCCGGATCGGCCGGGTCGAGCACCACCACGTCTTCGGACACCGAGGTGCCGCGGTCCAGGCGCTCGAGGTCGATGTCGGCCTCGGGCACGTGCACGGTGCCGCGCAGCTCCATCGCCGCCTTGGCCAGGGTGAAGTCGAGGTTGGGGTTGGCGACGATGCGCAGTTCGCTGGTGTTGGACAGCAGCACGTTCTCGCCGTGGATCTTCAGCTGCAACGGCTGTGCATCGCCGAACCAGGACAGGCCGCCATCCACGTACAGCGTGCCCTGGCCGGAGTTGGCCTGCGCGGTGATCTTGGCCGAACCGTCGGGCTGGGCGACGAAGCTGCCCTTGCCCTGGTCGAAGGTCAGGCCCAGCGCCGGGAATTCGCCCTTGAAGTTGCTCAGCTGCGCGTCACCCCCCAGCGACGGCTGGCCACGCGTACCGCGCAGGCTGACGTGGCCTTCGATCAGGCCGGTCGGTCGCACGATGTCCGGTGAGAACAGCTCCAGCCAGTACAGCCGCGACATGTTGAGGTAGAGCTCGCCGTTCAGCGGTGCACTGGCTTCCCAGCCGGTCTGCATCTTCGCGTCGACGAAGCCGTTGCCCTGGAAGCCCATGCCCAGGTAGCCCTTGATGCTGGCCGGGGTCATGTCGAGCTTCAGCGAGAACTGGTCATAGCGGACCAGCTCGCCACGGGTGGCATCGCCCACCGTGTTGCGGCTCTCGCCCAGGCGCACGCCGCCTTCCTTCGAGCGCACTTCAACATGGCCTTCCCAGGCGTTGCCACGCGGGCGGATCTGCGCGTCCAGGCTGACATCGCCGCGCAGGTAGATGCGGCGGCCGGACTGCGGCGGCAGCCACGGCTGTACCAGCGCCAGCGGCAGCGCATCACTGCGCACCACCAGGCCCTCGCGCGGCCAGTTGGCCTGTGCGCACAGCGCGCCGCTGCTGGCGGCGGCCAGGCAGGTTTCGGACAAGGTGTAGGTGCTGCCGTTGATCGCGAACGCCGCCGGTGCACGCAGCGACCAGGCATCGCCCTTCACCGGTGCGATGCGCAGCGACGCCAGCTCGCCACGCCACTGCGCGCCCTGCTGGCGCACGCTGCCTTGCAGCTCGACCGCGCCCATCTCGTTGCGGGTCTGCGCAGCCAGGCGCAGGTTGGACACACTGCCCTGCGCGTCGATGTTCAGCCGCTCCAGCAGCATGCCGGCGTTGACCTGCTGGCCCTGCACCGCCAGCGTGCCGCTGTCGCCGCGCCAGGGCAGGTTGCCCTTGATGCTCACGCTCTCGGCGCCGTAGCCATCCCAGTTGAGGTTGTTGCCGACCAGGTCGGAGGTGATGTCCGGCGCATCACGCGGGCCCTTCACCTGCACCTGGCCGCGCAGGCCGCCGTCAGCGCCCGGCAGCAGGTCGCTCAACTGCAACGGCTCGAAACGCGCATCGATGTCGAGGCGATCTCCGACCTTGCCCGACGCGGTCACCCGGCTGCTGCCCAGCGACAGCTTCAGGTCGCCCTGGCCCTGCGCGCCCTGCAGCGCAAACTTGCCCTGTGCGTCGAGGTTGCGCTGGCGCAGCATGCCCTTCAGCGAGGGCAGGTCCACCGTGGCTTCCAGCGTACCGACGGTGCCCGGTGCGGCATTGGCCGGCGGCGGCAGCTGACGGCCCTTGGATGCCAGGTTGCCGGACAGGCGACCATTCCAACCCGGCACGAAGTAGCCGGGGTCGAAGTCGTTCAGCGTAGCCTTGGCGTCCCAGTCCAGCTGCGGAGCCCAGGCCACCTGGCCTTCCACCTGCAGCTGGCCACCTGGCGTCTGCGCCCGCAGCTGGTGGATCGAAGCCGCCTGGTCATTGCCGCGCACATCGAAGTGCAGCTGCGCCTTCTGCGCATCGCGCTCGACCTCGGCGCGGCCGATCGCCGCCCAGGCCTTCAGGGTACCGGCCAGGCCGAAGCGTGCTTCCTTCAGGGTCACCGGCACCGGTGCGCTGCCGGCGGTGTTCGGATCGGGCGCCGGCACATAGGTCAGGTCACGCGCGACCACCGAGAAATTGAGCTTCTGCTGGTCTTCCTGGCTGAAATCGGCGGTGCCCTCCAGGCGGGCTTCGCCACCGAGGCCCTTCAGCAGCAGCGGCGAAACCTTCAGCACCTGGTCCTGCAATGACACTACCGACGGTGCCAGTTCCAGTTCCTGATCGCCCTGCTTCACCTTGCCACGCAGGTTGGCGTTGCCGCCCTTGCCAGCGGCAGTGAAATCCAGCGCCAGCGGGGCGATCGCCGAGCTGGCCAGTGCCGGCGACAGCAGCGCCAGATCCAGTTCGTCGCTGCGTACCGTGGCGTTCCAGGTCGGGTCGGTGCGGCCATCGAACACCAGCATCGCGTGCAGCGGCTTCGGGGCACGCCCGGCCACCGCCACTTCCATGTGCGAAATATCACCGCGGGCGACCAGGCCCACCGTGGCGGCCGTGCGCCCACGCGGTGCCGGCAGCACCGCCGTCACCGTCACGTCGGTGTCGTAGTCCTTGGTCGGAATGTAACGGCCCTGGGCAGTGAAATTGCCCATGTCACTATCCACGACCAACTTGTGTGCCTGGAACTCGCCGTTGGCGATCTCGATACCGCCGCGCACGCGGCTGATGTCGATCACCGGCTCGTTGGCCTGGCTGATGCGGAAGCCGTCGATGGCGATGGCATCGGCCTGGATTGCCAGCGGCATCTCGATCTGCGGCAACGAATCGGGCCACGACGGCAGCTTGAACGGCTCATCGCTCTTGGCCAGGTTCAACGTCGCGTTGGTCAGCTCCAGCTTGTCCAGCAGCAGCTTGCGACCCAGCAGCGGGCGCAGGTCCGGCTCCAGGTGCGCACGCTCGGCGTGGAAGTGGATGTCGTTGTAGCGGAAATCGACGTTGTACAGGGTCAGCGGACCGGCTACCGGGCCGTCCACCTTGTCCCAGGTGAAGCTGGCACCCACCGGCAGGCGGGCCACCACCTGAGCCAGCAGCACATCACGGCCGGCCACGGTCTGCAGCAGCCAGTACACCGCCAGCAGGGCCAGCAGCACCAGGCCGATCACGCCGATGCCGGACCAGGCCCAGAAGCGGCGACGGCGATAGAAGCGCACGCGCGGCAACGGTGTGTTCGGGGTCGGTGCGGGCGTGCTCACAGGTCAGCTCCGATGTTCAGGTACAGCTGGAACTGCGAATCCGGGTTGTTCAGGCCGTGCGCGACGTCGATGCGCACCGGGCCCACCGGCGATTTCCAGCGCACGCCGAAGCCAACGCCGGTATGCAGGTCGATGGTGTTGTCGAAGGCACTGCCGGTATCGACGAACACCGCCGCGCCCCAGGGGCCGCCATTGAAGTAGTGCTCGTATTCGGCCGAACCGATCACCAGGTTCTTGGCGCCCAGCGCGTACTTGTCCGGCGCTGGCGTCCGCGGGCCGACCTCACGGTAGGCGTAGCCACGGATGCTGCGGTCGCCGCCGGCGAAGTAGCGCAGGCTCGGTGGCATCGCCACCAGGTCGCTGGTCCAGGTGGTGCCCCCTTCGCCGCGCAGGATCAGGCGATTGCTTTCACCCACCGGGATGTACCAGCGCAGCACCGCATTGGCCTGCACGAAGCTGGTGTCCGAGCCGGCACCCTCGACGCCGGCGCGCATCGTCGCGGTACCGCTGATGCCCTTGCGCGGGAACATCTGGTCGTCGACGTTGACGTAGTCGGCAACCATCTGCGGGTAGACCAGCGTCGAGGTGTTGTAGACGGCGTCGGTGAATTCAGTGCCGGAGGCATAGCGCCAGCGCTCGCGCAGCGCGTTGACCGAGGCGATCGCAGTCCAGTGCTCGTTGATCTCGCCGCTGCGGCTGGCGATCAGCTTGAAGTTGCGCAGGTCGATGTAGTCGGTCTGCTCGTCATACGCGCTGGCGGCGAAGGTGTACCAGCCGTCGAGCCAGTTGAAGGCCGGAATGCGGTAGCTGGTGACCAGACTCTTGCGCTTCTGCGCATAGTCCAGCTGCGTGTTCATCTTGTGGCCGCGGTTGTTCAGGAACCGCCGCTCGATGCCACCGCGCACACCCGGGCCGCTCTCGCTGCCGTAGCTCAGGCCGGCGGTGTAGATGGTGCGCTTGGCCCGGGTCAGCTTCACGTCCACCGGCACATCGCCGTTCTCGTCGGCCTGGTCCGGGCGCGGCTGGATATCGATCACGCTGAAGTAGTCCAGCTTGGTCAGCGATTGCCGCAGGCGGTCCAGCTTGCCCTCGTGGTAGTAGCTGCCCTGGTCCCAGTACACCAGCGGATCGAACAGCTTGTCGACGAAGTAGTCCTGCTCGAAGCGCACCGGGCCCATGTTGTAGCGGCGGCCGCTGTCCCAGGTCAGATCGATGTCGGCGGCATTGTCGGCACGTGTGATCTGCACCTGGCGCTGGGTGTAGTCAGCATCGAAGTAGCCACGCTCGGCCAATCGCCGGGTGATGGTGATCTTGCTGGCTTCGTACTGGGTGTGCTCGAAGCGCTGGCCCTTGCGCGGCTTGAACGCGGCCAGGTCATCCTGCAGGTACTGGTCGTAGATCGCCGGGCCGGTGATGTCGATGTGCTCGCGGCGCACGGTCACCGGGGTGCCCTTGTCGACATGGATCAGCACGCGCACGTGCTCGTCCTCGCGCGGCGCCTCGACCTTGATCACCGGGTTGTAGTACCCGAACGGCTCCAGCGCCTGGCGGGTCTGCCGCTCGGCCTGTGACAGCAGGTACTCCAGGCGCGATTCGCCCTGCTCCTTGCCGATCGTGTCGTACAGCGACAGCGATTCCTGGATGTTCTCGATGATTGCGGCGTCGTCGCCCTTGTCCAATCCCTTGATGTCCACCTTGTCGATGGTGCCGCGCGCGTGGGCCACGGTGGTGGCGGCCAGCGACAGGACCATCAGCGGCAGGGCGTATTTCTTTGGCTGCATGCGGCACAGCATACCGACCGAAGGTGACGATGCGAAATGCATCACGTCATTGGGGATCGGTTGTTAAGTTGCGGTCAAAATACGCGCCTTTGTGGCGATCATCGTGATCGCAGGCGAGGATGCCGGCATCGTGCCCGATGCCGGCAATGACCCCGATGGACATCCGCCGGCGATCCGGTGCGCGGGGGCAATGCCGGCCAGCGGCCGGCACTACCGGTGGGTGCCAAGCTTGCTTGGCACTACATCTCAACTCGACAGATGCTCGATCGCCGCGACCTTGCCCAGGCGCTCGCCCAGCATCGTCAGCAGCGCAAGGCGATTGCCACGCAGCGCCAGATCGTCCGCATTGACCATCACCCCGTCGAAGAACGCATCGACCTGCGGACGCAGGCGCGCCAGGCGTGCCAGCACGGCCACATAGTCCTTCTGGTGCAGGCTGGCGCCGGTGTCATCGATGGCCGCAGTGACCGCTTCGGCCAGCGCGCGTTCGGCATCTTCCTGCAGCAGCGCCGGGTCGATCCGGGCCGGAATGTCGCCTTCGGCCTTGCGCAGGATGTTGCGGATGCGCTTGTTGGCCGCAGCCAGTGCTTCGGCTTCCGGCAACGCGGCAAATGTGCCAATTGCGTCAAGGCGACGATCGAAGTCATACAGCGAAGCCGGCTTCAGCTCGGCCACGGCGTTGAAGTGCGTGGCCGGCACGCCCTTGTCGCTGTAGTAGCCCTTCAGGCGGTCGAGGATGAAGTCGTACAGCTCGCCCACGTCGGCCTGCACATTGCGCGCGGCCAGGCCGGCATTGGCGCTGGCCAGCAGCGCGCGCAGGTCCAGCTCGAAGCCGCTTTCGATGATCGTGCGGGCCAGGCCCAGCGCATTGCGGCGCAGCGCGAACGGGTCCTTGTTGCCGGTCGGCTTCAGGCCAGCGGCGAAACCACCGGCCAGCGTGTCCACGCGCTCGGCGATCGCCAGCACCTTGCCCAGCGGCGACAGCGCGATGTCATCGCCGCCGAAACGCGGCTGGTAGGCCTCGTCGATGGCCAGCGCCACCTCTTCCGGCTCACCACCGGCCACGGCGTAGTGGCGGCCCGCGATGCCCTGCAGTTCCGGGAACTCGTTGACCATGCGCGACTGCAGGTCGTTCTTGGCCAGCTCGGCAGCCCGCTTGGCCTGCGCCGGATCGGCGCCCACCTGGGGTGCGATCACTGCGGCCAGCGCGGCCACGCGCGCTACCTTGTCGGCCACGCTGCCCAGCTTGGCCTGGTAGGTCACCGTTTTCAGGCCGTCGCCCATCGACACCAGGCCCTGCTTCAGGTCTTCGTCGAAGAAGAACTTGGCATCGGCGAAGCGCGGGCGGATCACGCGCTCGTAGCCCTTGGCCACTTCGGCCACGTCCTTCGATTCGATGTTGGCGATGCCGATGAACTTCTCGGTCAACGTGCCGCTGTCATCCAGCACCGGGAAGAACTTCTGGTTGATCTCCATCGTCTCGATCAGCGCTTCCTGCGGTACCGCCAGGAACGCGCGTTCGAAGCTGCACAGCACCGCCGACGGCCATTCGACCAGGTTCACCACCTGCTCCAGGTTGTCCTCGGTGATGCGGGCGCTGCCGCCAGCCGTGGCCGCAGCGGCCTCGACCTCGGCGACGATGCGCGCGCGGCGCTCGCTCGGGTCGACCAGCACGAACGCAGCGCGCAGGGCTTCAACGTAGTCCTGCGGCTGTGCCAGCGACACGGCCTGGTCATGGTGGAAACGATGGCCACGGCTGACACGGCCGGCCTGCAGGCCGAACAGCTCGGCCTCGACCACGTTGGCACCGTGCAGCAGCACCAGCCAGTGCGCCGGGCGGGCAAAGCCCCAGGCGTGGTCGCCCCAGCGCATCGGCTTGGGAATCGGCATCGCCGCAATCGCCTCGCGCAGGATCTCCGGCAGCAGGCTGGCGGTGCTCGCGCCCGGGGTCACCGCGCGGTGCACGAAGCGCTCACCCTTGTTGTCGGTGGTCTTCTCCAGCGCGGTCCAGTCGATCCCGGCCTTCGCGGCGAAGCCCTGCAGGGCCTTGGTCGGCTGGCCTTCGGCGTCCAGCGCGATGTTCAGGTAGGGGCCCAGCACTTCGCTGTGCTGTTCCGGCTGCTCCAGGCCGACGCCCGGCAGCAGCACGGCCAGGCGGCGCGGAGTCGACAGCGGGCGCGCATCGCCCAGTTCCAGCGCGACGCCGCGCTTGCGCAGGCCTTCGACGACACCGTCGAAGAACGCCTGGGCCAGGCCCGGCAGCGCCTTGACCGGCAGCTCCTCGGTGCCCAGTTCGATCAGCAGGGGGGACAGTTGGCTCATCGGTTCGATCCTGTGGTGGGGGCGCAGCGCGCAACGCGTCCGGCGCCCCGGGTAGTTGATGAAAAGCAGGTCGGTGCGGGAAGGCGGTCAGGCCTTCTTCGCACCCGGGAAGCCCAGCTTCTCGCGCTGCTCGTAGTACGCCTTGGCCACCGCCTGGGCCAGCGCGCGCACGCGCAGGATGTAGCGCTGGCGCTCGGTCACGCTGATCGCGCGGCGCGCATCGAGCAGGTTGAAGGTGTGGCTGGCCTTCATCACCTGCTCGTAGGCCGGCAGCGGCAGGTTCACTTCGACCAGCTTCTGCGCTTCGCGCTCGCAGGCGTCGAAGCGGTGGAACATTTCTTCCACGTCGGCGTATTCGAAGTTGTAGGTGCTCTGCTCCACCTCGTTCTGGTGGTAGACGTCGCCGTAGGTCACCGGCTGGCCGTCCGGGCCGTAGGTCCAGACCAGGTCGTAGACGTTGTCGCAGTTCTGCAGGTACATGCACAGGCGCTCGAGACCATAGGTGATCTCGCCCAGCACCGGGCGGCACTCCAGGCCACCGGCCTGCTGGAAGTAGGTGAACTGGGTCACTTCCATGCCGTTGAGCCAGACTTCCCAACCCAGGCCCCAGGCGCCCAGCGTCGGCGATTCCCAGTTGTCCTCGACGAAGCGCAGGTCATGCACCAGCGGGTCGATGCCCAGCGCCTTCAGCGAATCCAGGTACAGCTGCTGGATGTTGTCCGGCGCCGGCTTCATCGCCACCTGGTACTGGTAGTAGCGCTGCAGGCGGTTCGGGTTCTCGCCGTAGCGGCCATCGGTCGGGCGGCGCGACGGCTGCACGTAGGCCGCGTTCCAGCTTTCCGGACCAATCGCACGCAGGAAGGTGGCCGGGTGGAAGGTACCGGCGCCCACCTCCAGGTCGAGCGGCTGGATGAGCACGCAGCCCTGCTGGGCCCAGAACTGGTTCAGGGTCTGGATCAGGCCCTGGAAGGTGATCGGAACGGTCGGGGTCGCGGACATGCGTACGAGTCTTGGCCGGCAAGGGGGTGCGCTAGTATAACGGCCGACCTGCGGGGCATTCCGTACCCGGGAGGAGCAGGCAGATGGAACATCGGCTGCCGGTGGGCACGCCCGGCGAGCCAGGCGGCGTCCCGCTGCCGTGGGGCCGCCTGCATTTCGAACAGGTGGGTGCGGCGCTGCTGGCCGACGGCCTGGTCGCCGAGCACGAGGGCGAGCGCATGCGGTTTTCCGCACAGGGCGCACGCAACGCCAGTGAAGTGCACCCACTGGTGCTGCTGTCCAACCTCAAGCTGGCCGCCCGCGACGGTGGCGAACTGACCCTGGAGCGCCTGACCGAATGGCTGGCCCGGCGTACCGGCAGCCGCTACCTGCGCATCGATCCGACCCGGGTCGACGTCGCGGCCGTCACCGCGCTGGTTTCCCACGCCTATGCCCGTCGCCACCGCTTC
Organism: Stenotrophomonas sp.; assembly: GCA_003525885.1. Lineage (GTDB taxonomy): Bacteria > Pseudomonadota > Gammaproteobacteria > Xanthomonadales > Xanthomonadaceae > Stenotrophomonas. Next base: position 26,267 of record DQIG01000058.1, read on the forward strand.
CTGCCGCTGGCAGTGGATGCCCAACGGGTGCTGGTGGCCACCAGCGAGCCGCTGGTGCAGGAATGGCGCCGCGACCTGCAGCACCTGACCCGCCGCAGCATCGAGCTGGCGGTGGTCAATCCGCTGGACCTGCACCGCTACACCATGGAGTTCTACGGGGTGACCCGCTCGGTGCGTGGCGCGCGCGGCGACGTCCGCGGCGAAGCCAGCACCACCCTGCCCAGCTTCGAGCAGCTGGTCGAGCTGGGCCGCACCGGCGACGTCAATGCCGACGACCAGCACATCGTGCATATCGTCGATTGGCTGCTGCAGTACGCCTACGAACAGCGCGCCTCGGACATCCACCTGGAACCTCGCCGCGAGATGGGGCGCATGCGCTTCCGCATCGATGGCGTGCTGCACAAGGTGTTCGAGGTGCCACCGGCAGTGATGACCGCGGTGGTCAGCCGCATCAAGGTGCTCGGCCGCATGGACCTGGCCGAACGCCGGCGCCCGCAGGATGGCCGCATCAAGACCCGCTCGCCGGGCGGTCGCGAAGTCGAGATGCGCCTGTCGACCATGCCCACCGCCTTCGGCGAGAAGTGCGTGATGCGCATCTTCGACCCCGATGCCGCCTTCAAGAGCATCGACCAGCTCGGTTTCAGCCCGCAGGAGGCCGCCGGCTGGAATGCACTGGTCGAGCGCCCGCATGGCATCGTGCTGGTCACCGGCCCAACCGGGTCGGGCAAGACCACCACCCTGTATTCCACGCTGAAGCGGCTGGCCACGCCGGACGTGAACGTCTGCACGGTGGAGGACCCGATCGAGATGATCGCGCCCGAATTCAACCAGATGCAGGTGCAGGCCAACATCGACCTGGATTTCGCCAGCGGCGTGCGCACCCTGCTGCGGCAGGACCCGGACATCATCATGATCGGCGAGATCCGCGACCTGGAAACCGCGCAGATGGCGGTGCAGGCCTCGCTGACCGGCCACCTGGTGCTGTCCACCCTGCACACCAACGACGCGCCGTCGGCGGTCACCCGCCTGCTCGATCTGGGCGTGCCGCACTACCTGCTGGCCAGCACCCTCAACGGCATCCTCGCCCAGCGCCTGGTGCGCACGCTGTGCCCGCACTGCAAGCAGCCGCACAGCCTCGGTGCTGCCGACTGGGCGGTGCTTGCTGATAGCCATGCCGCATATCCAGATGCCGCCACGCCCTGTCGGCCGGTTGGCTGCCTGGAGTGCCGGCGCACCGGATTCCTCGGCCGCATCGGGCTGTATGAGTTGCTGCCATTGGGCTCGCGCCTGCGCGGGCAGATCCGCGCCGACATGGATCTGGCTGGCTTCACCCGTGCCGCGCGGACTGAAGGGCTGCGAACCCTGCGCCAGGCCGGGCTTGAAAAGGTGGCGCAGGGGCTGACTACAATCGAGGAAGTCCTGTCAGTCCTGCCGCCCCCGGATGAACCCAGCTCCGTTCCTGATCCTTGAAACCGGCCGCCCGGTGCCGTCACTGCGCCGCTACGGGCGCTTCCCGCACTGGATCCGGGTCGCCGCCGGGCTGGAAGAGCACGAGACGGTGGTGGTCGATGTCGAGCACGGGGATGCCCTGCCCGACCCGCATGCCTTCGCCGGCGTGCTGGTGACCGGCTCGGCCGCCTTCGTCACCGACCATGCCGAATGGAGCGAGCGCAGCGCCGCATGGCTGCGCCAGACCGCCCACGCCGACCTGCCGGTGTTCGGCATCTGCTACGGCCACCAGCTGCTGGCGCACGCGCTGGGCGGGGAAGTGGCCTACAACCCGGCCGGGCGCGAGTCCGGCACGATCGAACTGGAGCTGCAGCCGCAGGCGGCGCAGGACCCGCTGTTCCAGGGCCTGCCGCAGCACTTCGCTGCCCACGCCACCCACCTGCAGACCGTGCTGCGCGCGCCCGATGGTGCCGAAGTACTGGCACGCTCCCCGCTGGATGGCTGCCACGCCTTCCGTTGGGGACGCCAGGCCTGGGGCGTGCAGTTCCATCCCGAGTTCGCCACCCACCACATGCGCGGCTACGTGCGCGCCCGCGCCGACTGCATCGGGCGCCACGGCGGCTGTGCCCGCAGCATCGAGCGCGCGGTCAGCGCCGCACCGCTGGCCCGCCAGCTGCTGCGCCGCTTCGTTCGCCAGGCGCGGCTGTCTTCAGCCCAGCCGGCGGCAAAACAGGGATAATCGGCGCCACGGGCAACCGCCCGGCCCCCTCCTGTCTTTCCCGGATGTCCATGAAAGAGATTCGCAAGCTGCCGGCCTCGGCGGGCGCCCAGTGGTTGCTGGATACGTTCTCGCTGTATCGGCGTGCGCCGCTGCAGCTGGCCCGGATCGGCCTGGCCTGGCTGCTGGTGAGCTGGGTGGTCACCCTGTTGTCGACGCTGATTCCCGGCGCCGCCGGCATGGCCGTACAGCTGATGACCCTGGCCATCTCGCCGATCATGTTCGGCGGCATGTTGTACGCCGTGGGTGAGATCGACGAAGGCCGCCCGGGCCTGGCCTCGCACCTGCTGCAGCCGATCCGCGACCACCGCGTCAGCCACCTGCTGGTGCCGCTGGCGATCCAGGTGCTGGCGGTGCTGCTGCTGGGCGCACTGTTGTTCCTGATGATCGGCCGCGAGGGCTTCACCGCCTTCAGCGAGGTCATGACCAAGATGGAAGAGATCAGCCGCAGTGGCCAGCAGATCAAGCCGGACGATGCAGCGGCGCTGGTCGCCAACCTGCCCGCCAAGCGCATCGCGCTGTGGATGCTGCTGGTGTTCCTGAGCGCGGTCGCGCTGTCGCTGGCGATGTTCACCCAGCCAGCGCTGGTGGTGTTCGACAAGCAGAGCGGCATGCACGCGCTGCGCCTGAGCCTTCAAGGCTGCATCGAGAACATCGGCGCGATGATCGTTTTCGCCGTGCTCGGCCTGATCGCCGCGTTCTGCATCTACATCCTGTTCGTGATCGTGATCCAGATCGCGATGCTGATCGGTGGCCCGCTGGCCGCGGCCTTCATCGCGCAGCTGGTGCTGACCACGGTGCTGATGCCGCTGTATGTCGGCGCGGTCTACGCCGCGTGGAAACAGATGTTCGTGCATCGCGGCAGCCGCGCAGCGCCGCCGATTCCGACCACCCCGACCTCGAGCGACATCTTCCACGCCTGACAAGAAAAGGGGACGGAGGGGATTAAGTCGTTAGCGGCACAGTGGCACAAACGACTTAATCCCCTCCGTCCCCTTTTGTTTTTTCAGGCAGCGGGCTTCTTCACTGCCGACGACGGCACCAGCCAGCGTGCGGCGTGGATGCCCAGCTCGTAGAGCAGGCACATCGGAATCGCCAGCATCAGCTGCGAGACCACGTCCGGCGGGGTCAACACTGCCGCCAGCACGAAGATGCCGACGATCGCGTAGCCGCGGCCTTCCTTGAACTGCTGCGGCGTCACCCAGCCCAGCAGCACCAGGATCACCATCGCCACCGGTAGTTCGAAACTGCCGCCGAAGGCGAAGAAGATCGCCAGCACGAAATCCAGGTAGGCATTCGCATCCGGAGTGATCGCAATCACGTCCGGGCTGAAGGTGGTCAGGAAATGGAACACCGCCGGCAGCACCAGGAAGTAGGCGAAGGCGCAGCCGGTGTAGAACAGCAGTACCGACGACACCAGCAACGGCACCGCCAGGCGCTTCTCACGCGCATACAGACCGGGCGCGACGAAGGCCCAAAGCTGGTACAGCAGCCACGGCACCGCCACGAACAGGGCAACGAAGAAGGTCAGCTTCAACGGCGCGAAGAAGGCACCGGCCGGATTGGTCGCGATCATCGTCTGCCCGTTGGGCAGCTGCGAGACCAGCGGTTCGGCCAGGGCGTTGTACAGTTTCTGGGTGAACGGCAGCAGCGCCAGCAGCACCACGCCCAGCCCAAGCAGCGCGCGCACCAGCCGCCCGCGCAGTTCCACCAGATGCTCGACCAGCGAGCTTTCGCCGAAATCCTGTTCACTCATGGCTGGCGCTCCGTGCTCTGCGGCGGCGGCGCACCGGCTTCAGGGGTTGTCGCCGGCGTCGGCTCGGGAGCAACGCTCTCCTGTACCGGTGCATCGGCATGGGGCAGGTCGCTCATATGCGGCGGCAGATCCGCAGGCACCGGTGCGCGTACCTCCTGCGCCAGCGTATCGCCGTGCTGCTGCGCCTCCTGCGCTTCGCGACGGATCGCTTCGCCGCTGGCGCGCAGCTGGTTCTCGGTGTCCTGCATGCCCTGGCGCACGTCCTGCATCTGCCGCTTGATCTCCTCGGCCTGCAGTTCGCGTTCCAGTTCCTGTTTCACCGAATCCCACTGATTGCGGGCACGACGCACCCACAGGCCGGCGAAGCGGGCCGCCTTGGGCAGGCGCTCGGGACCGAGCACCACCAAGGCGACCACCGCGATCACCAGCAGTTCGCTGAAGCCGATATCAAACACCGCGACCGCTCCGGATCAGCGAGGGGTGCGGTCGTGCTCGTCCTGCGCGGTGCGCGAGGCGTCCTGGCTGCGCGACTCGTCGCCCAGCTGCGCGTTCGGCTTGTCCTCGTCGCGCATGCCCTTCTTGAATTCCTTGACCGCCGAGCCGAGGTCCTTGGCGCCACTGGTCAGGCGCTTGGTGCCGAACACCAGCAGGACGATGGCCAGCACGACCAACCAATGCCAGATGCTGAAACTGCCCATAAAGACGCTCGTTACGTTAGTGATCAGGCTGTCGAGCATAGCGCACCGGCTGTTAGCCGGCGCGCGTGACGAAAGTCAGTTCCCGCCCAGCGTTTCCGTGCGGATTTCGCCGTCGTTGACCGGCTGGAAGCCCTGCTGCTGCGGCGGAGGGTTCTGCGGCACGTTCTGCAGCGGTGCGGTGGTGGCTTCGGCCGGGGCCGCCGGCGCTGCCTGAACAGGCGCCGGAGCAACTGCCGGGGCCGCCGCCGGACGCGGTGCACTGCCTCCGTTACCGTTGCGGTTGTTGCGGGCGGCGTAGGTGGCCTCTTCCAGGCGATCACGGAAGGCGACCACATCCATCGACGGCGAACCGACGGCGCGACCTTCGAAGATCATTCGCGGCGTGGTGTTGCTGCCGTAGGCGTCAAGGTTGGCGGCATCGTCGATCTGCAGCACCGCACCATCCAGCGCGACGCCGGCGAACAGGCCGCGGGCGCGCGACCAGGACCAGATCTCGGCCTTCAGCTGGCCATCGGTGGCGGCGGCGGCATTGCGGCCAACCGGACCGGCGGCAACGCCGGCATCGGCGCCGAGCGTGAACTTGCCGTTGACCAGATTGTCCAGGCTGCGGTCGTTGCGGAACACCAGCACCACATCCGAGGACTGGACGCCGGCCTGGAAGCCGATGCTGCCCCCGGTCAGCTTGACGAATACCGGGCTGGACCAGGCGCCATTGGGCATGCGCACCGACATCAGGCCGTGGCCGCGACGACCACCAATGACCAGACCGGCCTTGATCGTGTCGGGAATGACGATGACCGCGCGGCCTTCGTCGAGCAATTTATCCGGAATCCCCTGCTCAGGAATTTCCTGGATTTCAGCCAGCACGCGCACGGCATTACGGGCGCGCTGGTCTTCCTGCGGTCCGGCCATGGCCTGGCTGGACAGCAGGCTGGCGGCGATCAGCAGGGCTTGGATCGGGCGACGCATGGCAGGCTCCAGAAGTCAGTCCATAGGAAGATATAGCAAGTGACTGAAATTAGTGGTGTTGTCATGAATCGCCAATGAGCGTTCCCTGCTCACATTGATGCGCGCTATGCCTTCAATCCGAACTCTGCATCCCGGCGCGGCAGCGGATCGGCGACAATACACACCATGCTCGACGCACCCGATACCGCCGTGCTGGCGGTCAACCTAGGCACGCCCGAGACGCCGACGGCCCCCGCCGTACGCCGTTATCTGGCCGAATTCCTGTCCGACCCCCGCGTGGTCTCGATTCCGGCGCTGTTGTGGCAGCCGCTGCTGCGCGGGCTGATCCTGCCGCTGCGCAGCAGCCGTTCGGCGGCCAAGTACGCCCAGGTCTGGCTGCCGGACGGCTCACCGCTGATGGTCCACACCCGGCAGCTGGCGGAGGCGATGCAGGCCCTGCTGCCGACGCTGAAGGTGCGCCATGCGATGCGCTATGGCGAACCCGCCCTGGCCAGCGAGCTCGACCACCTCGCCGCCGAAGGCGCGCGTCGCATCGTGGTGCTGCCGCTGTACCCGCAGTACTCGACCACCACCACCGCCTCGGTCGAAGACCGCGTCGACGCCTGGCAGCGCCGCAACCCGGGCGTGACCGTCAGCCTGGTGCGTGACTACTCGATCGACCCGGGCTGGGTCGACGCCGTTGCCGGCTCGATCCGGCGCTATTGGGAACAGCACGGCCGCGGCCAGACACTGATGTTCTCCTTCCACGGCATCCCGCAACGCCTGGCCGATGCCGGCGATCCGTATCCGCAGCGCTGCGAAGCCAGCGCGCAGGCCATCGCCAGGGCGCTGGGCCTGGGCAAGGACGACTGGCAGATGGGTTACCAGTCGCGCTTCGGCCGCGAGCGCTGGCTGCAGCCGTATGCCGAGCCCAGCCTGTGGGCGCTGGCCGAGTCCGGCGTGAAGCAGATCGATGTGGTCTGCCCCGGCTTCGCCACCGATTGCCTGGAGACGTTGGAAGAGGTCGCGATGGGCTTCACCGAAACGCTCGCCGAGCGCGGCGCGACGATGCGCTACATCCCCTGCCTCAACGCCGAACCGGAGCACGCACGTGCCCTGGCGCGACTGGCCGTGGCCTCGCTGGCATGAGTCTGCACCCCTTTGAACTCGAGGTCGGCGGCACCCGCGTCGCTGGCCTGCGCAACCACGGCGAAGGCCCGCGCGTGCTGGCCCTGCATGGCTGGCTCGACAACGCCGCCAGCTTCGTGCCACTGGCCCCGCACCTGTCGTCGCTGCAGTTGGTGGCGATCGACCTGCCCGGCCATGGCCACAGCGCGCATCTGCCGGCCGGTGCCAGCTACACCACGGCCGCCGCGATCTGCCACGTACTCGACGTCGCCGACGCGCTGGGCTGGGACCGTTTCAGCCTGCTCGGCCATTCGATGGGGGCCGGCATCGCCAGCCTCACCGCCTCGGTCAGTGACCGTATCGAACGGCTGGTGGCGATCGAAGCACTCGGCGGCCTGCGCGGGCCCGAGGAAGAAACCGCGCACCGCCTGCGCGAGCATGTGAACGCCACACGCGCGTTGGCGCGCAAGCAGCTCCGCGTGTTCCCCGACCTGGCCGCGCCGATCCGCGCACGGATGATGACCAACCAGCTCAGCGAACACTGCGCACGGCTGCTGGTCGAGCGCGGCGTGGAACCGGTCGAAGGCGGCTATCGCTGGTGCAGTGATCCGCGGCTGATGCTGCCCACCGCGATCCGCCTCAGCGAGGGCCAGATCGACAACCTGCTGCAGGCCATCGCCTGCCCGACGCAGGTGATCTACGCCACGCCCGCACAGTCCTACTATCCCGAACCGATGCGCAGTGATCGCCTGCAACACCTGCGTGATGGACGGCTGGCAGTGTTTCCCGGCAACCACCACTTGCACATGGAAGACCCGGCACGCATCGCCGAGGTGATCCTGCACTTCTTCAGCAACGACAACGCCGGCTGAGCGCAGGCGTCCGCGCGCTTCACTCTGCGCGATCGCGGCCGATACACCAGTTGCGGGCCCCTGCGCCCGCTGCACGCGGGTCCGGTCGGGCCTGCGGCGTGTGTCTGGTTCTGCAAGGAAGTCCGCATGCCCGCTCTGCCGCACCGTCACCCACAGGATGTGGCCACGGTGTCCCGTCTCCGCGTCGCTGATCGCGCCGCATCCCTCGAATTCCCGGCACATGCCCTGGTCACGCCTTGCGGCGTGTGCCGTGGCGTGGTCGTTGTCGTCTGCTGATCCAGGAGTCTCCGATGTCCATTGCATCCGCCCGTCCCCCTGATACCGTCCGCCTGCCGCACCTGCAGCAGATCGCCCGTGGCGCCGACCGCCGACTGCTGATCGGCAGCGCGGCACTGGCCATCGCAGGCCTGGTGCTGGCCCTGCGTGGCCCGCAGATCGTGGCCGCTGCGTTGGTCGCCGCTGCGGTGCTGCCTGCCTTGTGGCTGGCAGGTCCGCTGGCGGGCCGCGGCATCTCCCGCAATGGCCTGGCGATCCTGTTGTCGCTGCAGTTGGCCCTGTTGTGCGCGATCGGCGGCCTGTCACCGGCGTTGCCGATTGCCCTGCTGCTCGGCGTGCTGCTGGGTCACCGCGATCGTCTGCCGGTGTGGCTGGCCGGTAGCGTCGGCACGCTCGCGCTGCTGGCACCGCTGCAGGCGGGCGCTGCCGCGTGGCCACCGCTGCTGCAGGCCGGGATGCTGGCGAGCCTGACCCTGTTCCTTGGCCAGGCCGCAGTGCGGCTGCGCCAGCAGACCGAAGCACTCGGCCACGGCCCCCGCCGGTTGGCCGCACTTGCGCGCGACATCGCCACCGGTGCTGATCTTGGCGCACATGCCGACACCAGCGCCTACGCGCCGGGCTCGCTGGCCCATGCGCTGGCCGATACCGCACGCCATGTGCAGGCCCAGCGTGGGCGCGAAGCGGAGGCACATGCCGAGAACGCGCAGATCCGCCAGGCACTGGATGCCTCGCGCACGGCGATGATGATCGCCGACAACGATCACGTGATCCGCTACGTGAACCGCTCGGTGGTGGCCCTGCTGCGCAACCAGCAGGCGACGCTGCGCCAGGCCTTCCCCGATTTCGACGCAGAGCGCCTGGTCGGCAGCAGCATCCATCGCTTCCACGCCAACCCGGACCGCATCCGCGCCATCCTCAATGGCCTGCAGGTCACCCACAACGGCAAGGTCCAGATCGGCCCGGTGCACTTCGCACAGGTGGTTACCCCGGTCTTCGACGCACAGGGCCTGCGCCTGGGCTTCGCCGTGGAATGGCATGACCGCACCCACGAACTGGCGTTGGAGAACGCGGTCGCCGGAATCGTCGCAGCCGCCGCCGCCGGCGACCTCGAGCAGCGCCTGCAGGCGACCGAGGGCGCCAGCTTCCTCGATGGCCTGACCGGTGGCATCAACCAGCTGCTGGATACGCTGGGCAGTACCGTCGACGAAGTGCGGCAGATGCTCTCGGCGCTGGCCAACGGCGACCTCGATCGGCGCATGCAGGGCGAGCATCACGGCGCCTTCGCCGCGATCCAGCGTGATGCCAACGCTACCGCCAGCCAGCTGGCGCGCATGGTCGGCCACATCCAGCAGTGTGCGTCCTCGATCAGTACCGCGGCCAGCGAGATCGCAGCGGGTAATGGCGCGCTGTCCGAGCGCAGCGAACGCCAGGCGGCGCACCTGCAGGAAACAGCCGCCTCGATGGAAGAACTGACCGCCACCGTGCGCCAGAACGCCGCCCATGCACGCGAGGCCAGCCAGCTGGCGGTCACCACGCAGTCCGCCGCCAGCGATGGCAATATCGTCATGCAGCGGGTCGTTGACACCATGCAGGCAATCGAAGGGGCGTCGAAGCGGATCGGCGACATCACCGGCGTCATCGACGGCATCGCCTT
>DQIG01000233.1:0-12874 GCA_003525885.1 Stenotrophomonas sp.
CCGGACCCACCCCGCCATCCCTCAGGAAACCAGCTTGTGCTGTTGCTTGTGCTGTTGCCGTTGCCGGCCAGCGGCCGGCACTACCGCAGGTGCAGGGCTGCAAGCCCTGCAGAACAAACCCACCCCCTACCAAGGTAGGGCGGCCCGCACGGCAGCGCCGGACTATCCTCGAACCCATGACTTTGTCTGGGAGGGCTGCGTCATGAACTACGAGGAAACCTACCGTCGCTCGATCGACGAGCCGGAGGCCTTCTGGGGCGAGGAAGCCAAGCGCATCCATTGGCACAAACCGCCGCAGCAGGTGCTCGACTACAGCAACCCGCCGTTCCGGCGCTGGTTCGTCGGTGGTGAAACCAATCTCTGCTACAACGCCGTCGATCGCCACCTGGCCGAGCGCGCTGACCAACTCGCGCTGGTTGCCATTTCCACCGAGACCAACAGCACCCGCGAGATCACCTATCGCCAGCTGTATCGCGAAGTGAACGACTTCGCCGCGGTGCTCAAGCATCTGGGCGTTGGCCACGGCGACCGGGTGGTGATCTACATGCCGAACATGGCTGAAGCCGTGTTCGCGATGCTGGCCTGCGCGCGCATCGGCGCGGTGCACTCGGTGGTGTTCGGTGGCTTCGCCGCGCACAACCTGGCGCTGCGCATCGACGACGCCAGGCCCAAACTACTGATCGCGGCCGATGCCGGCATGCGCGGTGGCAAGCTGATTCCATACAAGCCGATGGTTGACGCGGCCTGCGCCGAAGCGGCTTCGCCGCCACCGCATGTGCTGATCGTGTCGCGCGGACTGGATGCAGCAGAGCCTCGCGTGCCGGGGCGCGACGTGGAATACGCCACGCTGCGTGCGCAGGTGGGTGAGGTCGATGTGCCGGTGCAGTGGCTGGAAGCAAGTGAGCCGAGCTACCTGCTGTACACCTCCGGCACCACCGGCAAGCCGAAGGGCGTGCAGCGCGACGTGGGTGGCTACGCGGTGGCGATGGCCCAGTCGATGGAGACCGTGTTCGACTGCAAGCCGGGGCAGGTGATGTTCTCCACCTCCGATGTCGGCTGGGCAGTGGGCCATTCCTACAACGTGTACGGCCCACTGATCGGCGGCTGCACCTCGCTGCTGTACGAAGGGTTGCCGACCAATCCGGACCCGGGCATCTGGTGGGCGCTGTGCGAGCAGTACAACGTGCGCACCATGTTCTCTTCGCCCACCGCCATCCGCGTGCTGAAGAAGCACGACGCGGACTTCATCCATCGACACGACCTGCGTGCGCTGAAGTACCTGTTCCTGGCCGGTGAGCCGCTGGACGAACCCACCGCGCACTGGATCAGCGAAGCGCTTGGCAAGCCGATCATCGACAACTACTGGCAGACCGAAACCGGCTGGCCGGCACTGACCCTGCTGCCGGGCCTGGAGATGAAACCGGTGCGCTTCGGTTCGCCGGGCTTCCCCAACCTCGGCTACCGGATGAAGGTGATCGACGAGAACACCGGCGAGGAAGTCGCCCCGGGGCAGAAGGGCGTGCTGGTGGTGTCGCCCCCGTTGCCGCCGGGCTGCATGAGCACGGTGTGGAACGACGACAACCGTTTCCTGCAGAGTTACTTCAGCCACTTCAAGGAACTGTTGTACAGCTCGCTGGACTGGGCGATCCGCGATGATGATGGCTACACCTTCATCCTCGGCCGCACCGATGATGTGATCAACGTGGCCGGGCACCGCCTGGGCACACGGGAGATCGAGGAGGCCATTTCCAGTCATCCGCGCGTGGCCGAGGCCGCCGTGATCGGGGTCAAGGATGAGCTGAAGGGGCAGGTGCCGCTGGTGTTCGTCACCCTCAAGCAGGGGCTCGATGGCGAGGATCCGGCGCCGGTGGTGGCCGAGATGATGGCTACGGTAACCACCTCGCTCGGCGCGGTGGCGCGCCCGGCGCACGTGCACGTGGTCAATGCACTGCCCAAGACCCGTTCGGGCAAGCTGCTGCGGCGCTCGTTGCAGGCGCTGGCCGAGCAGCGCGACCCGGGTGACCTGTCGACGCTGGACGACCCCAGTGCGCTGGAGGAGATCCGCCGGGCGCTGGGCCGCTGATCCGGTAATGCCGGCTGTTGGCCGGCAACTTCGGGACTGATGGGATTGCCGGCCAGCGGCCGGCACTACCCTCTGCACTTGCGCTAAGCTCGGCCTGTCATCGGTCTGCAATACGCGGCGCGCGCCGGGGAAGGCGCGTGCCGTTGGCGGATGGCACACAGGGGGGCGTGCCCGCGAGGGCGCGTCGGTATGGCGCATCAAGGGAGGGGGATGCAATGGCATTGCTGCACGCCAAGACGGCTGCTGGCCGTCAGGAAATCGAAGACCGTGGCCGGCGCCTGCCGGCGGCACTGCGTTCAATCCTGCTGATGGTCGATGGCCATCGCGATGACACCGAACTGCGCGGCCTGTTCGATGGCCTGCGCGCACCACCCGATGCACTGGAGCAGCTGGCCGCGCAGGGCCTGATCGAAGTGATCGGCGGAAGCGCAGAGGCGGCGCCGGCGCGCGGCATCAGCACCGGGCGCGAACAGGACCCGGCGCTGTACCAGCAGTTGTACGACGCGATGAGCGAGGCGGTGCGGCGCCATCTGGGGCTGAAGGGCTACTTCATGCAGTTGAAGATCGAACGCTGCACCGATGCGCTGGCGCTGGAACGCCTGTGCCCGGAACTGCTGGCGGCGGTGGGCAAGGCGCGCAGCCCGGCGCTGGCCCAGCGCTGGTGGCAGGAAACCCAGTCGGCCGTGCTGAACGCTGGCCATGAGGTCGTGCAGGCCTGAGCCACGGCGTAAAGTGATCGGTTCACTTCCCCACAAGGAGTCCCGCGTGCAGGACGACCACGACGACACCGACACCCCTGGCTGGGACGCGATCAATGCGGCGCTGGCGCCGCTGTATGGCGGCCAGGAACCCCGTCACTACGGTACGGCGTTGCCGTACACGCTGGGTGGCCAGGATCCGCTGGATGGCATCAGCGTGTACTGGGCAGATGCGCCGGTACCGCATTGGCACTACATCACCTACGGCTTCTCCGAGCTGTACGCCAAGGAGAGCAGTGATGCCGCCGCCAGCGGCTATGGTTTCGAGCTGACCTTCCGTCTCGCCGCCGAAGCCGGTGAGAACGCCGACAGCACGCCGCCAGTGTGGCCGATGAACCTGCTGCAGAACCTGGCGCGCTATGTGTTCGGCAGTGGCAATGTGTTCGAGGATGGCCACCACCTCAACGCCAACGGCCCGATCGCGCTGGAGACCGACACACGGTTGTGCCATCTGGCCTTCATTGCCGACCCGCAGTTGCCGGCACGCGACACCGCCAATGGCAACCTGCAGTTCCTGCAACTGGTGGGGCTGACAGATGAGGAGATGGAGGCGGTCAAGCGCTGGTCGACGCGCGGCGTGCTGCAGGCACTGCAGCCGGCGATGCCGCTGTGGATCAGCGACCTGCATCGCGGCAACCTGCTGGAGGATCCGGCACTGTCCGCACAGGTGAGGGCCGGCAGCGAGCACGAGGGCTCCAGCACCGGCATGCTGTTCATCGAGACGCTGGACTGGCGGCAGGAGGCGGGCGTCACCACGCTGGTGCTCGGCGCCGGCCAGGTGGCCAGCGTGTGCGAGCTGCTGCCGTTGCGCCTGCGCCACGGCAAATCGCTGGAACTGGTCAGCCGCGAGCGGCAGTGGGAATTCATTCCGGCCGCGCGCGGTGAAACCGGCGAGGTTTCGGCCGACAGCGCGCGCTGGGCATTGGACGAGACGGGCCTGCAGGCCCTGGCAGGCGTGCGTGCCGAGCGCGGCATCTACCCGGTGGCGGGGGCGCTGCGCATCGAAGTGGTGCCGACCTACCTGCGCGATGCCAAGGGTGAAGTGATCCGCCAGATCGGTTGACCGCGCGGGTGGAACCGGTGGGGGTCAGAGCCGCCTGCCGTGCAGGCGGATCCGACCCCGCCTTTCATGGCGTCAGGCCAGGCCTTCGGCCTTCAGTGCGGCCTGCACGCCGGCATCGGCATCCATGCGCGCCTTGTAGGCGGCCAGGTTGTCCAGGCCGGACAGGTCGACCTTGGTGCCCGCGGCCCAGCGCAGGGTGATGTAGAAGTACGGGTCGGCGAAGCTGCGGAAGCCGGCCAACCAGGGCTTGTCGGCCAGCTGCTTGTCGGCGGTCTCGAACAGGCCACGCAGGCGCTTGTGCGCGGCGGCGCGGATCGCGTCGTACTGGCCTTCGTCGGCAATGAACTTGCCCGGCGAGAACAGCGGCGAGAAGGCCGGATGCACGTCGGAATTGACGAAGGCCAACCAGCGGGTGGCTTCGGCGCGCTGGCGCGGGCTGCCATCGCCGCCGAGGCCGGCCTGCGGGAAGCTGTCGGCGATGTAGCCCATGATCGCGGCGTTCTGCAGCAGCACGAAGTCGCCGTCGACCAGCGCGGGAACGGCGCCGGCCGGATTGATCTTGAGGAATTCCGGACCCTTCAGGGTGTCCTTGTTCAGCAGTTCAACCTCGAACGGCTGGCCGGTCCACTGCAGGGCGATGTGGTCGGCGGTGGAACAGGCACCGGGCTTGCTGTACAGCTTCATGGGAACTCCAGGTGAGGCGGGCGGGAAACACCCACTATCCCAGAGCCTGCCGGCGGGCGGCAACGCTGCCGCCAGCACGGATCGTTACGACTGCCGCGGCTTGAGGTTCTGCACCTTATAGAAGGTGTGATCGCCGATGGTGGCCACCTGGTAGGCGTTGCGCCAGTTCGGGCTGGCGATGGACAGCGCAGCGAAGTGGCTGGCGCCGGGCACGATCTCGCGGCGCTCGCCGGCCGGCAGCGCCCAGTTGCGCTCGGCATCGAAGGCGACGTTCATCGCTTCGCTCCAGGCTGCATCGTTGCCCAGCTGGGTGCCGGGAGAGACGATGGTCGGCGCGAACTGCTTGCGCGCGGTGACCACCTGGCACATCGAGTCGCCCCACAGGCCACTGTCGAGACGGCGCAGGGCGACCTCGGCGACGGCTTGCTGGCCCCGCAGGGTCTGGTCGCGGGCTTCCAGGTAAACGGTGGTGCTCAGACACAGTGAATCAGCGGCCGGCTGCGGCAACAACTGCGACAGCCAGAGAATCCAGGCCAGTTTCATATAACTCCTTGCTCCGTATGGGCCGCACCCTCCGGTTCCGGCCGCGGGGCGACAGGAGGCGGGGGACGACTTGGCGTCATGGGGAGGCGGCCATCGGGGCCGCCCCGTGGGCAGCCCCAAAAGAAACGATCAGTACCGATCGTGGGGGCTGCGCCGGCTCACCGGAAACTGGCTGGTGAGCGGAAAGATGGCGCAAGGTAGGGGGGCATAGCCGAACGCATCGTGAACCACTCGGCTTGACATTCAGGTTCAACAGGGGTGACTGAAATCACATTTCGTCCCCCATTCAGGTGTTCATCAGAGCGCGGCGGCGACCCGGCTGCCCTGGTCGATGGCGCGTTTCGCATCGAGTTCGGCGGCCACATCGGCACCACCGATCAGCTGCGCATTGATGCCGGCCGCCTGCAATTCGGCCTGCAGCGAGCGGTTCGGTTCCTGCCCGGCGCAGATCACCACATGGTCGACCGGCAGCAGCTGTTCGCTGCCTTCCACGCGGATGCGCAGGCCTTCGTCGTCCACGCCCAGGTACTCGACGCCGCCGAGCATGCGCACGCCCTTGGCCTTCAGCGTGGCGCGATGGATCCAGCCGGTGGTCTTGCCCAGCCGCGCACCGGGCTTGCCCGGGCTGCGCTGCAGCAGCCACAGCCGACGCGGCGAGGCCTCGGCCTGCGGTTTTGCCAGCGAGCCACGCGCTTCGAAGCTGGCGTCCACGCCCCATTCGGCCATCCAGCGCTGCGGGTCGAGGGAGGGCGACTCACCGGCGTGGCTGAGGAATTCGCCGACATCGAAGCCGATGCCGCCGGCGCCGATGATCGCCGCATTGGCGCCCACTTCGACCCGGCCCAGCAGCACGTCCAGGTAGCTCACCACTTTGGCGTGGTCGGCACCGGGGAAGTCGACCTTGCGCGGGGTGATGCCGGTGGCCAGCACCACCTCGTCGAAGCCCGCCAGCTGGGAGGCGTCGGCGCGGGTGCCGAGGCGCAGCTGCACGCCGGTCTCCTGCAGCGTGTGGCGGAAGTAGCGCAGGGTCTCGTAGAACTCTTCCTTGCCGGGGATGCGCTTGGCCACGTTGAACTGGCCGCCGATCTCCTCGTTGGCATCGAACAGGGTGACCTGGTGGCCGCGCTGGGCAGCGACGGTGGCACAGGCCAGGCCGGCGGGGCCGGCGCCGACCACGGCAACCTTCTTCGGCGCGGTGGTGGGGCGATAGACCAGCTCGGTCTCGTGTGCGGCGCGCGGGTTGACCAGGCAGCTGGCCAGCTTGTTCTCGAACACGTGGTCCAGGCAGGCCTGGTTGCAGGCGATGCAGGTGTTGATCGCCTCGGCGCGGCCGGCACGGGCCTTGTTCGGCCACTGCGGGTCGGCCAGCAGCGGGCGTGCCAGCGACACCATGTCAGCGCCGCCATCGGCGAGGATGCGCTCGGCGACGTCGGGCATGTTGATGCGGTTGGTCGCCACCAGCGGCACCTTCACATGCGGCTTGAGCTTGGCGGTGACGCCGGCGAAGGCAGCCCGGGGCACCGAGGTGGCGATGGTCGGAATGCGCGCTTCGTGCCAGCCGATGCCTGAATTGATGATCGTCGCGCCGGCGGCTTCGATGGCCTGTGCCTGCTGCACGATCTCTTCCCAGTTGCTGCCGTCATCGACCAGGTCGACCAGCGAGAGCCGGTAGATGATGATGAAGTCCGGGCCGCAGGCCTCGCGGATGCGGCGTACGATCTCGACCGCGAAGCGCATGCGCTGGCGTGCGTTGCCGCCCCAGGTATCGGTGCGCTTGTTGGTGCGCGGGGCGATGAACTCGTTGATGAGGTAGCCTTCCGAGCCCATCACTTCCACGCCGTCGTAGCCAGCCTCGCGGGCCAGTTTCGCGCTGCGTGCGTAATCGGCGATATGTCGCTCGACGCCGCTGGCCGACAGCGCACGCGGGGTGAACGGGTTGATCGGTGCCTTCAGCTTCGACGGTGCCACCGACAAGGGGTGGTAGGCATAGCGGCCGGCATGCAGCAACTGCAGGCAGATCTTCGCGCCGTGCTGGTGCGCGGCGGCGGTGAGCTGGCGGTGCGGCCGCACTTCCCAGGGCCAGGACAGCTTGCCGCCGAATGGCTTCAGCCAACCGACCACGTTAGGCGCGAAGCCGCCGGTGACGATCAGGCCGACGCCGCCCTCGGCGCGCTCGGCGAAGTAGGCCGCCAGCCGCGGGAAGTCGCGGGCGCGATCTTCCAGGCCGGTGTGCATCGAGCCCATCAATACACGGTTGCGCAGCTGGGTGAAGCCCAGGTCCAGCGGGGCGAACAGGTGGGGATAGGCGCTTTCGTTGGCTGGCGACATGGTCGATACGCTTGCGTACGGAAGCGCGAAGCGTGCCGCGAAACGGCGGCCGGGGCAAGGGCCGCCTGGTAGGTAGTGCCGGCCGCTGGCCGGCATTCCAGCCAGCTCAGGGCGATTGCGGTTGCCGGCCAGCGGCTGGTACGACCGGGGGCCGACCGATCCCGAACCAGCCCAGGGTGACCCCGCACAGCGGGCCGATCAGCAAGGCGAAGGCGAGGGTGCCGAGGCCGACATCGCCGCCCAGCCACCAGCCCAGCAGCAGCACGCTGCCTTCGATCAGGCTGCGAACCTTCCAGATCGGCCAGCCGGTGCGGGCGTGCAGGCCGGTCATCAGGCCATCGCGCGGGCCGGGCCCGAGCCTGGCGCCGATGTACAGGCCGGTGGCCAGCGCGACCAGCAGCATGCCCGCGCAGAACATCGCCAGCTGCCAGCCCATGCCCACGGCAGGTGGCAGCAGCCACAGCCCGAACTGCGCAGAGGGGCCAATCAGCATCACGTTGAGTACGGTGCCGACGCCTGGCTTCTGGCGCAACGGCCACCACAGCAACAGCACCAGTGCACCGATGACATTGGTCGCCAGGCCGAACGACAGTGGCGTCTGCGCGGCGATGCCCTGCGACAGCACATCCCAGGGCGCTACACCGATGGCGGCACGGATCATCAGCGAGGCGCCGAAGCCGTACAGGAACAGGCCGGTGATCAGTTGCAGCAGACGCAAGGGCAGGGCGGTGGGCATGGCAGTCTCGGGGGGAGGAAGATCTGTTCCCACCGTAATCCCGATTCATTCACTTCAATAGATACAGATGTCGGGCAATCCGCCGCCACAGGCGGAATCTGTAGAGCCGAGCCCATGCTCGGCTGCTTTGCCTGGCACCGCCAGCCGAGCATGGGCACGGCTCTACATGACGTGTCAGTCGTCCCAGCCCACCAGCGCCAGCTTGCCCACTGTGCGTCCGCTGGCCAGGCGCTGATGGGCGATGTCCAGGTTGGCCGCATTGATCGTGCCCAGCGTCTCACTGAGCGTGCCGCGCAGCTGGCCGGCATCGATCATGCTGGCGGCGCGGCTGAGGATGCGGTGCTGCTCGATGCGGTCGGCGGTGGCGAAGCGCGACCGCGCGAACATGAATTCCCAGTGGATGCCGATGCATTTGGCCTTGTAGGGATCGCCCATGTGCAGCGCGCCACGCGGCTCGACGATCAGCCCGACATGGCCCTGCGGTGCCAGCAGCTGGCCCAGCTCGTCCCAGTAGTGGTCGGTGTCGGCCAGATTGAGCGCAACCTGCACCGCATCGATGCCCAGCGCCTGCAACTGGGGCTGCAATGGCTGACGATGGTCGATCACGTGCGTGGCCCCCATCTGCCGGCACCAATCGATCGATGCCTCGCGCGAGGCGGTGGCGATCACCTCGAAACCGGCATGGCGGGCCAGCTGGATCGCCATCGAGCCGACGCCGCCGGCGCCACCGATCACCAGCAGGTGCTGACCGACATGGCGGCGGTCATCCAGCTGCAGCGGCATGCGCTGGAACAGCAGTTCCCAGGCTGTGAGGGTGGTCAGCGGCAGTGCGGCGGCTTCAGCGAAATCGAGTGTGGTCGGCTTGCGGGCGACCAGGCGCTCGTCCACCCACTGGTACTGGGCGTTGCAGCCCGGTCGGGTGACGTCGCCGGAGAAGTAGACCTCGTCACCGGAGGCAAACAGGATGGCCTCGTCACCAATGGCTTCGACCACGCCGGCTGCGTCCCAGCCGAGCACCCGGGGAACCTCGAGGGTGGCCGGATCGGTGGCGGCGCGCTGCTTGCCGTCGACGGGGTTGACCGATACCGCTTCGATCCGGACCAGCAGGTCGCGGCCGCGAGGAGGCAGCGGCGGCGGCAGCAGGACATCACGCAGGGCAGGTGCGTATTCACGACTCAGGGCGACGGCTTTCATCACGGCTCCGGCTGGGTTCGTGATCCCATCATAAGGTTCCTCACGTTTCCGCAAACGCGCTGAACCGTGTGATGCAGCACGTTGCGCAATATGTCGTTTTTCGCGCTTAAACCCCGTCAAACCCTTGCAGCGTGTGGGTCTTGCGGATTTTCATCATCCTGTATAGGGTTTCAACGTCGGACCGGTGGACGGTCGGGCGCAACACTTCACATGTTACGGGACTGTTAACATGGCCTTCACCCGCCTGAGCATAATGTTCGCGGCGGTGGCGTGCTGAATCGGCTGTCGTACATCGACGCACTAGTGCTGGCCCATGCCTCTACCGGTTTCATACCCCCGAAATAGGAGCTGTACTCAATGAACAAGAAGATCCTTACTGCCGCGCTGCTGGGCGGCCTGGCTTTTGCCCAGGCAGCTTCGGCGCAGGAGTTCGATGACCGCTGGTACCTGACCGGTTCGGCCGGCTTCAACTTCCAGGACAGCGACCGTCTGACCAATGACGCTCCGTTCGTGACCCTGGGCCTGGGCAAGTTCATCAGCCCGAACTGGTCGCTGGACGGTGAGCTGAACTACCAGAACCCGAACTTCGACAGCAACCAGGACCTGAACTGGTCGCAGTACGGCGTCTCGCTGGACCTGCGTCGCCACTTCATCAAGGAAGGCCGCGGCTGGAACCCGTACATCGTCGGTGGCCTGGGCTACCAGAAGCCGGAAGAGCAGTACGCTGCCCTGGACAACAACGGTCCGCGCAAGCGTAAGGACGGCAACGTCGCCGCCAAGCTGGGCGTCGGCCTGCAGACCACCTTCGAGAAGCGTGTTGCTGTCCGCGCCGAAGTGGCCTACCGCGCTGACTTCGACGACCAGAGCATCGCTGCCAAGGACGAAAGCTGGTTCGGCGACGTGCTGGCTTCGGTCGGCGTCGTGATCCCGCTGGGCCCGGCTCCGGTCGCGGCTGCTCCGGCTCCGGCTCCGGTTGCCCCGAGCTGCGCCGACCTGGATGACGACGGTGACGGCGTCAACAACTGCGACGACAAGTGCCCGAACTCGCAGCCGGGTCAGACCATCGGTCCGGACGGTTGCCCGGTTCCGGTCTCCATCGACCTGAAGGGCGTCAACTTCGACTTCGACAAGTCGAACCTGCGTCCGGACGCCGTGGCGATCCTGAGCGAAGCCACCGAGATCCTGAAGCGTTACCCGGATCTGCGCGTTGAAGTTGCCGGTCACACCGACTCGAAGGGTACCGACGCTTACAACCAGAAGCTGTCGGAGCGTCGTGCTACCGCCGTGTACAACTACCTGACCAAGAACGGCGTTGACGCCGGTCGCCTGGTCGGCCCGATCGGCTACGGCGAGAGCCGTCCGATTGCTCCGAACACCAACCCGGATGGTTCGGACAACCCGGAAGGTCGCGCCAAGAACCGTCGTACCGAGCTGAACGTCCAGAACTAAGTTCTGACGCTCTGCCTGTAGGACACAGCAGGACCCGGCTTCGGCCGGGTCTTGTTGTTTCTGCGGCCGGGAATCTGGATTTTCATGTGCAAGGGCAACCGTTCGTCGGGATTTTGTCCGTAAAACCAATGAGTTGCCGTATTCATTGAAAGTGGCGCTTGAAAGCTGACGCGGCATTGATAAACTCGCCGCGTCACTTCCTTCCGTGGATGTCCCTCATGCTGCGCTCTGCATCGGCCGCCGTCCTGGCGCTGGCCCTGGTTCCCGCCGCCCACGCTGCGGTCGATTGCTCGGTCAACACCAGCGCATCGCCGCTGCCGTTGCCGGCCACGACCATCGCACCGGTGGCCGACGAGCTGTACATCCGTGGCAATCAGCTGGGCATGCCGGCCGGCGTGCTGAGCGGCAACTACGATCCGTCGCAATCGCTGGACCAGGTGTTGCAGCGCCTGCGCATCGATGGCTGCCAGAGCATCGCCAAGGCCATCCCGAGCGCGCCGGCGGTGAAGCCGAACGATCCGGCGGCCTACAAGCCGCAGACCGAGTTCGACAACACGCCGTGGCGTTTCGACATGAGCCAGAACGGCAAGCGCATGACCGCCGAAGAATTCGACGCCTGGATGAAGGCGCGTGGCGTGCGCGTGGTCAAGGCGCGCCCGGCTCCGGCCGCTACTCCGGCTCCGGCCGAAGCACCGGCTGAGACCAAGCCGGTCGACAAGAAGTAAGCGCCGCGGGGAGCAGAGGCTTGCGCACGCGCCGCCCACCTGCCGCCCCCGCCGCCCGCTCCCACGCACCGCGTGGGCGTGTGGCTCCGAATGTCTCCAGTGGCGTGCGCCATGGCCTGGCGCGCGTGTTGTCCAAAGCGGGCGTGTGCTCGCGCAGCGAGGCCGCGCGCTGGATCGCCGAGGGGCGCGTACGCGTGTCCGGTCGCATCGTGCGTGACCCCGAGTTCCCGATTGCCAGTCCGCACCCGCCGATCGAGGTCGATGGCCAACCGATGGGCGCGCCACAGCGCCTGTACCTGATGCTCAACAAGCCGCGCGGCGTGGTGACCACGGCACAGGACGAGCGTGGTCGCGACACCGTGTATCGCTGCTTCGATGGTGCCGGCCTGCCGTGGATCGCGCCGGTTGGGCGCCTGGACAAGGCCAGTGAAGGGCTGTTGTTGTTCAGCAACGATCCGCAGTGGGCCGCGCGCCTGACCGATCCGCAGACCGGGCCGGACAAGACCTACCACGTGCAGGTTGATGGCCTGCCCGATGACGCCACCCTGGCGGCACTGAAGGCCGGCGTGGAGGACGAGGGCGAGTTCCTCGCCGCCCAGGCCGTGCGCGTGCTGCGCAGTGGCGACAAGACCGCATGGCTGGAGGTGGTCCTCGACGAGGGCCGCAACCGTCATATCCGCCGCCTGTTGGCGGCCTTCGACCTGCAGGTGCTGCGCCTGGTCCGGGTCGCGATCGGTGGGCTGGTGCTCGGCGATCTCGGCAAGGGCCAGTGGCGGGTTCTGGAGGTCAGCGACCAGCAGCGGCTGGGGGCCGCTGCACCGGGCTGATCACCGCCCGCGGCCGGCAGTTGCCGGCCACCGTTCCAGGCGTAGGGGGCGTCTGGCTGTCGAAATTCCCGAACGGAGCCTGCCATGTACCACCCGACCCTCAATCAAACCCTGCGCTGTGCAGGCCTGCTGCTGCCGTTGGTGCTGCTGACCGCCTGTGGCGGCCACAAGAAGGTGGCCAAGGCGGAAACGCCTGCCGAGACCCCGGTAGTGGAAGTGAAGACCCCGGAGCTGGACGGTCGCGGTAGTTACCGCTTCATGATGAGCAACGGCGACCAGAAGATGACCGCCGACCAGTTCGATGCCTGGATGAAGGCCAACGGCATCCGCGTTGCCAAGGGCAACGGCCAGGACGCTGCCGCCAAGCCGGTGGTGGTGGCCAGCAAGGAAGAGCCGAAGGGCAAGAAGAAAAAGAAGTGACGCCGGGAGGTGCCGACCTTGGTCGGCACGCCATCCATCCCGGTAGGTGCCAACCTTGGTTGGC
>DQIG01000233.1:13032-14840 GCA_003525885.1 Stenotrophomonas sp.
CCTTGGTTGGCACGCTTTGGGTGATGGGGTCAGAACCCTTTCCTGTGGGAAGGGATCCGACCCCGGCCCTGATCAGCCCTTGACCACGCCCAGTTCGACACCGATGCGGGTGAAGGCATCGATCGCGCGGTCCAGGTGCTCGCGGCTGTGCGCGGCGCTGATCTGGGTGCGGATGCGGGCCTGGCCCTTGGGCACCACCGGGAAGAAGAAGCCGATGGCGTAGATGCCTTCTTCGAGCAGGCGCTCGGCGAACTTCTGCGCCAGCGGTGCGTCATACAGCATCACCGGGCTGATCGGATGCACGCCCGGCTTCACGTCGAAACCGGCGGCGGTCATCTTTTCGCGGAAGTAGGCGGTGTTCTCGGCCAGGGTGCTGCGCAGGTCGTCGGCGGCAGCCAGCATTTCGAATGCCTTGATGCCAGCGGCCACCACGTGCGGCGGCAGCGAGTTGGAGAACAGGTACGGGCGTGAGCGCTGGCGCAGCAGTTCGATCACTTCGGCGCTGGCGCAGGTGAAGCCGCCCAGTGCGCCGCCCATGGCCTTGCCCAGGGTGCCGGTGATGATGTCGATCTTCTCCAGCACGCCCTTGACCTCGGCCGAACCGCGGCCGGTGGCACCGAGGAAGCCGGTGGCGTGGCACTCATCGATGTGCACCAGTGCGTTGTACTTCTTCGCCAGCGCGGTGATCTCGTCCAGCGGCGCGATGAAGCCGTCCATCGAGAACACGCCGTCGGTGGTGATCAGCTTGGTCTTGCAGCCGGCGGCATCGGCAGCCTGCAGCTGGGCTTCCAGGTCGGCCATGTCGCAGTTGGCGTAGCGGAAGCGCTTGGCCTTGCACAGGCGTACGCCGTCGATGATCGAAGCGTGGTTCAGCGCGTCGGAGATGATCGCGTCATTCTCGCCGAGCAGGGGCTCGAACAGGCCGCCGTTGGCATCGAAGCAGGCTGCGTACAGGATGGTGTCCTGCTTGCCGAAGAAGTCGGCGATCTGCTTCTCCAGCTGCTTGTGCAGGTCCTGGGTGCCGCAGATGAAGCGCACCGAGGCCATGCCGAAGCCGTGGGTATCCAGTGCGTCCTTGGCGGCCTGGATCAGGTCCGGATGGTCGGCCAGGCCCAGGTAGTTGTTGGCACAGAAGTTCAGCACCTTGCGGCCGTCGTCGAGGGTGATCTCGGCCGACTGCGGGCTGGTGATGATCCGCTCGGACTTGAACAGGCCCTGGGCGCGGATGGCGTCCAGTTCCTCGGCATAGTGGCGGGTCAGGGCGGAGGAGGCGTCGGTCATGGCGTGGGCACGGCTCTGAACGGGAAACCGCTGATTCTACCGGGCATCGCCGCGTGCCAACCGGCCCGGATGGGGCATCGCCACGGCCGGCACATGTTGCATCGCAATAGCAAACTGGTTAAAAATTCGTGAACCGGAGCTGTCCCGTTCCGGCTGAAACGCCCGCTCCCCGCCTTCCACGCCACCGCCCCCACCGGAGACGCTCATGAAGCACGCCCGTGCCTGCCTCGCCATTGCCGCTGCCCTGACCCTCGCACCGTTCGCGGCCAGCGCCCAGGACAACGAATCGCCGTACAGCTGGAACGTCACCGCCGTTTCCGATTACCTGTTCCGTGGCGTGTCGCAGACCGACGAGAAGCCGACCCTGCAGGCCGGCTTCACCTACACCTCGCCGGTGGGCCTGTACGCCGGTGTCTGGGGTTCGGGCGTGGACTTCGGTCCGGGCGACCCGAACACCGAGATCGATTACCAGATCGGCTACGGCGTGGACGTCACCCCGCGCGTCAACTTCGATGTGCTGCTGAACC
>DQIG01000235.1:0-8851 GCA_003525885.1 Stenotrophomonas sp.
CGCCGCCGCACGGTCGGCGCGCCGCCGCGCTGCTGGACGACGTGGGCCAGTTCATGCGCCAGGAGGTTCCGTCCCTCCGCGCCGCCCGGGGCGTAGCGCCCCTCCGCGAACACCAGGCGGGAACCGACGGCATAGGCCTCGGCGCCGACATCCGAAGCCGAGCGCGCGGCCTGGCCGGAGGTGTGGACGCGCACGTCGCTGAAGTCCTCGCCGAACCTGGGCTCGAAGAAGGCCCGCGCGGCGGGATCCAGAGGCCGGCCGGACTCGCTGAGGGCGGCCTCCACGCTGGACGGAGCCTCGGCGCGGGGGGCGCTTCCGTTCGCCCGTCTTCGCAGCACGGCCTGATTGCCAAGAGCCAGGCGCGGACGAGGCCCGGCGACCTGTCGGGCCGCACCGTCCTGAACCTCGGCCGAGGTCGTGATACGTGGAGTGAACATGACGCCCCGGCGCAATCTGGAGAAAAGCCCTCCGATAGCCTCGCGTCAGGATTGTTCAAAATGACGCGACGGGCAAGTCACGCCGAAGAAGGACGTCCGCCCCTTCCGGGGAAGGGGCGAAACGCCTAGCCCGCGACTTGGGAGAAGTCGGCCACCTGGCCCATGGCGTCGCGCACGGCGGCCAGGGTCTTGAGACGGCTGTCGCGCTCGGCCTCGACGTCCGAATTGACGAACACGCCGTCGAGGAACGAGTCGACCGGATCGCGCAGGCCGGCCAGCTCGCGCATGGCGGCCGTGAAATCCTCGGCCTCCAGGGCTGCGGCCAGCGGCTGGCGGACCAGGCGCAGGGCGTCGTGCAGGGCCACCTCGGGCTCGGAGGCGTTGGCGGGCAGCACGGCCTCGCCTTCGCCCTTCCAGCCCTTCTTCTCCTCGGCCTTGAGGATGTTGGAGGCCCGCTTGTAGCCCGCCAGCAGGTTCTTGCCGTCGTCGGTCTTGAGGAAGCCGTCCAGCGCCTCGACCCGGGCGACGATGCGCACCAGATCGTCATCGCCCAGGGCGAACACGGCGTCGACGAGGTCGTGACGCTTGCCTTGGTCCTTGAGGGTGACCTTCAGGCGATCGCCAAAGAAGGCGAGCAGGTCGAAGACCACGGCGCGGGCGGCACGAGAATCTTCATCCTCGGGCAGCGGCGCGTCGGGCCGGAGCGATACGTTAAGCGTGCCCGACTTGAAGAGGCGCACGAAACCCAGCAGCGCGCTGCCGCCCGCCAAAAGCAGGGGCAGACGATGGCCGCCTTCGAGGATCGTACGGATCACGCCCAGCGCCGCGCGACGCAGCGCGAAAGGATCCTTGGAGCCCGTGGGCTTCTCGTCGATGGCGAAGAAGCCGACAAGGGTGTCGAGCTTGTCGGCCAGGGCCACGGCCACGCTGAGCGGCGCGGTCGGAACGGCGTCGGACGGGCCTTGCGGCTTGTAGTGATCACGGATGGCGTCGGCGATCCCGGCGTCCAGGCCGAACTGGCGGGCGTAGTAGCCGCCCATCAGGCCCTGCAGCTCCGGGAATTCGCCTACCATCTGCGAGGCGAGGTCGGCCTTGGCCAGGCGCGCGGCCTCCTTGGCCTTCTCGGGATCGGCGCCGACCAGCGGCGCGATCACGCCGGCCAGGGTGACGATGCGCTCGACGCGCTCAGCCATCGTGCCCAGCTTGGCGTGGAAGGTCACGCCGTTCAGCTTTTCCAGCCACGGCTCGAAGCCGATTTTGACGTCCTCGTCCCAGAAGAAGCGGGCGTCGGACAGGCGCGAGGACAGGACCTTGGCGTTGCCCTCGGCGATCACCTTGCCGCCGTCGGCCGACTGGACGTTGGCGATGGTGATGAAGTGCGGGGCGAGACCCCCGGTCGCCGGGTCCCTGACCGCGAAATATTTCTGGTGCGTGCGCATGGAGGTGCGGATCACCTCGCCCGGCAGGTCGAGGAAGACCGGGTCCATGTCGCCCAGCACCGGGGTCGGCCATTCGGCCAGGCCGGCCACTTCTTCCAGCAGGCCGTCGCCCAGGCTCAATGCCTCGGCCACCGACGCGCCTTCTTCGCCCTCGCGCAGCAGCGCCAGGGTCAGGTGGTGCTGCCACGGCTGGCGCAGGAACTCGGCAATGGCCGGCGGCAGGGTGGCATCGCCGATGCGGCGGTCCAGTTCCGCACTGGCCCGGCTGCGGGCCATTTCCAGCTTTTCCTGCCCGCGCTGCGTTTCCGCGGCACGGCGCTCGGCGATTTCCACGCGACGGCGATGCTGCACCAGGAACTCGCGGAATTCTTCTTCCAGGGTCAGGAAGATCGCCAGGTTCTCGTTGAACTCGGCCACCAGGCGCTCGATGATCTCCTCGACCTTGGCCATCAGCATGCGCTCGGCCTGGCTCTCCCCGCTGTTGCCCTCGCAGGCCTCGGCCAGCGAGTTGAGCAGCTTGCGCGCCGGATGGGTCTTCTGCACGAACATGCGGCGGTCAAGCATGGCGACCTTGACGAACGGCACCACCAGGCGGCCGATGAGTTCGCGCGAGCGGCCTTCCAGCTCACGCTCATCCAGCATCACGTCGAACAGCATGCCGACCAGGTCGATCGCATCCTCGTCCTGCGGGTCCAGGCGGGTCTGGCCAGGATCCACGCCGAGCTGGGTGGCGCTGGACAGCACCTCGCTCTTCAGCCGCTGCGCCAGCGATTCGCCGTCCTCACCGATGGCTGCACGCAGCGTCGCGCTGGGCGTGGCCTGCAGCAGCGACAGCACCGACATCATTTCGCGCTGGCTGAGTGGACGCTGCTGGCCGATCGCCACCTGCGCGGCCGACGTCGCGTCCTCACGCACGTGGCGGGTCTGCTGCAGCAGTTCGTGCAGCGCTTCCAGCAGCATGCCCTGCTGGCCCGCGTAGGCCTCGCCGGTGCCGCCGTCTTCGCCGCCCATATGCTGCTGCATGTGGCCACGGCGCTCGGACCAGCGCGCGGCAAAGCGCTGCGCCCAGGCCGGTGCGGCCTGCTCGTCATCGCTGAACCCGGGATCGAAGCCTGTGCCCTGGCGCTGTTCGACCAGATCATCCAGCATCCCGGCCATGCGCGGATCCGGCGCCGCCGACAGCGGGCGCTGCGGCGCCCCCATCTGCGACATCACGCCGGCCGCAGCCAGCTGCTCGTCCAGTTTCTCGTAGATGCGGCCGACCGGTGCGCGCAGGTCGCGCTCGCACAGCTTGATCAGCACCAGATGCACTTCCGGGGCCAGTTCGCAGCCGGCAAAGGCCTCGTGGATGGCCACGCCCAGATGCTCGGGGCTGATCGGATTGTGGTCGGCGTCCAGTTCCGCGCCGCCAATCAGCCGGCCCAGGCGGCGGTCCAGCCGCGCCAGCACCGGCTTGAAGTCGCGCAGCAGCACGGTGGCAAAGTTGCGCACCGCCAACCGCGATTCCAGGACGTGTTCCGCCAGCAGGCTCAGGCCATCCTCGGCCGGCCCGGACAGGGTTGTCTCGGCTGACAGCGGTTCACCGGCCGCCAATGCGGCCCAGGCCTGCTGCAGGTGGCCGGCGAAGGCGGCAGCGATGTCCTCACGGCGGCGGCGCAGTTCGCGCATCGCGTCCAGGAACAGCAGCTGCGACGAGCCGGCATTGCCGGCGCGGTCGAACAGGGCATCGTCGAAACGCGCCAGTGCGGCCCCGAAGGCCTGGCACAGCGCGGGCAGGACCATGTCCCGGGCAAGCTGGAGCTGGGCCGGGTCACGGCCCGGCGATCCCATCGGTGTGGGCACGCTCATCATTCGGGAAGGCTCCCCACCTTCTCTGGTACGACAGACAGCATGGACATCGCGACGACCGGCACACCCCATGTACCGGAACGTCGATGGTAGGCCGGCCAGCCCGTCACGGACAGTGAAACAGTCCTCACTTCAAACCTCATGACCGGCGGCCCGGCAAGACAGATATCGTAAGCCGTGCAAGGCCCACGAGGCGAGGGGAAGCGGCCGTCCGTTTCCCGCCAGTGGCATGATGTTCATCACAGTTTGGTATTCAGGGGCCGGACGCGACACAGACGGCGTCATTGACCACCCCGACTATAATCAAACACCCGTGATGACCGGTTCAGACTCCATGCCCGACCCCGCTGCCCTGCTTGCCCTGGATGCCCGCCGCTCGGTGCCCTCGCGGCAACTGGGCGAGCCCGGACCGGACCCGGCCACCCTGCAGCGGATGCTGGCCTCGGCGGTACGCGTGCCCGACCACGGCAAGCGCGTGCCGTTCCGCTTCCTGAAAATCGCCGGCGATGCACGTCACACTCTGGGCGACTTCCTGGCCGAACGCAGCCGCCAGCGCGACCCGCATGCGGGCGAGGCGGTGTTCGAGAAGGACCGCCAGCGTTTCAGCCATGCACCGCTGGTGATCGTGGTGGTGGCCAGCCCACGCCCGGACCCGAAAGTGCCCGAACAGGAACAGCTGATGACCGCCGGCTGCGTCTGCTTCGCCCTGCTGCAGGCCGCGCAGGCGCTGGGCTTCGGCGCGCAGTGGCTGACTGCCTGGATGGCTTTCGATCCGGTCGTGCAGGCCCAGCTGGGCCTGGTCGAAGGCGAACGCATCGCCGGCTTCATCCACATCGGCACGGCCAAGGCCGACGTGCCCGAGCGCGAGCGCCCCGACCCGGCGGCCCTGCTGCGCGACTGGACGCCGCCGGCATGACCCTGTCGGCTCCGCCGCCGTCGCTGTACCTGGTCGATGCCAGCATCTATGTGTTCCGTGCCTGGCATTCGCTGCCGGATCAGTTCCAGGACGCGCAGGGCTGGCCCACCAATGCGGTGCACGGCTTTGCCCGCTTCCTGCTGGACCTGCTGGAGCGCGAGCGCCCGCGGCACATCGCCATCGCCTTCGACGAAGCGCTCGACAGCGGCTTCCGCCACCGGCTGTATCCGGCCTACAAGGCCAACCGTGATCCGGCACCGGAGGCGCTCAAGCGCCAGTTCGTGCACTGCAAGGCGCTGTGCGCGGCGTTGGGCCTTGCCGTCCTGGCCCACCACGAATACGAGGCCGACGACCTGATCGGCAGCGCCCTGCACGTGCACCGTGGCAGCCATCGCGGGGTGATCATCTCCGCTGACAAGGACCTGTCGCAGCTGCTGGTCGACCACGACGAGCAGTGGGACTACGCACGCAACCAGCGCTGGGACGTGGCCGGAGTGAAGGCGCGGCACGGCGTGCACGCGCACCAGATCGCCGACTACCTGGCGCTGTGCGGCGATGCGGTGGACAACATTCCGGGGGTCAGTGGCGTCGGCAGCAAGTCCGCCGCCGTGCTGCTGGCCCACTTCGGCAGCATGGATGCACTGTACGAACGGCTGGACGAAGTGCCGTTCCTGCGCCTGCGTGGCGCTGCACAGATGGCCGTGCGCCTGCGCGAGCAGCGCGAGCACGCCCAACTGTGGCGCCAGCTGACCACCATCGCGCTGGACGCGCCGCTGGAAGGCAGCCAACCCGGCCTGCTGCGCCAATCCGCCGATCCGGAGCTGCTCGGCGGCCTGTGCCAGACCCTGCGCTTCGGCCCGATGACCCGACGCCGGCTGTTCGATGCCGCCGGCGTGGCCGACCCTCTTCCCACCCACAGCGAGCCCGCATGAGCCAGCGCAATACCGAAGCCCCGCGCGTCGTCTACGAAGGCAAGTACCAGCGCATGCTGGTGCGCGGCACCTGGGAATACAGCGAACGCACCCATGCCGGTGGCCTGGCCGCGATCATCATCGCCGTCACCCCGGAGGACAAGGTGCTGTTCGTCGAACAGTTCCGCGTACCGCTGCAGGCGCCCACCATCGAGATGCCGGCCGGCCTGGTCGGCGACATCGACGCCGGCGAATCGATTGAAGTTTCGGCCGTGCGCGAGCTGGAAGAAGAAACCGGCTGGACCGCCGATCACGCCGAAGTGTTGATGATCGGCCCGACATCCTCCGGTGCCAGCAGCGAAAAGATCGCCTTCGTGCGCGCTACCGGCCTGCGCCGGATCGGCGAAGGCGGCGGCGACGACAGCGAAGACATCACCGTGCACGAGATTCCACGCAGTGAGGCTGCGGCCTGGCTGGTGCAGAAGATGGGCGAAGGCTACGAGCTGGATGCCAAACTCTGGGCCGGGCTGTGGATGATCGAACATCATCTGGACGGGCGCCCGCGTGGCTGACGCCGACCTGCATGCGCTGCCGGCGCTGCTGGGCGCCGACGACCCGGCGATCTACACCCTCCACCGGCCGCAGGGCGCTTCGCCGTACCTGCTGCTGGCCGACCACGCCGGCCAGCAGGTGCCGCGTGCGCTGACCGGGCTCGGCCTGGCCCAGGCCGAGCTCCCCCGCCATATCGGCTGGGACATCGGCATCGCGGGCACCACCCGCGCACTGGCGGATCGGTTGGATGCCTGGGCGATCGAACAGACCTATTCGCGGCTGCTGATCGACTGCAACCGGCCACTGGCCTCACCGACGCTGATTCCGGAAGTGAGCGACCACACCGTGATTCCGGGCAATGCCGGGTTGTCGGCAGCGCAGCGCCAGCAACGCATCGATGCGATCCACGCGCCCTACCACGCGCGCATCGACGCGGAACTGGATGCACGCCGCGATGCCGGCCGCCCCACCCTGCTGGTGATGATGCACAGCTTCACCCCGGCGATGAACGGCACGCAGCGGCCGTGGCAGGCCGGCGTGCTGTACCACCAGGACACGCGCTTCGCGCATGCGCTGCTGCAGGCATTGCGCGGCGAAGGCGACCTGGTGGTGGGTGACAACGAACCGTATTCGGTCAGCAGTACCAGCGACTACGCGGTGCCGGTGCATGGCGAAGGCCGTGGGCTGGTGCACGTGGAGCTGGAGATCCGCCAGGACCTGATCGCCGACGTGGCCGGGCAGCAGGCGTGGGCCGAGCGGCTGGCGCGGATCTTCAGCGCGTTGCAGCCGCAGTTGCTGGCGTTCGGGTGATCCACCCAGGCTTGGTAGTGCCGGCCGCTGGCCGGTAACCTCAGGGTAGCTGGATCACTGTGTTGCCGGCCAACGGCCGGCACTACCGCAACGTTGGAGCCTCCATCCACGGGAACGGCTTGTAGCCACGCACCTGCAGCGTTGCGCCGATGTCGGCGAAGTCATCCTTGATCGCCTGCGCACGGCGACGATCCAGCGCTTCACCCAGCAGCAGCGGCAACGCGCGGCAGCGCGCCAATGCATCGCCCACCGGAATCTCCAGCAGGCGCGCCACGCGCTGCGCCGCCGCTTTGACCTGCACCTCCGGGCACGCGTTCAATGCCAGATCGAAGGACGCGAAGATACCTGCGCCGACCCCTGCGTCGCGCGCCGCTGCCTGATCTTCGGCCGTCGCCTCACCCAGGGCCACGTCGATGCCATCGACCTGCTGGAACGCATCGAATTGAGCGTAGTACGCCAGCGCCTGCGCGTAGTCCTGCACGGACGACAGCGGGCGCTGCCGCTTCTGCACGTCGAGCACGTCGGCGAACGTGGCCGGTTCCAGATACGGGAACAATCCCATCGCCGCAGAAGCGGCGGACCGCGCGCCGTCCTCGTCCAGCGCTTCATCGCTGGACGAAGGCAGCCACAGCCGCGCCTCCCGCAGGTCGTCATCGGTGGCGTGCACCCAACCGAAGGAGCCGTACACCTCATCGTCGTCGTTGCAGGCCGCGAAGGCATGCAGAGTCTGTTGCAGGTCCAGCAGTTCGATCATGCGTCGTTGGCCAGGCAGGCGCTCGCTGCCGAGTCTACCGGGCGCAGGCCCAGCGCGATGACCACGCCGAGCAGGGCAAACAGCGCGGCGCCGTACTCGGCACGCACCAGCCCGGCCAGTGCGCTCGGCGAACTGGCAGCACCCGCATCGGCATTGGCCACCATCACCAGCACCGCCAGGCCCAACGCACCGCCGATCTGTTGCGCGGTGGCCGCCATGCCGGACGCCACGCCCTGCTGTGCGGACGGCACGCCCTGCCCGGCCACGATCCACATCGAGGTCCAGGTCATGCCCTGGCCGATGCTCAGTACCACCACGCCGGGCAGCAGCGGCCAGAAGTTCGCGCCGTGCGGAAGCGCCGCGGCCACCCAGGCGATGCCGATGGCACCGGCCAGCTGCCCGACCACCAGCACCTTGCGCGCGCTCCAGCGCTGCAGCGTCCACTCGGCCAGCTGGATGCCGACCGTGCACACCGCGGTGGCCGGCAGGAACGCCAGGCCGGCCTGCAGCGGGCTCCAGCCGTAGCCGTCCTGGAAGTACAGCGCCATGAAGTAGTACTGCACCCCATAGCTGCTCATGAAGGCGAAGGTCAGGCCTAGTGCCGCGCGCAGTCCGGGCAGGCGCAGCAGTGCGAACTGCATCAGCGGATCGCGACTGCGTTGTTCGATCTGCACGAACGCCACCAGCAGCAGCACCGACAGCAGCAGGCAGCCCAGCGTGGCCGGTGCGGTCCAGCCCCATTCCGGGCCCTGCACCAGGGTGGTCACCAGCAGGCTGCCACCGAGAGTGACGGTGATGCAGCCGGCCAGATCGAACGAGCGGCCTTGCGCACGCGGGCCATCGGCCGGCAACCACGCGCCTGCGGCGAGCGCACAGGCGGTGGCCAGCGGCACGATCACCGCCAGCACCGCCGGCCAGCCGAACGCCTGGGTCAGCACGCCACCGAGCAGCGTGCCCAGCGCCAGGCCCACCGCGCTGGCCATGCTCCAGATCGCCAGCGCGCGGTTGCGCACCGGACCTTCCGCGTACAGCGTGTTGATCAGTGCCAGCGTGGCCGGGAACAGCAATGCCGCGCCGATGCCCTGCGCCGCGCGCGCGATGATCAGCAGGGTCGCGTTCGGCGCCAGCGCGCCGAGCAACGATGCCAGTGCGAACAGCAGCATGCCCAGCCGGTAGAAGCGGCG
>DQIG01000235.1:9017-10249 GCA_003525885.1 Stenotrophomonas sp.
AAGCGGCGGCGGCCGATCAGGTCGGCGGCGCGGCCACCCAGCAGCAGGCTGCCGCCGAAGGCGACGGTGTAGGCACTGACCACCCACTGCAGCTGCTGCGCGTTGATCTGCAGCGCGCGCCCCATGTCATGCAGGGCGACGAAGATGATGGTGGCGTCCAGGGCGATGATCAGCTGGGCAGTGGCCAGCAGGGTCAGCGCCCAGCGCGGGTACTTGAGGGGAGGCATCGGCAGTTGGGATCGGTGGGGGAGCGCAGTCTCATTGATGCAGAGCCATCAATAAACCCCTTTCCAGCCATATCTGTCATGATTTTCAGCATGAATGGAACGTCGATGGACCTCAATGCGGTGCGGATGCTGGTGCAGGTGGCCGAAGCCCGCAGTTTCACCGTCGCCGCCGGCCAGCTGGGCCTGAGCCAGTCGGGCCTGTCGCGCGCGATCGGTCGGCTGGAGGCCACGCTGGGGGTGAAGCTGCTGCAGCGGAACACCCGCAACGTGGCGCTGACCCCGGATGGCCGCCAGTTCGTCGATCAGGTCGCGCCCCTGCTGTGTGGTTTCGAGGATGCCGAACGCCTGTTGGCCGACCGCCCGTGCACGCCCGCGGGCACCCTGAAGATCAGCGCGCCATCGATGTTCGGGCGCAAGGTGCTGGTACCGCTGCTGGGGCCGTTGCTTCAGCAGCACCCGCAACTGCAGGTGGAAGCCGTGCTCAGCGATCGCCTGGTCGATCTGGTCGAGGAAGGTTTCGATGCCGCACTGCGCACCGGCGTGATCGCCGACCAGCGCATCGTCGCGCGTCCGTTGCGCCCCCTGCGCTGGGTGACGGTGGCCAGCCCGGACTACTTGAC
The DNA here is from genome assembly GCA_003525885.1 of Stenotrophomonas sp. Lineage (GTDB taxonomy): Bacteria > Pseudomonadota > Gammaproteobacteria > Xanthomonadales > Xanthomonadaceae > Stenotrophomonas. Next base: position 9,865 of record DQIG01000235.1, read on the forward strand.
CCGCTGCGGCGCGCCGGACGATGTCGCCGCGCTGCAGGACCACGCCTGTCTGGCGGTGCGCAACCTGCGCAGTGGCCGCGTGGTCGACTGGCAGTTCCTGCAGGACGGCCAGCTTCATGAGTTCACCCCGCCAACGCGGATGGTGTTCGACAGCGGCGATCCGCTGGTGGAAGCGGCCATCGCCGGCATCGGCATCGTGCAGGTGATGGATTTCGCGGTGGCCGACGCGCTGGCTGACGGCCGCCTGCAGCGCGTGCTGCAGCCGTTTGAAGGCCGCAGCCGCGCGCTGTCGCTGATCTACCCACCGTCGCGCCAGCATTCGCCAAAGCTGCAGGTGCTGGCCGACGCATTGCTGACTGGGCACTGGTAGCGCCGGCCGCTGGCC
>DQIG01000236.1 GCA_003525885.1 Stenotrophomonas sp.
CGCCGCCGAAGGCTCCGAAAGCGCCGCCCGCACCGCCTTCGGCTGCGCGTGTTCCGGCCGTGCCGGTGGCGCCCGTGCCGCCCGCCGAGCCGGCTGACGTCGAGGCGTTGTCAGGTCCGGACGATGCGGATGTGGCGGTCGACGTGGATGTCGACGTCGACCCCGGCATCGACGGCGGCCGCAGCACCTCGCGCAATTCCTCCATCACCACCTACGGGCGGCTGGATCTGGGCACGTCGCCGCCGCAGGCGTTCGTGCTGGTCGATGGTGATTCAACCTTCGCCAACGGCGGCATCGACGACGTGACGCTGGCCCGCAAGCAGCTCGGCAAGGGACCGGCGCTGTGGTTCCGCCAGGGCAGCGAGCGCTACATCGTGCGTGACCCGATGTTGATCCAGTCGTTGCAGCGTGCCTACGCCGGTGCGTCCGACCTGGGGCAGCAGCAGAGCGCACTGGGCCGCCAGCAGAGTGCGCTTGGTCGCCAGCAGAGCGCACTCGGCAAGCAGATGGGCGAGATGGGCCGGCTGCAGGGTGAGGAGGCGCGCCGTATCGCGTTGGTGGCAGTCGAGGCTGCGCGCAGTGCGATGAGCGCGCACGACATCAATCGCGAAGCCGCCGCCGAAGCCGCGAAGGCGGCACGCGGGGCGACCAGCGACGCCGCAGTTGCGCGTGAAGCCGCCCGTGAGGCGGCCACCGAGGCACGTCGCGCGATGCAGGAAGCCCGCAGCCAGGCCGCACAGTCCAGCCGCACCCGCGACATGAACCGCTTGGCCAGCCAGCAGGCCGAACTGGCCAACCGCCAGGCGGCGCTGGGCAGCCAGCAGGCCGCGCTGGGCGAACGCCAGGCGCAGGTGCACGCGCGGGCGGCACAGCAGGCGCAGCTGGTGATCGCCCGCGCATTGGCCAGCGGCAAGGCCGAGCGTCTCTGAAACGGCGGTAGCGCCGGGCCATGCCCGGCGAGCGCAGCGGCACACCTGAAGAGGGAAGGCGCCGGGCATGGCCCGGCGCTACCCAGCGGAACATCAACCGCAGCTGGCGCGCTCGATCCTGTTCTGCGCGTCCACCTGCACGGTCACGCGGTCCTGGCGGAAGTCCATGGTGACCGCCATGCCCGGCTTGACCACCCGCGCATTGCGCGCGCCGCTGGCGGCCACCAGCTTCTTGATCGTGGCCTCGTCAGCGGTCTTGCCGGTGAAGGCCTCGAGCGCCTCCGGTTTGCACTCATGCGTGGCGTCGGCCACGGGTGCTGGTGCGGCGTCGTGGGCAGTGCTGCTACCGGCGTGGCTGCAGGCGGCCAGCGGCAATATGGCGAGCACCACAAGGGGATTGAGACGCATCGTCGGGCTCCAGGCGTGGATGGTGGCGTCAGTGTCACCGCCACCGCCGTCAGAGCGTGTCAACGCGGCCCCGTGCCTTTACTGCCCGACCAGCGCCAGCGTCTCGCGCTCGCGCTGTTCCTCATGCACCAGCCGTTGCAGCAGCAGGGCCAGGGTCACCACGTCCTGGTGGTTGTGATCGGCTACCCGGCGCAGGTTCACCGCATCGCCGCCGCGCAGGAAGCGCAGCCATGCACCGGGTGCTTCCGAGCCGGGCAGGTCGTCCTCGCGCACCACGCGCAGCAGCTGGCGTTCGATGGTGGACAGCTTGCAGTTCTCCCAGCTGCCGCGATAGCGGCGGCGCGTGGGGTAGAGCAGGTCGACATGATCCAGCGCGGTGATCGGGTCCGGCTGCCGGGCCAGCAGGTAGCGTGCCTTCAGCAGCGGCGCATCGTAGCTGCGGCCGTTGTAGCTGCAGAACACGGTGGACGGCTGCAGCCAGCCGGCGAAGGTGGCCAGCATGGCATCCTCGGCGGCCATCGTGGCCATCAGCAACTGGCGGATGCGCAGGCCTTCGCCACGCTGCGGGCACACATGCCAGTCGGCCGCGCCGATCATGAAGGCACGCGTCCCGGTGCCACCGGCCAGGCCCGTGGTCTCTGTATCGAAGAACAACAGATCGCGCGCAGCCACGTGCTGGTCTTCGCGCCTGGCGAAAGCCAGCGACAGCGGGGCGGTCGGGATCGGCTGCGGTTGCAGCGATTCGATCAGGAACAGTCCCGGCGCGATCTCCTCGCCGGGCAGCTGGCGATCCTGCGCGCTGGCACGCGCCGGCGTGGCACTGCCGCGCGAGCGCAGGCCGAGCAGGCGATGCAGGCTGCCCACTTCCGGCCGCCGCAGCGGGACCGGTGCGGGTGCCGATGTGGCCGCCGCAGTACCCGTGGGCTTGTGGCGGATCTCCTGTTCAACCCAGGCGAACACCGAACGTTCGGCCGGTGGTTGCCGCGCATCGTTGGCGGCCACGGGTACCGGTGGCGCAGAGGGCACGTCCGGCGCCGCCGGCGTGGCCGCTTTCGGGTCGCCGGCCTGCTTGCGCAGCAGGCGCAGCTTGTCCAGGCTCAGGCTCACGGTGCCAGCAGCTCCATCGGGTCGCGCGCGGTTACCACCACGTCGGGCACATGCTGGCAGGCGTCGGCATCGAACAGGTCGAGCACACGCAGTGCCAGCGCACGCGGGGAGGTCTCATCCTCTTCCTGTGCGGCCAGCACCGGGCCGACACAGGCCGGGCAGCCGGCCTTGCAGTCGCAGCGCTGCACCAGTTCGCGCGCGCGCTGCACCAGCTCGGCCTGGCGTTGCCACAACGGCTCGCTGAGGCCGACGCCGCCCGGGAAGTTGTCGTACAGGTAAACCGTCGGCACGAACTCCTGCAGCAGCTCCACTGCACCCGGGTCGCCATTGCTGCCGCGCAGCTGGCCACGACCGCTCTGGTCGGCGATCGCGAACCATGCACCATCACCGTTGCCGACCGACTTCTGCAGGTCGCGCGCATCGGCCATCACCGCGACGGTGGCGACGATGTGCAGCGCATACGCTGCGCCGAGGAAACCATCCAGCGCATCCTGCTTGCTGGCGAACGCACGCAGCAGCAACGCCTGCGGCAGCTGCCACCACACCGCGGTGGTGTGCAGTTCCTGGTCGGGCAGGTTCACCGGTCCATAGCCGATGTTCTCGTGGGTGTAGTAGCGGATCTTCTTGTAGCCGGCCACGCGGCGCACCACGTGCACTTCGCCATGGTGCGAATCGCCACGGCCGGCCACGCCACCGTCGAAACGGTCCAGCACCTTGAGCTTGGTGAAGTCGATGCTGTCGGTGTAGTAATCCACATGCGTGCGGGTGACGTAGGCCTTGCGGCCGTCCCAGTCCAGCGTCTCCACCTGGTAGGGCGTGGACTGCACCATGTGGATGGCGCCTTCGTACAGGGTGAGCGCCGCGGCGGAGTAATCGACCTCGGCGATGATCTGCTGGCGGCCGTCGCTGCGGTCGACCACCACGAAGTTGCCGTCGGCCACCGCGCGCAGGCTGACCGCGTTGGCCGGATAGCTGTCGGCGATCCACTCCCAGCGTTCGCCTTCGCGGTGGATCACCTCGGTTTCGGCCAGCGCTTCCAGGAACACTTCCGGATCGATCGGGCCGAAGCCATCGCCGACCCGGAACGGCAGCTCGAACGCCGCGCAACGGATATGGTCGAACAGGATCAACGGCTGGTCCGGCGCGATGCGTGCGTGCTCGGGCGAGGCCTCGGCGAAGAAGTCCGGATGGCGCACCACGTACTGGTCCAGCGGTTGCGAGCTGGCCACCATCACTCCCAGCGCTGGTTGCTGGCGGCGGCCGGCGCGGCCGAAGCGCTGCCAGGTGGCGGCCACGCTGCCCGGGTAGCCGTTGAGGATGACCACGTCCAGGCTGCCGATATCCACGCCCAGTTCCAGCGCCGAGGTGCTGACGATGCCGTCGATGTTGCCGGCGCGCATCGCACGCTCGGTCTCGCGGCGCTCGGTGGGCAGGTAGCCGCCGCGGTAGGCGCGGATGCGCGGCGGTTTGCGCGGGTCGTGGTCGAAGATGTCCTTCAGGTACTTGGTCAGCACTTCGACCATCAAGCGGGTCTGCGCGAACACCAGGGTCTTCAGCCCGGACTTGATCGCGATGCGCGCGATGCGGTTGCTCTGCGAGCGCGCCGAGGCGCGCAGGCCGAGGTCCGGATTGATCACCGGCGGGTTCCACAACAGCACCTGTTTCGGCCCGCTGGGCGCGCCGGATTCAGTAATGGCAGTTACCGGGGCCTCGATCAGCGCCTCGGCATGCGCCTGCGGATTGCCGATGGTGGCCGAGCACAGGATGAACTGCGGTTGCACGCCGTAGAACGCACAGATGCGCTTGAGCCGGCGCAGCACGTTGGTGACATGGCTGCCGAACACGCCGCGGTAGGTATGCACTTCGTCGATGACGATGTAGCGCAGGTTCTCGAAGAACTGCGCCCACTTGGTGTGGTGCGGCAGGATCGCCTGGTGCAGCATGTCCGGGTTGGAGACCACGATGTCGCCATGCAGGCGGATCGCCTGGCGCGCATCGCCGGGGGTGTCACCATCGAAGGTGAAGGCCTTCACCCCGAGGTCGCCGGCGCGGTTGAGTTCCAGCAGTTCGGCTACCTGGTCCTGGGCCAGCGCCTTGGTCGGGAACAGGTACAGCGCCTTGGCCTTGTCCTGCATCGCCGCGCTGACCACCGGCAGGGTGTAGCACAGCGACTTGCCGCTGGCGGTGGGGGTGACGATGGCCACATGCTCGCCGCGCTGGCTGGCCTCCCAGGCCTCGGCCTGGTGGCTGTAGAGCTGCTCGATGCCACGTGCCTTCAGTGCCGCTGCCAGTGCCGGTGGCACCGCGTCGGGAATGGGGGCGTAGCGGCCCTCGCGGCCGGGAATGGCGAAGCTGCCGGTGATGCGGTCCTGGTAGCGGCGCTGCAGTCGCGCGCTGAGCAGGGCGCCGTCGCGGGCGGGCAGGCCATCGCGGGTGGCGAGCTTCTGCTCGGCATCGGCGGTGCGCTTGGCGAGTTCGTAGGCCATGGAAGAGGGAGCCGGGACGGATTGCGAGGGGTCACATGGCACCACACTCACGTCTCAGGATGTGAGACACCGCACGCGGAAGGCGTGAACCGTTCAGTGCCCGTGCCCCGTGGCATTGCCGCATCGTCGCATCTCCCTGGGCTGAACAGCCGCCGGTGCGGCAACGAAATCTGAAGCCGGCATCCGTATCCTTGAGCGCTGGACGCAACCAACAGGGTGGATGGCTGTGGCACGACGTGGAACGCAGGGAGCACTCCTGACTGGCCTGCTGCTGGTGGGTATTGCGCAGGCGCAGCAGGCCACGCCGGTAGCGGCGCCCGATCCTGCGCCGGCTCCCCCTGCAGATGTGCCCGCTGCACCCCTCGCACCCGTCTCCACCGCCCTGCCGCAGGACAACGTCACCACCCTCGGCGAAGTGCGTGCGCTCAAGCCTGATGACGAGCCGCTGGACCTGTACCGCTTCAAGAACCCGGTGAAGTTCGGCGACAACCGCTTCAGCCGCGACTGGAGCGAGCCGCCGTCGCCAGAGCAGGTCAGCATGGGCGGCGGCTACATCATGATGGGCGTGGTCAAGGGCGTGCTGGCGGCGGGCCGGGGGTTGAACAAGCTCACCGGCGGCCCCGACCAGATCCAGTCCGCCATTGCCCGGCCACCGCCGGAGCTGAGCGCTGAGCAGCAGCGGCGGGCGTTGCAGTTCTGCCAGGAGCAGCAGGGCTGCGCCGCGCCGCCGGTGAAGTAGGCCGGTATATCCTGCCGGTCCCTCCATCGGTAGCGCCGCCATGTCTCTGCGTTCGTTCTGCCTGCTGGCTGCATTGCTGCCGGCTTCTGCCTTCGCTGCCGACATCGCCGGTGATGGCGCCTGCCGCAACGGCGCGTTCCCCTCCGAACAGAGCCAGTTCGCGCTGGCACGCGTGGTCGATGCGCCGCGCCTGTATCTGCTCGGCGACATGGACGGCTGCCCTGCCAAGGGCGAACCGGCCTGCCGCCAGCGCAGCTATGTGGTCAACGGCGATACGGTGGTGACCGGTCGCGATCTGGGTCGTTACCGCTGCGCGTTCTTCCCGAACAAGGTGGGTGGCAGCGCCGGCTGGGTCGACCGCAGCAAGCTGCAGCCGTTGCCGGTGGCCGTGCCAACGCTGCAGGACTGGGTGGGCCACTGGAAGGATGGCGACAACGGCCTGCGCATCACTGTGCGTGGCGGGCAATTGTTTGTGGATGGCGACGCTTACTGGCCCTCTGCCAACCCCACGCCGGAACAGCGCCCGTATGGCCCGAACATTGGCCAGGTGGAAGCGCGCGCGACGCCGCGTGGTGCTGATGTCGAGTTCGTCGAGGACACGTGCCGGGTGCGCGTGCATTCGCTGGGCGACGTGCTCATCGTGGCCGACAACAGCGAATGCGGTGGCATGAACGTGCGCTTCAATGGTGTGTACCGGCGCGCGGACAAACGATGATGCTATGGATGGGGTCAGAGCCCTTTCGCGGGCGAAAGGGATCCGACCCCGGAATCACCGCCGCCGCTCCAGCCACCACAACAACGTGGCACACAGCACGAAGGCCAGCCACCAGGGCCAGCGTGAGCCGGTTACCGGCTGCATGACCGAGGTGTCGTCCGAGGTGTGCGACGCCAGTGCACGCGCGGTCGCATCGATCATCGCCTGCCGATGCAGTGCAGGCGCGTCCTTCGGGTCGAACACATAGCGCCAGACGGTCGTGTCACCGTGCTGCAGGCGTTGCCAGCCCGCCTCACGCGGCCACCAGCCGGCGCAGCGCAGGGCTGACGTCGCGCCATCGACGATCAGCGGCATGCCGTCGCCACGCGCGTTGAAGGCCTGCAGTGGCGCCTGCACGCCGCACAGTGCCTGCCGTTCGTCCGCCCAGCTGATCGGCTGTGGCGACCACAGCGCATCACCGCTGCCCTGTGCCCGCGCCAGTGTGGCAACCACGCCGCTCCAGAGTTCACCGTAGCGATCATCGCGCCCGGCAAGCACCCAGCGCCAGCTGTCAGTGATTGGTAGCTGGCCGATGCGGCCCTTGCCGGTACTGCGCCAGCCGCCGACAGCCCTTCCCGCGCGATCATGCAGCAGCGCATTGCTGCCCGGCGCCTGCAGCGCCAGTGCTTCCAGTGTGGGCAGGGCGGCGCTGTGCGAACTGCGATCTGCCTCTTCGCCGTAGCCGGTCGGCAGCGTACCTGCGGCGAGCGGGCCACGTCGTGCGGCGAGGATCGCGCTTTCGCCGTCGCCGCGAAGTTCGAGGAGGTGGCTGCTGCCATCGCCCTGCACCGGCAAGCCCAGATCGTGCAGGCGCTGACGGGCGCTGGCCGAGGGTGCGCCGGCACTGCGTACCAGCACGCCCAGTCCCTCACGCAGCGCCTGGCGCACGGCGGCCAGCTGGCCTGCACTCAATGCTGCCAGGCTGCGCTCGTCCAGCAGCAGCAGATCGCTGCGCGCCAGTGATGCCGCATCCAGCGGCAAGGCACCGTCGCCGACGCTCAGGCCGGCGCCGGTATCGGCCTGCACCTGCACGCGGATGCCGGCATCGACTGCCCAGCGGCGCAGGTACTTCAGTTCGGGCCCCGGCGCGCTGGCACGCACCATCAGGCGCAGTGGTGCCGCCGGCAGGGTCTGCTGCGGTACCGGCGCGCTGTCCACCACATGGCCCTCGGCATCGAGCAGGCGCAGCTGGAACACGCTGCGGCCTTCGGCGCGGGCGATGCCACTGAGCTGCACGTGGCCGTCTTCGGCAACGTCCGTGCGATCGACCACGCTGTCGGCCGGGTCGAGCAGTTCCGCTTTCGCCCTGGCAACGCCACGCGCCTGTGCCTGCACTTCGAAGCGTGCGCCGGGCGCGGCGTCGGCCGGTGGCTGCAATGCGACCCAACCGCGCGGCCGTGCTGCTGGTTGCCAACGCACGTCGCGTGGCAGGACCGCATCGCGATCGCGTGCGACCAGGCCGGCACCGACCAGGGTGAGCGTGGAGGCGGGGTGTTGGCGCAGCCCGGTGGCCAGGTCGGGGATACGCTGTCCACCAGGTACGTCGCTCGCTTCCGGCAACAGCAGCAGCGGACCTTCGCTGGCGGGCAGTGCACCCGCCCTGTCGGCCTCGGCGCCGAGCACGACCAGGCCAGCGGCGGGTCGCTGATGCGCAGGAGGCACCAGGCAGAAATACAGTAGCGTGGCAGCGGCGATCTGCAGCGCGATGACGATCCAGCGGCGGCCTGGGTGCGCGGTGCTTCCACGCAGCTGCCGCACGCTGGCGATGGCCACGACCACAGCGAGGGCCAGGGCGATCCACAGATTCAGGCCGGAGGGGGTCATGGCTGCGCCTCCAGCGCGTCGAGGTAGCGCTGGCCCATCGCATCGGCGGCACTGCGCCGCATCGCCTGCGGCAGTGGACGCTGCAGCGCCCGCCACAGCTGCGCGCGCAGGCGCTGGCGGCAGTCGCGGCAACCGGGTTCGATGCGTAGCTGCTCGATGGCGGCAGCCAGATCGAGCGCGTCGGGCAGGTAGGCGGCGTTGCGCTGCTGCCAGCTGGCGAGTGCGTCGAGGTCGGGCACGCTGGTGTCATCGCCGAGGCGCTGCCACGCTTCGACGATGGCCGGATCGGGCGGGGTGCGGGCGGCCAACGGCAGTTCACGGCTGGCCAGCCCGGCACGATCGCCGCCCAGCCGGCGGCCTTCATCGATCGGCGGCAGCTCCGGTCCGACCCGGGCCAGGTAGATGCGCTCGGCCTGCTGCACCTGCTTGATGAAACCCAGCGCTTTATAGGCGAACGGCAGCGCCTGCTCCGGACGGCCCTGGCGCAGCTCGCCTTCGGCCGACCACATCTGGTCCAGTGCGGCCTTCAGCGTGGCACGGGTCTGTGGGTCGAGCAGGGTCGCGGCCTCGGCATGGTCGTGGGTGTGGCCGTACTCCGACAGCACATTGGTGGCGCTGCCGAATACCGGCGGCGTATCGGCATTGGCCGCCTTGCCGCCGTGATCGTGGCCATGCTCGTCGTGCGCACCGGCCTCGGCGCCATGGTCGTGATCATGATCGTCGTCGTGGCTGTCTGCGGTCGGCGCATCGCTGGTGGGCAGGTCGCTGGTCGGCGGCGGCTTCGGTGCGCCTTCGCTTTCTTCGCCCAGGAACTGGCCATAGCGCAGGCGCAGGATGCGCTGGTCGACGCCGATCGCATCGCTGCGTTTCACGAAGTCGTCGGCGGCAAGGCTGCGCCGCTGCCGGATCAGTGCTTCGGCATCGATGATGATCTGCCGCTGGCTGCGGAAGTAGGCTGGAAGGGTCTTCTTGATGCGACCTTCCAGTTCGGCACCGAGCGCGACGTCGGCGCTGGGCAGGCGCAGGATCACACTGCTGCTGCGCCCGGTCTGCGGCGTTGGCGCGTGGTTGTCGCGCACCTCCAGCTGGGCGATGACATCGCTGCCGGGTTGCGCGCCCAGCGCAGCCAGGTCCAGGGTATGCGCGAAACGCCGTGCGGTCGCTTCGCCGCTGCCGGTGAGGCCGACACTGCGGCGAACGAAGGTGATGTTCTCGCCGCTGCCCTGGGTAACGGTGATCGACAGCGTTGCCTGCGTGGCCACGGCGTAGTCATCGCTGGCTTCGAAGCGCAGCGACCACTGGCGTTGCCCGGGCGTGCCCAGTACCAGGGTCGCGGCCGGCTCCAGCACGCGCACGCTGGGCGCGCGGTCAGCAACCACATCCAACCGATGCAGGCGGGTTTCAGCCAGTGCGGGCTCGCTCACCACGCGGTAAAGCACGGGCGTGCGCGCCACATCCTGGGCCTGCCACTGTCCATCCTGCTCGCGCAGCGAAAGCCGGCGGCCGTCATGGAACTGCAACCATGCCTTGTCCGGCGCGCGATCGAAGCGCAGCGACCACGACAGCCGGCTGTCAGCGGCGACCTTGGCATCCAGTGCGTTCTGGGTGAGCGTGGGCTGGCCGGTATAGGCCGGCGCGTCGATGCGCAGGCGGGTGGACTGCAGGTGCAACGGACCCGCAGCAGCCGCGCCGCCATGCGCAGGCGTGCGGGCCGGCGCGGAGCCGGGGCTGGAACGTGGCCAGCCGAAAGCCAGCACAACAATGGCCAGGCCTGCGACCCAGCTCAGCGCCAACGCCCTGCGCGGCCAGCGCGGACGCAGGTCCGGTGCCGCGTGTTCCAGCATGGCCAGCACATGGGCGCGCTGGCGCTGCTGCAGCGGATTGAGCGTTGCGATATCGGCGAACAGCAGGTCGGCACTGTCCTCGCTGGCACCGCCGGCATCGAGCTGGCGCTGCACCCACTGCGGGTCCAGCTGGCGGGAACGTGCCGTGGCGAGCGCTGCGCAGGCGAGCACGCTGACCGTGCCGACCACGCAGGCGATATCGAAGCCCGCCAGGCGCAGCGCCAGCGTCGTCGCGGCCAGCGCCCACGGCAGGCCCAGCAGCAGGGTAATGAGTGCACGGCGACGGCGTGCGCGTTGCCAGGCGTGCTGCAGAGTGTTCATGTGGTCACCCTGCGCCGGCGACTGCTGGCCATCCAGCGCTCCAGCGCGAACAGCAGCACGATGGTCAGCAGCAACCAGGCGGTTGGCTCCCGCACCGGCGGTGTTGCGGCAGGCAACGCAGACCGATAGGGCGCCTGGTTCCGTGCATCGCCGAGGCGCGGCGAAGGGGGCGCTTGCAGCGCCAGCAGCAGGGCACGCGGCAACTGAGGGTCGCGCAGCGCAGCGTTGCCGTTGGCATCCCAGTCGCCGGGCAGTGACAGCAGGACGCCGTGGCCGATGCGCTGCTGCCACAGCAGTGGGACACCTTCGGCGTTGCGCAGCAGGATGCTGGCGTCGGCAGCAGGTTTGCCAGCGATCACTGCGCGACCGCCGTCGCGCAGCCATGCCTGCCAGCTCGCCGGTAGTGCATCACTGCGGCTCCATACGCCGATCTCGCCGCGTTCGGGCAGGGCATCGGCCAACAGGGGAGCGAGTGGCGCCTGCATGCTCCACGCGCGCTGCAGTGCGTTCAACCAGTGCTGGGCGGCGGCCGACGCATCGCCGTGCACGCGCAGGCGCGGCATCGTCGCGGCACTCGGTTGCGGAGTGGCCGGTACCGGCTGCGGGCGCCATTGCACTTCGCGCGAGAGCTGCAGGCGGGCGCCATCCAGGCCGGGCAGTGGATCGGGAACGTGCACGGTCAACGCGGTGCCCGCGGGCAGCTGTGCGTCCAGCTCGCGCAACAGGCTGGGCAGCGATGCGCTGGATGCAGGTGGCGCGCGATCGACGGCGGGGAAGCCGGGTGCCAGCCAGTGCCAGTTGCCTTCTTCGGCGGTGCCGCGTAGCGCGGTCGCGTCCAGTCCGGGAGCCACTACCGTCCACGCAGTGGGGACCGGGGCAGGGCCGGTCAACGCAGGTCGTGCCAGCAGCAAGGCCAATGCAGCCAGCAGCAACAGGCGCACCAGCAGCAACGGCCAGTCATCGAAGCGGATGCGCTGGCGCGGACGGATCTGTGCACGCAGCCAGCGCAGTGCAGCAAAATCCAGCGGCGTATATGGATGGCGGCGGGCCAGATGAATCAGCAGCGGCAGCAGCCCTGCGGCGAGCGCGGCCAGGCCCAGCGGGAACAGCAGGATCATGCGCCGCCCCCACGGCCGAACAACGCCTGCAGCACCTGGTCCAGCGGCTGGTCGAGCCAGCCGGTGG
>DQIG01000231.1:0-664 GCA_003525885.1 Stenotrophomonas sp.
CCAGCGGCCGGCACTACCGTTCTGCGACCTTACTTCTTCAGGCTGTCGCGGATCTCGCGCAGCAGCACCACTTCCTCGGCGGGGGCTGCCGGGGCAGCTTCCTGCTTGCGCGACAGGCGGTTGATCGCCTTGACCACGATGAAGATGGCAAAGGCCACGATCACGAACTGGATGATGGTGTTGATGAAGTCGCCGTAGCCAACCACTACGGCCGGAATTTCCTTGCCATCCGGACCCAGGTGGGCCGGCGACAGGGTCCAGGCCAGGCTGGAGAAGTCCACGCGGCCGATCAGGTAGCCCAGCGGCGGCATGATGATCTTCTCGACCAGCGCCGTCACGATCTTGCCGAAGGCCGCGCCGATCACCACGCCGACGGCGAGGTCGATGACGTTGCCGCGCATCGCGAATTCCTTGAACTCGGTGAGCATTCCCATTGTTGTTTTTCTCCGGTGGGGAAGTGGACAGCGCGCAGGGTAGCGCAGGTGATGTCAGCCGGCGATCACGCCGTGGCGCTCGGCCACGTTTTCCAGGCGGGCACTGAAGCGGTCGCCGGGCTTCAGTGCAGCCACCCCGGACGGGGTGCCCATGAACACCAGGTCGCCGGCACGCAGCTGCCATAGCTTGGACAGCTCATGCAGGATCTCCGGCACGTTCCAGATCATCT
>DQIG01000231.1:836-969 GCA_003525885.1 Stenotrophomonas sp.
TCGAGCAGCGCCTGCTGGCGCACTTCGCCGTTGACCTCCAGCGACAGGTTCAGTGCGGCCAGGTCGCCGACTTCCTCGGCATGGACGATTTCGCTGATCGGCGCGGAGGCATCGAAGCCCTTGGCCGCGTCCC
>DQIG01000231.1:1175-1363 GCA_003525885.1 Stenotrophomonas sp.
AGGTCGCGGCGGGTCAGGTCCAGGCCGACGGCGTAGCCGTAGACCAGCGCATCGGCGTCGGCCACGGCCAGCTCGCCTGCGGGCGCATCGCGGCCGATCGCCACCACCAACTCCACTTCGTGGTGCAGGTTGGCGGTCGCCGGCGGGTAGGGGATGGCATCGTCGTGGCCGACCACGATGGCATCGGC
>DQIG01000231.1:1514-1638 GCA_003525885.1 Stenotrophomonas sp.
GGCCGACCACGATGGCATCGGCCGGCTTGCTGAAGAACATCGGGCGGCCGCGGTCATCGGCCGCCGGCACCGTCGCGCCCATTTCGCGGGCGTGGTCGGCAAAGTTGCGGCCGACGCAATAGAT
>DQIG01000231.1:1792-2851 GCA_003525885.1 Stenotrophomonas sp.
GCGGCCGACGCAATAGATGCGGTGCACGGGGAAACTGCCGCCACCGGCTACCGGCACACGCGGCAGGGCTACGGCAGGGATCACATCGGAGACATCGGACATGCGGGCATCCAGGAAGGGCGTGCCCGCAGTCTAGAACGCATGGCGCCCGCCGTCAGCGGGCGCGGAAGACCTGGATCAGCGCGAGGCCGGCAACACCGGCTTGCGCACCACGCGGTACTCGCCTTCCACCACGGTCGGGTCGACCGGACGGGCAACACCCGGCTTGCGCGAGGCCAGCAACTTCCACGCCAGGCCGACCAGGATCATCGCCGCACCGACGAACACGCCGATGAACACCATTGCCGCCAGGATCGCCAGGCCGAGCAGGCCCACGGCAACGCGCACCAGCGGGTGACGCGGCTTGCGCGGCGCGAACAGGGTGCGGAACTGGTTGAAGGCGGATGCGCGATTGAACATAGCGGCTCGATAGGCTGGGATCAGCGAAACCAGAGTATCGGGACGCGCCACTGTCATTGAGTGAAAAACTCGTTAAATATAGCCTGTGCTTATTACGGATCAATGACTTGTGTTCATGTCGCAGCCAGTCACCTGAGTGGGCATGCGACAATGCCGGTTTACTGTCCGAGCCTTCGCCATGACTGCCGCTGCTGCCCTGATCGCCCTTGATGCCATTGCCGATGGCGCGTTTGCCGAGGTCGAAGCGGTGGTCGATGGCGATGCCGAATCGCTGGTGCTGTACCGCGACGGCGCGCAGGTGCGTGCCTTCCTGAACATCTGCCCGCACGCCGGCCGCCGCCTGGACTGGGCCCCGGGCCAGTTCCTGAAGAGCCGCGAGGGCCACCTGGTGTGCGCCGCGCACGGCGCCTCGTTCGCGCTGGACAGCGGCGACTGCATCGCCGGCCCGTGCAAGGGCGACCGCCTGCGCGCGGTGCCGGTGGACGTGCGCGACGGGCAGGTCTACCTGGCCTGAGGCCGGGCGATGTTGCCTGGGGTGGGTGCGGACCGTTGGCCCGCACGCTCCGCTGCAGGGAAGCTTCGTGCGGACCAACGGTCCGC
>DQIG01000011.1:0-9454 GCA_003525885.1 Stenotrophomonas sp.
AGCGGCCGGCACTACCGGTACTCTTTTGGCCAGCGGCCGGCACTACCTGTTCTTTTTCGGCAGCGCGCGCACGTAGGACGACTTGCCGTCCTTCTTCAGCTCGAACAGGCCGATCGCCGCCAGCAGATCGCTGAGTTTGCCGTAGCCATAGTTGCGCGGATCGAACGAAGCCTGGTTGCCGATCTGGCTGCCGACCGGCCCGAGGTGCGACCAGCCATCCTCGCCCTCGGCCGAGGACACCGCACGACGCAGCATCTTCACCAGCCGCGTGTCGCTGCGCATTTCCGCACCGCTCTTGCGCGGCCGTGCATCGTCGTTGGACACCGGCTCGTTCGAGGCCTGTTCGCTGGACGCCTGTTCGGCATCCGGCACGCTGGCGTGGGTCTGGCCCAGCGCTTCCAGGTAAGTGAATTTCGAGCACGCGTTGACGAACGGTTCGGGTGTTTTCTTCTCGCCGAAGCCATACACCTTCACGCCATCGGTCAGCAGGCGCATCACCATCGGGGTGAAATCGGCATCGCTGGAGACGATGGCGAAGCCATCAAGGTTGCGCGCGTACAGCAGGTCCATGGCATCGATCACCATCGCCATGTCCGAAGCATTCTTGCCCTTGCTGTAGGCGAACTGCTGGATCGGGCGTATCGCGTACTCATGCAGCACCGCTTCCCAGCCCTTCAGCCGCGGGCTCTTCCAGTTGCCGTAGGCACGGCGCACGTTGGCCACGCCATAGCGGGCGACTTCCGCCAGGACCTCGTCGATCTTCGAGGCCGGCGCATTGTCGGCATCGATCAACAGGGCGATGCGCTTTTCCGGTTCGCTCATGGATTCCTCGCGGGCGGTTGCCTGAACCCGAGTATCGCCGATCCACGCGGGCGCTGACGTGACAGGCGGCCGTCGTGCGAAGATGCCAGGCGCTTCCCCCAATGCCCCCACTGGAGTGAGTCGATGAGTCGCGAGCGCGTTCCCCACCTGGTTGTTGTCGGCGGTGGTTTTGCCGGTCTCTGGGCCACCCGTGCCCTGGCCCGCGAGCGCATACGCATCACCCTGGTCGACCGCCGCAACCACCACCTGTTCCAGCCGCTGCTGTACCAGGTGGCCACTGCCGGCCTGTCCGCGCCGGATATCGCCGCACCGCTGCGCCACATCCTTGGCCACCAGCGCAATGTGGAAGTCCGCCTGGGCGAAGTGGTGGCCATCGACAAGCAGGCCCGGCAGATCCGCATGGCCGATGGCAGTGCGCTGGACTACGACAGCCTGCTGCTGGCAACCGGCGCCACCCATGCCTACTTCGGCAATGACCAGTGGGCCGATGATGCGCCCGGGCTGAAGACGCTCGACGATGCCATCGCGCTGCGCCGCAAGCTGCTGCTGGCGTTCGAGCGTGCCGAGGCCGAACCGGATCCGGCGAAGAAGGCGGCGTGGCTGAGTTTCGCCATCGTCGGTGGCGGCCCCACCGGTGTTGAACTGGCCGGCACCCTGGCCGAGATCGCGCGGCATACGCTGCGCAACGAGTTCCGCCACATCGACCCGGCCAGCGCCAAGGTGCGGTTGGTCGAGGCTGGGCCGCGCGTGCTGTCCTCGTTCCCGGAAGTGCTTTCGCTGAAGGCGCGCCGGCAGCTGGAAAAGCTGGGCGTGGAAGTGCTGACCGGCACTCCGGTGAGCGACATCGACAGCCAGGGCTTCAAGCTCGGTGACCAGTTCGTGCCGGCGCGCACCGTGGTCTGGGCCGCCGGCGTGGCCGCTTCGCCGCTGGCGCGCACGCTGGACGTGCCGCTGGACCGCGCCGGACGCGTGCAGGTGCAACCGGACCTGACCCTGCCCGACCACCCGGAGCTGTTCGTGGCCGGCGACCTGGCCGCACTGAGCCAGGCCGATGGCAAGCCGGTGCCCGGCGTGGCACCCGCCGCCAAGCAGATGGGCAAGTACGTGGCCGAGGTGATCCGCGCACGCCTGCACGGCAAGCCCGAGCCCGGCCCGTTCAAGTACGCCGACTACGGCAACCTGGCCACCATCGGCCGCATGGCCGCGATCGTGCACCTGGGCCGCCTGCAGTTGTCTGGTGTGCTGGCCTGGTGGTTCTGGCTGGCCGCGCACGTGTTCTTCCTGATCGGCTTCCGCAACCGCATCGTGGTGCTGCTGAACTGGGCGGTCGCGTACTGGAGCTACCAGCGCAGTGCGCGCATCATCTTCGGTGATGACCAGGAAGACCGTCGGCCCCGACGGTAGTGCCGGCCGCTGGCCGGCTGCTGCGCGGTCGGATCCCTTTCCGCAGGAAAGGGCTCTGACCCCGTCAACACCATCCACGCATGGCGTGGATCTACTGGTTCATCGGGCCACCGGGCACCCGCCGTTTCGACCATTCCCGGCAGAAATCTTCCTTTCTCGCGGTGTCGGCAATCTGCGCGGTACTCCAATGCCGGGTGATCCAGATCGTCAATGCGGTACTGCTGAGATGCCAGCGCAGCATGTCTTGCTGCGGTTGCCGCCACAGGTGGCGTCGAGCAATCCAGAAGGCCTCCCGCTCTACTTCAGGCACCTTCTTCTTCATCACGTCCTTGTCGAAGAACTGGGCGATGAAGCGCCAGGGATTCATCGGCTGGTATCCCGTCCGCGGCTCGCTGCTGCACGCGGCCACACCACTGGGCACGCGGTCGGCCGGCTTCGGTCGACCGTCCACCAGCGCCAGTCCGAGCAGGTACAGGAGGCCAGGCAACAGCGCGATGCCGGCGACCAGCACGACGACGGAGATCCATGCTTTGCCGGCGGCACGCATTGCTCACTGTGCCTTCGGTTTCGGGTACCACAGCGCGTTGACGATGACCCAGCGCTGCTCGAAGCGCCCCATGTGGAAGTAGTCGACGAACCACGGGGTTTCCAGCCGCACCGAGGCCGCGTTGCCGGTCACGTCCAGCACCGTGCAGCGGCGATCCCATTGATCCTTCGGCGTCTTCAACGCGCCCTGCTTCGTCAGCGAGACCAGCTCTTCCTTCGACATCCGGCGCAGGCCCAGGCGTTCGTCGGGTGTATCGCCGAGGACCGCGCGCTTGGCCAGGTCCGGATGCAGGGAGCGGGCGACGCGTTGCGGGTCGGCCTCCAGCTGGCCGTCGACGTAGTCGTGGCAGGTGGCTTCGATGGCCGCGAGGGTGGCCGGGTCGGCGGCAGGGCTCGTTGCTGCGGAAAGGGCGAACAGCAGGGCGGTCGTGGACATCCGGGTCTCCAGCTCTGGGCGCGGGGCGATCATCGCATGGGCCGGGTAGCCCATCCACGCATGGCGTGGATCTACTGTAGAGCCGAGCCCATGCTCGGCTTCACCATCAGGCAGCAGCAACGACAGCCGAGCGTGGGCTCGGCGCTACAGAAGTGCGGGATCCGGCGCCTGCAGCCAGGCCAGCTTGCGTTCGCGCGGCTGCTGCTTGAGCTGCCATTCGGCGCGCGAGGCGGCGGCGCGGTCCGGGTATTCGCGCACGGCCAGGATGCGCAGTGGCGGGCGGGCGCGGGTGTAGCGGGCGCCCTTGCCGGCCTGGTGGGCGGCAAAACGCGCGTCCACGTCGGTGCTGATACCGGCGTAGAAGCTGCCATCACGGCATTCGAGCAGGTACAGGAACCACGGGCGGAGGGACGGGGCCATGCCTGGATTATGCCGTGCTGCACTGCAGCGGATATACTGGCGCCCGAATGCAGGAGAGAGGCGCCGCGCTGGCGCCCGCCGAAGGCGCAGGCTCCCATGATCGCTCAGGCCGGTGGGCTGGAATCCCACCAACCATGCATTCGACTCGCCGAGCTGGAGAGAGGTCACCGGGCATGCCCGGGACGATCCGCCGAAGGGGCACGCGGCCTACGCCGCTGAACTCTCAGGCAAAAGGACAGCGGGAGCGGCACCGGTCATCGTCATCCCGTCATTGCGCAGGCAGTGGCGGTATACGCGCATGGCCGGCCCCACCGCGCCCGGAGCCTGTCCCATGCTGCTGTCCATCATCTACCTGATTGCCATTTCCGCCGAAGCCATGACCGGCGCGCTGTCCGCCGGCCGCCGCCGCATGGACCTGTTCGGCGTGGTCATGATCGCCTGCGTCACCGCCCTCGGTGGCGGATCACTGCGCGACATCCTGCTCGGCCATTACCCGCTGGGCTGGGTGAAGCATCCCGAGTATCTGGGCTTCACCGTCTGCGCGGCGCTGATCGCCACCTGGGTGGCACGCTGGATGCACCACTTCCGCCGCACCTTCCTGGTGCTCGATGGCCTGGGCCTGATCGCGTTTACCCTGATCGGCTGCTCGATCGCGCGTGAGGCTGGGCACGCCACACCCATCGTGCTGATCGCCGGCATGCTGACTGGTGCATTCGGTGGCGTGCTGCGCGACATCCTCTGCAACGAGGTGCCGCTGATCTTCCAGAAGGAGCTGTACGCGATCATCGCGCTGCTGACCGGCGCGGCCTACCTGTTGCTGCTGCACCTGGGCGTGGCCGATGCCACTGCGATCCTGTGCTGCCTCGGCGGCGGCTTCGCGTTGCGCCTGCTGGCGATCCACTACCGCTGGGAAATGCCGAAGTTCGTGTATCACGACGAAGTGCATTGAGGTTCGCGTTCTCGACGTGGCCCGGCGCTTGTTGCCGTGTTGCGTCGGGACGCTGTCTCCAGCGCCGCGGCGCCCACCTGGTCCGTCAGTGGCGGACCACGAATCCCCCGGAGCGCCCACTGGACGGCGCCCGCAGCTCTTCATCGAATGCATCCTTGATCGCGTTGATCGCCGCGCCGCGGTCCATCCCGCCATTCACGACCAGAGCATCTGCGACATGCTGGGCGACGTCTGTCAGGATGCGTCCCCACGCATGCTCCTCTCGAATGCCAGGACGATCGCCATACAGGCCAACGTTCAGCGAAGCATGCAATCCCCGTTCGGCAATCCACACGCGGATCATCTCGATGGAATCCTCATCGCGCTGTGCGGCTTCGGGAATGATCAGTTCTTTCATGGCTGCGGCCGCTGAACAGGAAGTGGCATTGTGACGTGACCGGGAGCGTACGTGGAGCGGATCTTCTACAAAGCCCGCGCTTCGCGAGCTCGACGCTACATGAAGGCCCCATCCATCGTTCTCACCACCCCGGCGATGTACCTGGCGCTGTCGCTCATGCGCAGCGCCAGGCGCATCGCCGGTGCAGATGGGCCGGTCTCCAACTCCGACCGGCCCTGATCGCGGCCGCACCCCCGCAGGCGCTGGCCGCCATCCACACGCGTGCCGCCGTCAGGCGGCTTCCATCAGGCTGCTTCGGACACCTTCACTTCGCGACGGGCGCGCACGGCCGCAGCCAGTCGCTCCAGCACCGTCACGGTGGTGTCCCAGTCGATGCAGCCATCGGTGATGCTCTGGCCGTAGACCAGCGGCTGGCCTTCCACCAGTTCCTGGCGGCCACCGACCAGATGGCTCTCGATCATCACACCGACGATGCGCTGTTCGCCGTCTTCCAACTGAACGGCGATGTCTTCGATCACCTTCGGCTGGTTCTCGGGGTTCTTCAGGCTGTTGGCATGGCTGGCGTCGATCATCAGGCGCGTCGGCAGCTTGGCCTTGGCCAGCACCTGGCAGGCGTCGGCGACACTGGTCGCGTCGTAGTTCGGCTGCTTGCCACCACGCAGGATCACATGGCAATCCGGGTTGCCGGTGGTCGACACGATCGCGGTGCCGCCCTGCTTGGTCACCGACAGGAAGTGATGCGGATTGGACGCCGCCCCCACCGCGTCAGCGGCGATCTTGACGTTGCCATCGGTGCCGTTCTTGAAGCCGACCGGGCACGACAGCCCCGAGGCCAGCTCACGATGCACCTGGCTTTCGGTGGTACGTGCGCCGATCGCGCCCCATGCCACCAGGTCGGCGATGTACTGCGGCGAGATCACATCGAGGAATTCGACACCGGCCGGCAGGCCGAGCTTGTTGATGTCGCGCAGCAGGCCACGTGCGATGCGCAGGCCCTTGTCGATCCTGAAGCTGCCGTCCAGGTCCGGATCGTTGATCAGGCCCTTCCAGCCCACCGTGGTGCGCGGCTTCTCGAAGTACACGCGCATGACGATTTCCAGCTCGCCGGCCAACGCATCGCGCAGCGGCTTCAGGCGCTGGGCGTACTCGATGGCGGCCTTCGGGTCGTGGATCGAGCACGGGCCCACCACCACGGCCAGGCGGTCGTCACGGCCATGCAGGATCTGGTGCAGGGCCGCGCGCGAGGCGCTGACGGTGTCGGAGGCTTCATCGTCACAGGGCAGCATCGCCAGCAGCTGGGCAGGCGGTGTCAGCGGTTCGATGGTGCGGATGCGCAGGTCGTCGGTGTGCGGGGGCATTGCAGGAGATCTCCGGAACGTTGGGGGTCCCCAGCGTGGCGGCATGAAAAAAGCCGCCAGGTTCGCTGGCGGCTTTCGGGAATGCGTCTGAAGCTTTCTTCAGGGTGAGCGCAGTCCTTCCTCCGCCAGTGGCTTCGGAAAGTAATACCAGTAAAAGCGGGTAGCGGCTGCGTTCATGGGTTGTATTGATAGCACAGCTTTTGCGCAGTGCAAAATGTTTCATCCGCAACTGGGGAGGCGGTTCAGTGATGTGCCTGCCCGCGCTGCCTGCGCGGCGGCCACCAGGCGAAATCGCTCATTTCCCATGCACTTCCACGTCCAGCAGCAAGCCCTCGTGGATGTCGGCCCAGCGCTCCAGCACGCGGTCCAGCTCCTGCCTGGCCTCGTCCAGCTGCTCGGGGTTGAGCAGGGAGCGCGCGGTATAGAGATCAGAGACCAACCGTCGCAGGGCCGGCTCCGGGATCGCCACCGACGGTCCTTCCAGCCCCGGCAACTGCAATGCCGGGCTGTCGCCAAGCGGGCCGTACAGCGTTACCTGGAGCGTGCTCTGCATGATCGACTTCCGTGCGGATGACAGGGGCAATGCACTGTTTACCGCGTCCGGGTGACAGGCGCATGTGCCGTGGGCATCCGCAGGCGCGGCTACAGCGCGGCCAGATCGGCCAGATGCTGCGTCATTCCATCGTCCGCACCCAGCGTATGGGTGGTGGTGAAGTACTGATGCCAGCCGGTGGCGGCGATGCCTTCCACCAGGGCGTCGGCGTCTTCCCGGCGTGCGCACCTCCACACGGCGTAGAACTGTTCGCCGCTGGCATGCGATACGCCTGCGATAGCGCGGCCCATTGCCACCGGCGTGATGCGGGCCGGATCGAATTGCTGCATGCCGGCACCGATGCGGTCGAAGAAGGCAGTGCGTTGTTCGGGCGGCAGTGCGGTCCAGGCGGGAGTAGCGGTGTAGAGCTCGATGAGGGTGTGGGACATGGGGTTCTTCCTTGAGGGTTTGAGGATTGCCGGCCAGCGGCCGGCACTACCGCAACGAGCGCAGCCGGCCAGCGGCCGTTATTGCCGCAGCGAGCGTAGTGCGCGTTTGCGGATGCAGGCGTTGGCGCCGCCGTCGTGTTCACGCTGCCAGCGCGCGCACAGATCGCGCAGCCAGTGCGGCTGGGTCTTGCCGGCATCGTTGAGCCAGTTGCCAACCGAGTCCTGTACGTAGCGATCCGGATCGTCGGCCAGCGCTTCAAGCAGCGGCAATGCATGGTCCGGGTGCTGCTTGAGCAACGCGATGTGCGTGGCCCACACGCCGCGCGGGCGCAGTGCTTCGCAGGCGAAGCGTCGCAGGTACGGCGATCCTTCCTGCGTCCACGGTTGCAGGCACTCAAGCGCCTGCAATGGTGCGGCAACGATATCGGTGCGCAGCGCAAGCCACGCCCATTCGCGCACGCCGAAGTGTCGGTCGTCAGCCAGTGGACGCATTGCCTGCAATTTGCTCGGCAGCGTCGCGTTGGCATCGCTGCCGATCAGGTAGCAGGCCCAGCCACGCACCGTATCCGATGCATACGCCTGCCAGTGCGCAGGATCACCCTGTCCGGCTTCGCGCAGTAAACGCGCAGCCAGCGCCATGCGCTGGGTGACGCCCTTGCCCGAGGCGTCGCGCATGCATTGCAGCGCTTCCGGCTCAAGCACAGGCGCCACCACCTGCAGCAGCGCGGTGAAATCCACGGCCAGGCATTCGGCCAGATGGGTGGTAGCGGTATTGCCGCTATTGAGTTCACGCAGCCGTTCCGCAGAAATGCGCGTGCTCATGCTACGGAGTCCCGCCCGGCGTCCGTGTGCTGCCAGACCTTGTGCAGCAGCTGTGACAGCTGCTGCTGTTCATCAGCATCCAGGCCGTTGAACAGGCCGCTGATCCATTGCGTGTGCTGCCCGAACAGCGACTCGGCCAAACGCTTTCCCGGCGTAGTCAACACGATCTGCAAACGACGGCCATCCCCGTCATCGCTGCGACGCTGCAGCAGTCCTTCGCGCTGCAGCCCATCGAGCAGACCACTGATGGTGGCGCGGGTCACGCCAGCGCGCTCGGCCAGCGCGTGCGGCGGCAGCGTGCCACCGGCCCCGTGCAACAGGAACAGCACGATGAAGCGACCCTCGCTGAGCCCGTGCGGTGCAAGCCGGGTAGCGCAGTCGCGATCGATCGACGAGGACAACGAGAGCAGCTGGAAGCACAGGCGCAACTGCGCGATGTTGCCGTGGCCGCGCCGCTGCGCTTCCTCCAGCAGGACCGCGTGCTTGGCTTCTATCATTGTCTTCACCGATATGATTAGGCGCCTAATCATACTATCCGAGAGCTGCCACGGGTCAATCCGAACGCGATGTCAGGAAGACTTCCCCAGCAGCAGCCGGGCGATCAGCCCGCCGCCTTCTCGCGGCAGCAGCAGCAGCTCGCCCCCGTGCCGCCGCGCGACATTGGCCGCGACTGCCAGGCCCAGCCCGGTGCCACCGGTGGCGCGGCTGCGCGAGCTCTCACTGCGCTGGAAGGGTTGCAGCAGACGCGTACGATCGACTTCGGCGATACCCGGGCCACGATCCATCACATCCAGCTGCGCCTGATTGCCGACCACGTCGGCATGCAGCTGTACCGCACCCGCGTAGCGATCGGCGTTGTCGATGAGATTGTCGATCGCCCGCCGCAGCAACAGCGCGTCGCCCTGCCACGGCAGGGTGTCCGGTCCCTCGATGGAGATTTCGACGCCGCGCAGCAGCGCGCTCTGCACGCATTCCTCCAGCAGCGCAGCAAGGTCCAGCGGCTGCATCTGCAGTGGCTGCAGCTCACCACGCGCATAGTCGAGGACCTGCTCGATCATCGCGTCCATGCGCTCGATGTCGGCCACCATCCGCGCCGCCTGTTGCGGTGGCGCGAACTCCGCACGCAGGCGCAGGCCGGTCAACGGTGTGCGCAGATCGTGCGCGACGGCGGCGAGCATGCGGGTCATCTCCTGCGCCTGTTCGTGCAGCCGCTCGCGCCCGGTACTGATCGCGCGAGCCAGTACCTGCACCTCGCGTGGGCCGTCGTCCGGAAGCGGTGTGGTGGCCTGCAGGTCCACGTTGGCGCTGGCCTCGGCCAG
>DQIG01000011.1:9613-10087 GCA_003525885.1 Stenotrophomonas sp.
CCCCCGCCGCAGGGGCCGGCCGAGGCGGATCGCTGCCCAGGCGGCCAGCGGTGCCAGCAGCACGGTTCCCGCCACCAGCGCCAGCACGACCTGCCGGCGCCACGCCGCCAGATCGCTGTGGTCGCTGCCCACCACCTGCCATCGGCCATCGGCCCGGCGCACGGCCAGTTCGAACGGCGTCCACTGCATTGCGGTCAGCACCGCGACCTGCGCCTGCAACGCGTCCGCACGCGCCTTGGCGTCGAGCACAGCGCCGCCTTCGATGACCTGCACTTCCGGGGCCTTGCCGCGGCTGCTCCAGACCAGCTTCACCTGCTCCAGCGGCTGGCCCAGCTGCGCGGCCACCAGATGGGTGAGCCAGTCATTGCTGATGCCCTCCGGTGGCGACGCGCGGGTTTCCAGGTGCAGGCCCAGCGCTGCGGCAGAGCGTTCACCACGCAGCACCTGCATGGCCTGGTCCAGCCGCATCGGCGG
>DQIG01000011.1:10229-10469 GCA_003525885.1 Stenotrophomonas sp.
CCTGGTCCAGCCGCATCGGCGGCGGCGGCGGTCGCGGCATCCAGCCCACCACCGCCACGCTGACCAGGGTCGCCAGCAGCAGGCTGGCCAGGGCCAGCATCGCGATCCAGCGCGCGGTGGACCAGCGCGCCCTCACAGCACCTGCACCTCGGCGTCGAAGCGATAGCCTTCGCCGCGCAGCGTCTGCACCAATGCCTCGGCGCCGGGTGCCGCGTGGCCCAGCTTGCGGCGCAGGCGGCT
>DQIG01000011.1:10624-10950 GCA_003525885.1 Stenotrophomonas sp.
CTTGCGGCGCAGGCGGCTGATCGCCAGGTCGACGGCGCGGTCGACGCTCTCGCTGTCCTCGCCACGGGTCAACGACAGCAGCTGCTCGCGCCCCAGCACCCGTCCGGCGCGCTCGGCGAGCGCCAGCAACAGGGCGAATTCACCACGGCTGAGCGCCAGCTCGCCGCCATCGGGTGCAAGCAGGCGGCGCTGTTCGGGAAACAATCGCCAGCCGCAGAAACGCAGCTCGCTGGCCACCTGCGTGCGCAGCTTGTCCTGCCGGCGCAGCAGTGCACGCACCCGCGCCAGCAGTTCACGCGGATCAAACGGCTTGGCCAGGTAGTCGT
>DQIG01000011.1:11096-20828 GCA_003525885.1 Stenotrophomonas sp.
AACGGCTTGGCCAGGTAGTCGTCTGCCCCCATCTCGAGGCCGATCACCCGGTCCGGTGCACTGCCCATCGCCGACAACATCAGGATCGGAATGGCGCGTGCCTGCAGCCGGCGGCACACCGACAGGCCATCCTCGCCCGGCATCATCCAGTCCAGGATGATCGCGTCCGGGCGCTCGCTCTGCAGCAGCACATCCAACGCCGCTGCATCGGCGGCCACGCGCACCTGGTAGCCGTGCAGCAGCAGGCAATCGGCAATGGCATCACGGATGCTGGCATCGTCATCGACAACGATGACCCGGGCGGGAGTGTTCATGCGGCCAGTATCGTGCAGGTGTGTATCAGGACAGTATCAACACCGATATTCCGGCGATACGCCGATGCGCGCCAATGGGCCTCCCCATTCAACCCGGAGACTTCCCGTGCGCCTCACCCTGCTGCCCCTGCTTGCCGCCGCCTTCCCCACGCTGGCCGCCGACACCCCCGAACACGTACTGCCGATGTGGATGCAGGGCGGGCACCCGACGGTGGCGCTCTCGCTGGACGGCCGGGCCGAACCGCTGCGCTTCGTGGTCGACAGTGCCGCGGGCGCGACGCTGGTCGACGGTCGTGTGGCGCGCCGATATGGTCTGGTCGATGGCAAGGCCGAGGTCTCGATCGCGCAGGGCGCCAGTACCTCGGGCGCGCAGCTGCTGCGCACGCGCACTACCACGTGGCAGCTGGGCAGCTGGCAGCTGCAGGCCAGCGCGCTGCAGGCCGATCTGGCGTCGCTGACCGAGGGCGACGACCCCGCCATCGACGGCCTGGTCGGCAATGACCTGACCGCACGCTGGGACACGCGCTGGGACTTCGTTCGAGGTGAGCTGTCGCTGTCGAGAACCGGCGCCCTCCACTTCGACGATGACAGCTGCCAGGCCAGTGCGTTGCCGGATCGCGCCGAAGGCCTGCGCGATTTCGGATTCATCACCCTTACCTTCGGCGGAACGAACATCGCTGCCGTTGCCGTGGTCGATACCGGCGCCGCACAGACCGTACTCAACGATGCCGCCGCGCGCGCCCTGGGATTGCGCACCGATGGCAGTGATCCGCGCGTGCAAGTGCGCAGCAAGGGCACCGAAGGCCTGGGCGGAAAGCCGCACCCGACCTGGCTGTATACCCTGCCCGGCATGCACAGCGCCGGTTGGCAGCACCCGGCCTTGGAGGTCAGGATCAGCGAGCTGCCGGTGTTCAAGGCCATCGGATTGGATAAGCGCCCCGCGCTGATTCTGGGCGCCGATGCCATGCGCGGCGGGCAGGTCGACATCAGCACCGGCGCGGCGCGGATCTGCCTGCGCCGCCCGTCCGACAGCTGAGGCCGGGCCATGACGCCGGCGACGGGCTGGCGTAGCATCGCGCCACGTCCTGCCAGGAGGTCCACGCATGCGCCGTGCTGCCCTGTTGTTGCTGACGCTGTTCCCGCTGGCCGTACTGGCCGCACCACCTCCGACTCCCTCGCCGGCCCGCATCGATGCCGAAGCGCAGCGGCTGATGCGGGCCACACAGGCACGTGGCATGGCGCTGGCGGTGATCGATGGCGGCAAGGTGGTGCACGTGGCCGCCTACGGCGAACGCAATGCCGCAGGCGCGCCGCTGCGCACCGACACGGTGATGTACGCCGCCTCGCTGACCAAGATGGCGTTCGGCCATCTGGTCGCGCAGCTGGCGCAAGACCGGAAGATCGAACTGGATGCCAGCATCGCCACAGCGCTGGACAAGCCGCTGCCGGACTATCCGCTCGAGCCGAAGAAGTACGCCGACTACAGCGTGCTGGCCGGTGATGCACGCTGGCGCCAGCTCACGCCGCGCCTGCTGCTCAACCACGCCAGTGGCTTTGCCAACTTCGGCTTTCTCGAACCGGACGGCCGGCTGAAGTTCCACTTCGAGCCCGGCAGCCGCTACGGCTATTCCGGCGAGGGCCTGATCCTGCTGCAGTTCGTGATCGAACGTGGGCGACTGGGCGAGGATGTGGGCGCATTGATGCAGCAGCGCGTGTTCGATCGCTTCGGCATGGCGCGCACCAGCATGACGTGGCGCGCGGATTTCGCCGGCAACGTGGCCGATGGCTGGACCATGGAAGGCACCGCAGAGCCGCACGATGAGCGCAGCCGCGTGCGGGCGGCAGGTTCGATGGACACCACCATCGCCGACATGGCCCGCTTCGCCGCCGGCTATGTGCGCGGCGAAGGGCTGTCGGCTTCAATGCGCAAGGAGCTGGTGCGGCCGCAGCTGCCGATCACCACCGCCAGCCAGTTCCCCACGTTGCAGCCCGAGCTGCCGAAGGCACAGCAGCACAAGGACCTGGCCGCGGGCCTGGGCGTGGTGACCTTCCGTGGCCCCCAGGGTGCAGGCTTCTACAAGGGCGGCCACGACGATGCGGTAGGCAACACGCTGGTGTGCATCGAGCGGTACAAACGCTGCGTGGTGATCCTGGGCAACGATGTACGGGCGGAGGCCACGTTCCCGGCACTGGTGGCATTCGTGCTGGGCGATACCGGCGTGCCGTGGCAATGGGAGTACGGCGCGGCGAAGACCTTCGTCGAATGAGGGTGCGATGACGCCTGCGTGGCGAGCGCGGCTGGAGGGGAGCATCCGCGCATGGCGTGGATCTACTGTGGGAGCGGCTGCCTCGGTAGATCCACGCCATGCGCGGATGGCATTTCCTCAACGCGCCTGCTCGAAGAACATCAGGTACACCAGCCTGCCATTCTCCGGGCGGTCACCGAACGCCGGCCCGGCGGTGTGCCAGAACCAGGGCCGCAGCAGCACCAGCCGGTTGAAGCGCATCGGGATGCGCATGGTCATTTCCCACTGGCTGTCGTCGTTGCTGTCGCGCTCGATGATGTCGCGATGCATGTCGCCGCCGTTGGCATAGCCCAATGCGGCCAGTTCCGCCGCATCCAGGGCCATGCGCTCGGTGCCGGTACGGCGATGGCGGAAGAACTCGGTGCCCCCCTCGCAGTGCTCCGGTGCACTCAGGTAAAGGATGCCCGACCAGTGCGAGTGGTCGGCGTGTACCTTGGCGCGGCCGGTGTCACCGGCCAGGGTAAGGCGGAACTTGCCATGCGACTGCAGCGGGTTGACCGGCCGCAGCGGTTCGTTGACCAGCCGCGAGACCGCGCCGGACAGTCCATCCAGGTCCAGGCGCTGCTGCGAATTGCGGCCGGGAAACGCGCCCTCCTGCACGGGATAGGTCAGGCCCAGCGCCGCCTGGCGCAACCCCTGCGCATCGGCGGGAGAGAGGAAGTCGTCAACGACGATGAACGAGGTAGGCATGGTCACCGAGCGTAGCGATGCACTGCGGCGACGGCAACCGGACAACGAAAAACCCCGCCTCGCGGCGGGGTTCTTCTTTACATCGGGGAAGGCGTGCCGACCAAGGCCGGCGACTCCCTCCGGGGGCGTGGACTTAGAAGTCCATGCCGCCCATGCCACCCATGCCGCCCATGCCACCCGCGCCACCCATGGCCGGCTCGTCCTTCTTCGGAGCTTCGGCAACCATGGCTTCGGTGGTGATCATCAGGCCAGCGATCGAGGCAGCGTTCTGCAGCGCCGAACGGGTCACCTTGGTCGGGTCCAGGATGCCGAACTGCAGCATGTCACCGAACTCGCCGGTGGCGGCGTTGTAGCCGAAGCTGCCGGTGCCTTCCTTGACCTTGTTGATGATGACCGACGGCTCTTCGCCGGCGTTGGCCACGATTTCGCGCAGCGGGGCTTCCATCGCGCGCAGGGCGATCTGGATGCCGTGGTTCTGGTCTTCGTTGGCGCCCTTCAGGCCGGCCAGCGCGGTGACCGCACGGACCAGGGCAACGCCGCCGCCCGGGACCACGCCTTCTTCAACGGCTGCACGGGTGGCGTGCAGGGCGTCGTCGACGCGATCCTTCTTTTCCTTCATTTCGATTTCGGTCGAAGCGCCGACCTTGATCACGGCAACGCCGCCGGCCAGCTTGGCCACGCGTTCCTGCAGCTTCTCGCGATCGTAATCGGAGGAGGTGTCCTGGATCTGGGTCTTGATCTGGCCGACGCGTGCATCGACGGCAGCCTTGTCACCCACGCCATCGATGATGGTGGTGTTTTCCTTGGAAACCTGCACCTTCTTGGCGCGGCCGAGGTCCTTGATGGTGGCCTTTTCCAGCGACAGGCCAACTTCTTCGGAGATCACGGTGCCGCCGGTCAGCACGGCCATGTCTTCCAGCATCGCCTTGCGACGGTCGCCGAAGCCCGGAGCCTTGACGGCCACGACCTTGACGATGCCACGGATGGTGTTGACCACCAGGGTGGCCAGCGCTTCGCCTTCGACTTCTTCGGCCACGATCAGCAGCGGCTTGCCGGCCTTGGCGACGCCTTCCAGCACCGGCAGCAGGTCACGGACGTTGGAGATCTTCTTGTCGTGCAGCAGGATGAACGGGTCATCCAGGTCAGCGGTCTGCGACTGCTGGTTGTTGATGAAGTACGGGGACAGGTAGCCGCGGTCGAACTGCATGCCCTTGACCACGTCCAGCTCGTTGTCCAGGCCCGAGCCTTCTTCAACGGTGATCACGCCTTCCTTGCCGACTTCCTTCATCGCGTCGGCGATGATCTGGCCGATCGACTCGTCCGAGTTGGCCGAGATGGTACCGACCTGGGCAATTGCCTTGTCGTCGGCGGTCGGCTTGGAGATGGTCTTCAGTTCGGCAACGGCGGCCACGACGGCCTTGTCGATACCACGCTTCAGGTCCATCGGGTTCATGCCGGCGGCAACAGCCTTGGCGCCTTCGCGGATCAGGGCCTGGGCCAGCACGGTGGCGGTGGTGGTGCCGTCGCCCGCGTCGTCGTTGGTGCGCGAAGCAACTTCCTTCACCATCTGCGCGCCCATGTTCTCGAACTTGTCAGCCAGTTCGATTTCCTTGGCGACGGAGACGCCGTCCTTGGTGATGGTCGGTGCGCCGAAGCTCTTTTCCAGCACGACGTTGCGGCCCTTCGGGCCCAGGGTGGCCTTGACGGCATTGGCGAGAACGTTGACGCCGCGCACCATGCGCGAACGGGCGTCTTCACCGAAACGAATATCCTTGGCAGCCATTGCATTTACCTCATTGGTAGCGCCGGACGAGGCCCGGCGGCTGGGATTTGGGGATCAGGTTGAAACAGGTCGCGCCGAGGCTCAGCCGATGACGGCGAGCACGTCGTCTTCGCGCAGGACCTTGTACTCGACGCCTTCGCTCTTGTACGAGCTGCCGGCGTACTGGCCGTAGATGACCTTGTCGCCGACCTTCAGCGACGGAGCGCGCACGCTGCCGTTGTCCAGCGGCTTGCCCGGGCCGACGGCCACGACTTCACCCTTGGTGGACTTTTCCTTGGCCGAATCCGGAATGACGATGCCACCGGCGGAGATTTCGTCGGCTTCGATCGGCTTGACCACAACGCGGTCGTGCAGCGGCTTGATGCTCATGAGAGACCTCTTAAGTTATTGATTGGTCTGAAAAAGTCTGGCGATGTTAGCACTCACCCAAGGTGACTGCCAGCATTGCTCGCGAAAAAGCCCGATGAATCGGGAGCAGGACAGAGATGGAGCTGCACCCGGACCTTTCAAGGCCGGTCGAGCAAAAATTTTCTGCGCCCGGAAATGCGCCGATCCCTGCCCTGCGTGAAGGCATTCAGGCCGGTGCAACGCGACAACTCCGTGTCCAAAACCCTCGACATTTGGTGACCCGCGTCGCACTGTCAGATATCTGACGTTCATTTACGACAAAGTGTCACTGGATCGGCCTTAGGCTCGGCCGCGCATTCCCAATCACAAGGAGTAGTCGATGCGATTGCTGTCCCCGCTTGCCGCCGCCTGCCTGCTGGCCCTGGCCGCTGCGCCGGCCCAGGCCGAGGTCTTCATCAATGAACTGCACTACGACGACAGCACCGCCGCCGGTGACGTCGGCGAAGCGATCGAGGTCGTGGCCACCGCCGGTGAGGACCTGTCCGGCTACCGCCTGTACCTGTACAACGGGTCCAACGCTTCGGCGGCCGTGGTCTACGCCAACAATCCGGTCCCGGCCGGCACCGCCGCCGGGTGCGGCAGCGCGACCATCGCCGTGGTCAACTACCCGACCAACGGCATCCAGAACGGCCCGAACGATGGCATCGCCCTGGTCGATGCCAGCGGCAAGGTGGTCCAGTTCCTCAGCTACGAGGGCGCCATCACCGCCTCCGGCGGCCCTGCCGCTGGCATGACCAGCCAGAACATCCCGGTGGCCGAGACCAACAGCACGGCGCCGGGCACCTCGCTGCAGCTGACCGGCAGCGGCAGCCAGTACGCCCACTTCACCTGGGCCGAATCGGCCAAGCAGACGTTTGGCAGCTGCAACAACGGCCAGACCTTCAGTGGCGGTGGCACCCCGGGGCCGAACACGCCGCCGTCGGTCTCCACCACCACCCCGGCGCAGGGCAGCAGCACCTTCCCGGCCGCCGCCGACCTGGAAGTGGTGTTCAGCGAGACGGTGAACCTGGCCAGTGGCGCCTTCGCCCTGAGCTGCGGCACCTCCGGCAGCGTGCCGCTGACCTTCCCGGCCAGCGGCCGCAGCGTGAAGCTGTCCACCAACACCGCGCTGGTGGCCGGTGAAGCCTGCCGCTTCGACATCCGCGCCGCGCGCATCACCGACCTGCAGGGCGCACACCCGGCCGCCGACAGCCGCATCGCCTTCACCGTGGCCAGCACTGGCGGCAATCCGGACCCGGGCAACCCGGGCGTGCCGGCCGGCTACTACTCCAAGGTCAACACCAGCAGCCCCAGCCAGCTGCGCTGCTCGCTGCACGCCACCATCAAGGGCCATACCGCCTATCCGTACAGCGGCTCGGGCACCAGCACCTGGACCATCCTGGAAATCGCCGACGAAGATCCGAACAATTCCGGCAGGATCCTGGATGCTTACCGCAACCACAGCTACGCCAAGGTGACCGACCGCGCCGGCAGCGGCAGTGGCCTGAAGTACAACCGCGAGCATACCTGGCCGAACTCGCTGGGCTTTGCCACCACCACCGGTGACAAGGGCCTGCCGTACGCGCCGTATACCGACACCCACATGCTGTACCTGACCGACGCGCAGTGGAACGCCGACCGTGGCAACAAGCCGTTCGGCAAGTGCGACGCCAACTGTGGCGAGCGTGCCACTGAGGCCAACAACGGCCAGGGCGGCGGCAGCGGCGGCTATCCGGGCAATTCCAACTGGGTGCGCACGCCGGACGGCAACACCGGCACCTTCGAGGTGTGGGGCAAGCGCAAGGGCGACATGGCGCGTGCGGTGATGTACATGGCGATCCGCTACGAGGGCGGCAAGGATGCGGCGACCGGCCAGTCCGAGCCGGACCTGGAGCTGACCGACGACCGCAGCAAGATCGTCAAGACCAGCAGCTCGCCGGCCTACATGGGCCTGCTGTCGACCCTGATCGACTGGCACCTGTCCGATCCGCCGGATGATGCCGAGCGTGCGCGCAATGACGTGGTCTACAGCTTCCAGGGCAACCGCAACCCGTTCGTCGACCACCCCGAATGGGCGACCCCGGCCCTGTTCACTTCGGCCAAGCCGGCGACCTGCCAGCTGGCCAACTGACCGCGCAACGCAGCGGTCCACTGCCGTCGCCGGGCCCTGACCCGGCGGCGGCCCTATACTCGACGGTCATGTCGACCGTCGATCCCGTCCTGCTGCTGTTGACCACCTGCCCGGACCGGGCCAGTGCCGAGCGCATCGCGCACGCGCTGGTCGGCGAGCGCCTGGCCGCGTGCGTGACCCGCCTCGATGGCGCGCAGTCGACCTACCGCTGGCAGGGCGAGGTAACCACCGACACCGAGCTGCAGCTGCTGGTGAAAACCACCGCGAGCCGCGTCGATGACGCGATTGCCCGGATCGCCGAACTGCATCCGTATGAACTCCCGGAGTGCATCGCGGTCGAAACCCGGGCCGGCCTGCCGGCGTATCTGGACTGGATCCGGGCACAGACCCGGGAGGACGCTGATTGAAGACTCTGTTTGCGCGCGGCGCCGCCTTGTGCGCCCTGTTGTGGCTCTCGCTGCCGGCCTTCGCGCTGGATGAGAAGGACCTGCTGCCGGTGGACCAGGCGTTCGCGCTGACCGCCAGTGCCCCCGAACGGGGCCAGGTGCAACTGCAGTTCAAGATCGCGCCTGGCTATTACCTGTATCGCCACCGCACCAGCGTCAAGGCCGACCCCGCCTTCAACGCCGGCGCGCTGCAGATGCCCAAGGGCGACAAGCACCACGACGATTTCTTCGGCGAGGTCGAGACCTATCGCGAGCGCCTGCAGGCCACCCTGCCCGGCACGCCAACCGAAGCCGCCGGCACCATCAGCCTGGAAGTGCGTTACCAGGGCTGCGCCGATGCCGGTGTCTGCTACCCGCCGCAGAAGCGCGTGGTGCAGGTCACCCTGCCGGGCGCCGGTGCGGCGTCCGCGCCGCCTGCCGCGCGTAGCGGTGCGGCAAGCCCGTTCAACAACCCGCTGGCCGGTGCCGGCAACACGGGCGGGCTGCGCCTGCCGGGCGCGGCCAACAACAGCCAGGCCCTGCCGCTGCCCTCGGAACAGGCGTTCGGCTTCGATGCCATCGCCAACGACGGCAACACTCTGCTGCTGCGCTTCAGCCCGGCACCCGGCTATTACCTGTATCGCGACCGCACCTCGCTGAAGCTGGAAGGCAGCGCTGGCGTGCTGGCCGACACGCCGCGTTGGCCGGCTGCGCAGTCGCATCGTGATGAACACTTCGGTGATGTCTCGGTGTACTTCAACCAGGTGGAGGTGCCGCTGCCGCTGCGCCGCACCGTCACTGAGGCGGTCGACAGCACCCTGGTGGTGACCTTCCAGGGCTGCCAGACCGATGGCATCTGCTACCCGCCGATGACGCGCCGGGTGAAGCTGTCGATTCCGGCCGGCAAGATCAACGCCAGCGCCGGCCAGGCGCCAGCGCGCGACGACGTGATCAATCCGCTGCGCCCTGCCGGTGCGCCGCGTGAGTCCGCCAACGGCGCTCCGCTGCGCCTGCTGCCGACCGTGCCCAACGACGGTGCTGCCGCCCCGGCTACCGCCGGAAGTGAAGGCGCAGGCAACGAGTTCGCCGCCGACGCGCGTGGCGACAACGCGATGCGCACGCGCCCGCCGGCGACCACCCCGAACCCGGACCGTTCGTTCGTCTGGGTGCTGCTGCTGGCGCTGGCCGGTGGCCTGGTGCTGAACCTGATGCCCTGCGTGCTGCCGATCCTGTCGCTGAAGGTGCTGAGCCTGGCGCAGAGTGGCGAAAGCCCTGAGCGGGCGCGCAGCCATGCTCTCTGGTACACGCTGGGCGTGCTGGTCGCGTTCGCGGTGATCGGCGCGCTGATGGTGGGCCTGCGCGCGATCGGCAACGCCGTCGGCATCGGCTTCCAGCTGCAGCACCCGGGCGTGGTGGCGGCACTGGCGTACATCATGTTCGCGGTGGGCCTGAGCCTGTCCGGCGTGTTCACCCTCGGCGGTGGCATCGGCAACCTCGGCCAGTCGCTGGCCAGCCGCAGCGGTCCGGCCGGTGACTTCTTCACCGGCGCGCTGGCCTGCCTGGTCGGCAGTGCGTGTGTCGGCCCGTTCATGGGCGGTGCGATCGCCTACGCGTTCATTGCCCCGCCGCTGAAGGCGATGACCGTGTTCCTGTTCCTCGGCCTGGGCCTGGCACTGCCGTTCCTGCTGATCGGCTT
>DQIG01000067.1 GCA_003525885.1 Stenotrophomonas sp.
TGCCAGGCATGGCCTGGCACTACATCACTTACGCACCATGCGCGGCCAGCTGGCCAAGGCGCTGAACCGCGACCGAGACGGTCGGGTAGTCCAGGGTCTTCTGCTCGGCCAGTTCGGCCAGCATCGCCAGGGTGAAGCGCAGGCTGTTGTCATCACGGCCCATCCAGGCCGCCACCTTGGCTTCAGCACTGCCACCCTTGGTGCCCAGCACCTGGCCCGCCAGGTTGCGGTGGTTGGCAGCCAGCTCGTCACGCAGCACGCCACGTGCCACGGCGTGCCAGCGGCCATTGACCTCCAGCGCGTCGACCTGCTCGAACAGCCACGGCAGCTGCAGGGCATCGCCCAGGCGGAAGTGGACCTTGGACACGTCCACCGGCTTCAGCTTGCGGGTACGGGCCAGTTCGATGATGTCGAACGCCGGCTCCAGGAAGTGCAGCTCGGCCAGCTGCTGCGCCAGTGCGGACGGCAGGCCCTTTTCCTTCCACTCGGCCACCAGGGCTTCGTAGGTCGGACGCTGCGAATCCGGCAGCACACCCGAAGCAACACGGATGTCATTGAACGGCCCCTGGTAGCGGTTGACCGCTTCGGTGATGCCCGGCATCGCGCCCGGGCGCGACAGCAGCCAGCGCACGAACGAGCGCTGCAGCTTCCAGATCACTTCCAGCGCATCGATCTGCACCGACTCCGGCACTTTGCCGTCGAGGGCATCGATCTGCGCCCACAGCGCGCGTGCATCCAGCGTTTCACGGCTGATGGTGTAGGCCTTGGCGACCTCGGCGATGGAGCGGCCGGTGTCTTCCTGCATGCGCATCAGGAAGGTGGCGCCCATGCGGTTGATGGTCTGGTTGGTCACGGCCGTGGCGATGATTTCGCGCTTCAGGCGGTGACGCTCCATCGCGTCGGCGTACTTCTTCTGCAGCGGGGTCGGGAAGTAGCGCTGCAGCTCCTTGGACAGGTACGGATCTTCCGGGATGTCCGAATCCAGCAGCTGGGCGAACGCCACCAGCTTGGAGTAGGACAGCAGCACCGACAGTTCCGGACGGGTCAGGCCCTGGCCGCGTGCCTTGCGCTGGGACAGCTCGGCGTCGGACGGCAGGAATTCGATCTGGCGATCGAGCAGGCCCTGCTGTTCCAG
Source organism: Stenotrophomonas sp. (assembly GCA_003525885.1). Taxonomy (GTDB): domain Bacteria; phylum Pseudomonadota; class Gammaproteobacteria; order Xanthomonadales; family Xanthomonadaceae; genus Stenotrophomonas. Next base: position 1,136 of record DQIG01000067.1, read on the forward strand.
GGTCCGGATGAAGTGCTGCTTGGAACCCAGGCGCTTGACCGCCATCCGCTCCATCAGGCTCAGCGCCTGGTTCTGGCGGTAGTTGTCGTTGAGCACCAGCTCGGCGACTTCATCGGTCATCGAGGCCAGCAGCTTGTTGCGCTGCTCGACGGTCAGCTTCTTGGCCCGCACCACATCGTTGAGCAGGATCTTGATGTTGACTTCATGATCGGAGGTATCGACACCGGCCGAGTTGTCGATGAAGTCGGTGTTGAGCAGCACGCCGGCCTGGGCAGCTTCGATGCGGCCCAGCTGGGTCATGCCCAGGTTGCCGCCCTCGCCCACCACCTTGCAGCGCAGCTCGCCACCGTTCACGCGCAGGGCGTTGTTGGCGCGGTCGCCGACATCGCTGTGCTGCTCGCTGGACGCCTTGACGTAGGTACCGATGCCGCCGTTCCACAGCAGGTCGACCGGCGCCTTCAGGATCGCGCTCATCAGGTCGTTCGGCGACAGCGCCTTGACGTTCTCGTCCAGGCCCAGCGCTTCACGCACCTGCGGGGTGATCTCGATCGACTTCAGGGTACGCGGGAAGATGCCGCCGCCCTTGCTGATCAACTTGGCATCGTAGTCCGCCCAGCTCGAACGCGGCACGGTGAACAGGCGCTCACGTTCGACGAACGTGGTGGCCGAATCCGGGTTCGGGTCCAGGAAGATGTGGCGGTGGTCGAACGCGGCGACCAGGCGGATGTGGCGCGACAGCAGCATGCCGTTGCCGAACACGTCGCCGGACATGTCGCCGACGCCGACCGCGGTGAAGTCCTGGCTCTGGCTGTCACGGCCCAGCGCACGGAAGTGGCGCTTGACCGACTCCCACGCACCGCGCGCGGTGATGCCCATGCCCTTGTGGTCGTAACCGACCGAACCACCGGAGGCGAACGCATCGCCCATCCAGAAGCCGTGCGCGATGGCCAGGCCGTTGGCGATGTCGGAGAAGGTCGCGGTGCCCTTGTCGGCGGCCACCACCAGGTACGGATCGTCCATGTCGTGGCGCACGACATCCACCGGCGGCACGATCTTGTTGTTGACGATGTTGTCGGTGATGTCCAGCAGGCCCTGGATGAACAGCTTGTAGCAGGCCACGCCGTTGGCGAAGATCGCGTCGCGGTCGCCGTTCACCGGCGGGGTCTTGGCGAAGAAGCCGCCCTTCGCACCGACCGGCACGATGACGGTGTTCTTGACCATCTGCGCCTTGACCAGGCCCAGCACTTCGGTACGGAAGTCTTCGCGACGATCCGACCAGCGCAGGCCACCACGGGCGACCGCGCCGAAGCGCAGGTGAGTACCTTCCACACGCGGGCCGTAGACGAAGATTTCGCGGTACGGACGCGGCTTCGGCAGATCCGGCACCAGCGCCGAATCGAACTTGAAGCTGATGACATGGCCGTGCTGGCCGTTGGCATCGGTCTGGTAGTAGCTGGTACGCAGGGTCGCGTCGATCACGCCCATGAACGAGCGCAGGATGCGGTCCTCGTCCAGGCTGGACACGCGGTCCATCAGCTTCAGCAGCGCATCGCGCGCGGCCTGCATCTGTGCGTCGCGGTCGCCCTTGCGGGCGTCGACCACGGTCTTGAGCACCTTCAGGGTGGCGTCGTCGCCGGCAGCCAGCACATCGAAGTGGGCCTTCAGCTGGGCCTGGCCGGCCGCGATGTCGTCCTTGCCTTCGTGGCCGGTGGCCGGATCGAAGCGGGCTTCGAACAGTTCGACCAGCAGGCGGGCCAGCAGCGGGTAACGGGCGAAGGTGCCTTCCACGTAGGCCTGCGAGAACGGCACGCCGGTCTGCAGCAGGTACTTGCAGTAGCCACGCAGCATGGCGACCTGGCGCCAGTGCAGGCCGGCAGCCAGCACCAGGCGGTTGAAGCCGTCGTTCTCGGCATCGCCGTGCCAGACGCGGGCGAAGGTCTCGCCGAAGGCTTCATCGACGCTGGCGGCATCGATCGCGCCGGCGGTCGACTCGACCTCGAAGTCCTGCACGTATACCGGGGCGTTGTCGACCGACAGGCGGTACGGACGCTCGGCGATCACGCGCAGGCCCATGTTTTCCATCATCGGCAGCGCGTCCGACAGCGGAATGTCGTCCAGCTGGCGATACAGCTTCAGGCGCAGGCCATCGCCGCTTTCGCGCGGCACGGCCTGCAGGCTCAGGCGCAGGTCGTCCGGGCCGGTCAGTGCGTCGAGCTGGCTGACATCGTTGGCGGCAACCGCGGTGCTGTTGTCTTCGATGTAGCCGGCCGGCAGCGCCTTGCCGATACGGGCGGCGATGCGCAGACCTTCGGTCTCGCCGTGGCGGGACACCAGCGCTTCGCGCAGGTCGTCCTGCCAGTTGCGCAGCACCTGGGCCAGCTTCTGCTCCAGTTCGGCGGTATCGACGTCGAGCATCTCACCCGGCTTCGGGCGCACGATCAGGTGCACCTGGGCCAGCGGCGATTCGCCCAGCACCACCGAGCTGTCGACGTACTCACCGTGCAGCGCTTCCTTCAGCATCGCTTCGATGCGCAGGCGCACGTCGGTGTTGAAGCGCTCGCGCGGCAGGTAGACCAGCGCGGAGATGAAACGGCTGTACTTGTCGCGGCGCAGGAACAGGCGGCTGCGCACGCGCTCCTGCAGGCCCAGCACGCCCATCGCGGTGCGGAACAGTTCGTCCTCGCTGGACTGGAACAGCTCTTCGCGGGGCAGGGTTTCCAGGATGTGGCGCAGGGCCTTGCCACTGTGGCTGGCCGGGGCCAGGCCCGACTGCTTCATCACGTGCTCGTGGCGCTGGCGCACCAGCGGGATTTCCCACGGGCGACGGTTGTAGGCGCTGGAAGTGAACAGGCCGAGGAAGCGCTGCTCACCGATGATCTTGCCCTTGGCGTCGAATTCCAGCACGCCGATGTAATCCATGTAGCCAGCGCGGTGCACGCGCGAACGGGCATTGGTCTTGGTCAGGATCAGCGCGTCCTTCAAACCGGACGTGGTGTTCAGGCCCTGCGCGGCCAGGGTCTTGACCGGACGGGCGGCAGACTTGTCCTTGCCGCGCATCAGGCCCAGGCCGGTGTCGTTCAGCGGCGCCAGCACTTCTTCCTTGCCCTGCTTCTCGACGCGGTACTCGCGATAGCCGAAGAAGGTGAAGTGGTTGTCGGCGGCCCAGCGCAGGAACTCCTGTGCTTCCTTGCGCGACGCGTCGTCGACCGGCAGCTGGCGGCTGCCCAGGTCGTCGGCCAGCGCCAGCGCCTTGTCCTTCATCGGCTGCCAGTCGCGCACGATCGCACGCACTTCGTCCAGCGCCTTGTTGATGGCCTGCTCGATGGCGGCCATGGCTTCGGCCGGCTGGCGGTCGATTTCCAGCAGCATCACCGACTCGGTGTCACCTTCGCCGACCTTGACCAGCTTGCCGGCCTTGTCGCGGCTGAAGCGCAGCACCGGGTGGCCCAGTACGTGGACACCCACGCCCTGTTCGGCCAGCGACATGGTGACCGTATCGACGAGGAACGGCATGTCGTCGTTGACGATCTGCAGCACAGTGTGCGGCGATTCCCAACCGTTGGCCTTCGTGGTCGGATTGAACACGCGGACGTTGGCCTTGCCGGCCTTGCGGGCGCGGGCGAATTCCAGCGTCTCAGCCGCGAGCGCGGCCCACTCTTCAGCGCTGTGGTGCGGGAACTCGTCCGACTCCATGCGCTTGTAGAAGTCGGTGGCGAAGGCCACCGCTTCGGCCTGTGCGGCCGCGGGGTATCGCTTGCGCAATGCCGTGTACACCGGCTCCAGGGAGAAACCAGCGGTCACTGCGACCTCCGACTCTGCTGGTTTGGTCTTGTTTTTCACGGTCTTGGCTGCGGTTTTTTGCGGTTTCATGGCAGAGCGATGCGCTTGCTCAGTTGGGAAAATGAAATTGTAGCCCTACCGCACGAAAAGGCCTTGCTGCAGGACGGAATAACCAGATTCGGGTTTGCTGCGGTTTAGACGCCTATTCAGTTCGCTCCGGTATGGAGCTGGCGACTGCTTCAGCACTGCCGACAGGATCGGCAAAGCGTGTTACCGGAAGACACACGCGGCGACGCCGATTCGATTCCACAATCCTGAACTGGACGGTATAGTCCACCGCGTGAACCCGGCCTACCTCCCCGTTGCCCTCGACGCGCGCGATGAGCGCGTGTTCGATGCCGTGCGCGAATTGCTGGCCCGGCAGGGCATGCAGATGAGCATGGACGCGGTGGCCCAGCATGCCGGCTGCTCCAAGCAGACGCTGTACTCGCGCTACGGCAGCAAGCAGGCACTGCTGCGCCGGGTGATGCAGCGCCACGTCGGCCACGCCACCGGCGCCATGCTGCGTGCACTCCGCGGTGACGACCTGCGTGCCAGCCTGCTCCAGTTCGCCACCGACTTCCTGGAGCATTTCAACCAACCGCACGTAGGACAGGCCTGCCGGCTGATTGCGGCCGAAGCAGCCCAGTTTCCCGAAGAGGCGCGTACGCTGTACCGGCACGGTGCCGGCGCGCTGACGCTTCATCTTGCTGAATGGATTGAAACCGTTTGCATGCAAGGCCAGCTCCGCCATGACGACCCGCACTTCATGGCCGAACTGCTGCTGAGCATGATCGCCGGTCAGGATTTCGACAAACAGCGCTTCCATACCCCCCATCGTGATGACGCGCTGCTGCGTCGACGCTGGGCAGAGTTCTCCGTCGACAGCTTCCTGCGCGCGTTCGCGCCACAGCCGTCGCCGGCCCCGTCTACAAACCAACCCCGGAGTTCCTCCTGATGACCGCCCCACTCCGCACCCTTGCCCTGACGTGCGCCGTTGCTGTCGCTCTGGCTGCCTGCAAGAAGCCGGAACAGCAGATGCCCCCGCCGCCGGAGGTGGGCGTGATCGACGCCAAGCCGCAGACCCTGCCGCTGCAGCGCGAGCTGGTCGGCCGCCTGTCGCCGTTCCGCAGCGCCGACGTCCGCGCACGCGTGCCCGGCGTGCTGCTCAAGCGCGTCTACCAGGAAGGCTCGCAGGTCAAGCAGGGCCAGACCCTGTTCCTGATCGACCCGGCGCCGCTGCGTGCCTCGCTCAATGCCTCCGAGGCCCAGCTGGCCTCGGCCCGCGCGACCTACGCCAACGCCAAGGTCGCCGCCGACCGCGCGCGTTCGCTGGCCCCACAGCAGTTCGTCTCCAAGGCCGACCTGGACAATGCCGAATCGGCCGAGCGCACCGCGCTGGCCGCGGTCAAGCAGGCCGAGGCATCGGTAACCTCCTCGCGCATCAGCCTGGGCTACACCGAAGTGACCGCGCCGATCAGCGGCGTGGCCAACAAGCAGCAGGTCACCGAAGGTGCGCTGGTCGGCCAGGGCGACGTGACCCTGTTGACCACCGTCGACCAGCTCGACCCGCTGTACGTGAACTTCTCGCTGAGCGTGGATGAGCTGACCCAGCTGCGCGCGCAGCAGGCCAAGGGCGCGCTGGCGCTGTCCGGCGACGGCAAGGCCACGGTCAGCGTCAAGCTGGCCGACGGCAGCACCTATGGTGAGCCGGGCACGCTGGACTTCTCCTCGACCACGGTCGACCCGGCCACCGGCGCGGTGTCGCTGCGCGCGCTGCTGCCGAACCCGCAGCAGATCCTGCTGCCCGGCGCCTTCGTCAGCTTCCAGGCCAACCTGGGCGAGCGCAACAACGCCTACCTGGTGCCGCAGCAGGCCCTGCTGCGCGATACCACCGGCGGCTACGTGATGGTGGTCGGTGCCGACGGCAAGGTCGTGCGCAAGAACGTGAAGACCGATGGCGCGCAGAACGGCAACTGGCTGGTCAGCGACGGCCTGGCCGCCGGTGACAAGGTGATCGTGGCTGGCGTGCAGAAGGTCAAGGAGGGTGCACCGGCGGTCGCCAAGCCGTGGACCCCGGGGCAGGACGCCAACGGCAAGCCTGCCGCGGGTGGTGCTGCACCGGCGGCGGCAGCGCCGGCTGCAGGCAAGGCACCGGCCGACGCGGCCAAGCCCGAGCAGGCCGATGCGGCCAAGCCGGCCGCCACCGATTCGAACAAGCAGTAACGGGAACCTTCCGTCATGCCTAAATTTTTCATCGAACATCCAGTCTTCGCCTGGGTGGTTGCGATCCTGATCTCGCTCAGCGGCGTGATCGCGATCCTCAACCTGGGCGTAGAGTCCTATCCCAACATCGCCCCGCCGCAGGTCACCGTCTCGGCGACCTACCCGGGCGCCAGCGCCGACACCACCGAGAAATCGGTCACCCAGGTGATCGAGCAGCAGCTGACCGGTATCGATCACCTGCTGTACTTCAGCTCCTCGTCCGCCTCCAACGGCCGTGCGCAGATCACCCTGACCTTCGAGACCGGTACCGATCCGGACATCGCCCAGGTACAGGTGCAGAACAAGGTCTCGCTGGCCACGCCACGCCTGCCGTCGGAAGTGACCCAGCAGGGCGTGGTGGTGGCCAAGGCCAACGCCGGCTTCCTGATGGTGATCGCGCTGCAGTCCGATACGCCGGCCATCAACCGTGATGCCCTGAACGACATTGTCGGCTCACGCGTGCTCGACCAGGTCTCGCGTATCCCCGGCGTCGGCAGCACCCAGCAGTTCGGTTCCGAGTACGCCATGAACATCTGGCTGAACCCGGAAAAGATGCAGGGTTATGGCCTGTCAGCCAGCCAGGTACTGGCCGCGGTGCGTGCGCAGAACGTGCAATTCGCCGCCGGTGCGCTGGGTTCGGACCCGTCGCCGGAAGGCCAGCACTTCACCGCCACGGTCTCGGCCGAAGGCCGCTTCAGCTCGCCGCAGGAGTTCGAGAACATCATCCTGCGCGCCAACGCTGACGGCTCGCGCGTGCTGCTGAAGGACATCGCCCGCGTTGCCTTCGGTGCCAACAACTACGGCTTCGATACCCAGTACAACGGCAAGCCGACCGGCGCCTTCGCCATCCAGCTGCTGCCGGGCGCCAACGCCCTGAACGTGGCCGATGCGGTGCGCGCCAAGATGGACGAACTGCAGCCCAGCTTCCCGTCCGGCGTGACCTGGTTCTCGCCGTACGACAGCACCACCTTCGTCAAGATCTCGATCCAGGAAGTGGTCAAGACACTGTTCGAAGCAGTGTTCCTGGTGTTCCTGGTGATGCTGATCTTCCTGCAGAACTTCCGCGCCACCCTGATCCCGACCCTGGTCATCCCGGTGGCCCTGCTCGGCACCTTCCTGGGTATGTGGATGATCGGCTTCACGATCAACCAGCTGACCCTGTTCGCGATGGTGCTGGCGATCGGCATCGTGGTCGATGACGCGATCGTGGTGATCGAGAACGTCGAACGCATCATGACCGAGGAAGGCCTGGCGCCGAAGCCGGCCACGCAGAAGGCGATGACCCAGATCACCGGCGCGGTGGTGGCGATCACCGTCGTGCTGGCCGCGGTGTTCATCCCGTCCGCCCTGCAGGGCGGCGCCGCCGGTGAGATCTACAAGCAGTTCGCGCTGACCATCGCCATCTCGATGGCGTTCTCGGCCTTCCTGGCACTGGGCTTCACCCCGGCGCTGTGCGCGACCTTCCTCAAGCCGACGCACAACGACAACCCGAACATCGTCTACCGCACCTTCAACAAGTACTACGACAAGATCAGCCACACCTATGTGGGCCACATCACCTCGGCGGTGCGCCATGCGCCGCGCTGGATGATCCTGTTCGTGGTGCTGACCGCACTGTGCGGCTTCCTGTTCACCCGCATGCCGGGCAGCTTCCTGCCGGAAGAAGACCAGGGCTATGCGCTGGCGATCGTGCAGCTGCCGCCGGGCTCGACCAAGGGCCAGACCAACGAAGTGTTCGCGCAGATGCGCGGCGTCCTGGAAAAGCAGGATGGCTATGAAGGCATGCTGCAGGTGGCCGGCTTCAGCTTCGTCGGTTCCGGCGAGAACGTCGGCATGGGCTTCATCCGCCTGAAGCCGTGGGAGGAACGCAAGTTCACCGCGCCGGAGTTCATCCAGAACATGAACGGCGCGTTCTACGGCATCAAGGAAGCGCAGATCTTCGTGGTCAACCTGCCGACCGTGCAGGGCCTCGGCCAGTTCGGCGGCTTCGATATGTGGCTGCAGGACCGCAGTGGTGCGGGCTACGAACAGCTGACCCAGGCGCGCAACATCCTGCTGGGCAAGGCCGCGCAGAAGCCCGAAGCCCTGGTCGGCGTGCGTCCGAACGGACTGGAAAACGCGCCGCAGCTGCAGCTGCACGTGGACCGCGTGCAGGCGCAGTCGATGGGCATGTCGGTGTCGGACGTATACAGCACCATCCAGCTGATGCTGGCCCCGGTGTACGTCAACGACTTCTTCTACGAAGGCCGCATCAAGCGCGTGACCATGCAGGCCGATGGTCCGTACCGCACCGGCCAGGAATCGCTGAAGAGCTTCTACAGCCCGTCCAGCCTGACCACCAATGCCGACGGCACCAACGCGATGATCCCGCTGAACACGGTGGTCAAGTCCGAATGGGTGTCGGCACCGCCGTCGCTGAGCCGCTACAACGGCTACTCGGCGATCAACATCGTCGGTTCGCAGGCCCCGGGCACCAGTTCGGGTGAAGCGATGCAGACCATGGAGAGCATCGTCAACGACGACCTGCCGGCCGGCTTCGGCTACGACTGGTCCGGCATGTCCTACCAGGAAATCCTGGCCGGCAATGCCGCGACGCTGCTGCTGGTGCTGTCCATCGTGGTGGTGTTCCTGTGCCTGGCAGCCCTGTATGAGAGCTGGTCGATCCCGGTCGCGGTGCTGCTGGTGGTGCCGCTGGGCGTGCTGGGTGCCCTCGGCCTGTCGATGCTGCGCGGCCTGCCCAACGATCTGTTCTTCAAGATCGGCCTGATCACCGTGATCGGCCTGGCGGCGAAGAACGCGATCCTGATCGTGGAGTTCGCGGTGGAGCAGCGTGCAGCAGGCAAGAACCTGCGCGATGCCACCATCGAGGCGGCTCGCCTGCGTTTCCGCCCGATCCTGATGACCTCGTTCGCGTTCATCATGGGTGTGATCCCGATGGCGATCTCCACCGGCGCCGGCGCCAACTCCCGCCACGCCATCGGCACCGGCGTGATCGGCGGCATGCTGTTCGCCACCCTGCTCGGCCTGCTGATGATCCCGGTGTTCTTCGTGGTCGTGCGCCGCATGCTGGGTGACAAGCTGGATGAACCGTCCAAGGAGTTCATGGAACGCCAGCGCGACGCAGATGCAGCACACCGCCCGGATCGTTGATCCGGCAGTGCACTGAAACGAAAAGGCCCCGGAGTGATCCGGGGCCTTTTCTGTTGCTGCCTTTGAATCCGTGCCAACCAAGGTTGGCACCTGCCAGGGATGCGGCCGGCACACGGTAGCCGCCAACCTTGGTTGGCGCCGTTCGGGTCACGTCTCAGCGCAGCAGCGCAACCACCGCGCACACCGCCACGATCACCAGTGCAGCCCACTGCATCGGTACGAAGAAGAAGTGATGGGGTGCGGCCACACCCTTCTGCCGGGGTCCCCGGTTGAGCCACAGGCCCAGCAGCACGTTCAGGGCTGCGCCGATACCTGCCCCCAGCAGCACCTGCTGCAGCGGGATGTTGCCCCTGGGGCCGTCATGCGGAAAGAAGTACGCCAGCAGCAGGATGGCGGCGATCGGCGTCACCAGCGTCATGATTCCCCAACCGCGATAGATCATCTTTGCAGACCACGTAAAAGAACTGCCTGCATTGGAACAGATCAGCTATCGCTCGGCCAGGAAGACCGTGTATCCATGCATGGCGTGGATCTACTGGCCGCGCCGCCCTTGCAGCGGCGCGGCCCTTTCAACTCAGCGCAGCCCGGTTTCGTTGCGGGCGATCACCAGGCGCTGGATCTCCGAAGTACCTTCGTAGATCTCGGTGATCTTGGCATCACGGAAGTAGCGCTCCAGCGGCATTTCCTTCGAATAGCCCATACCGCCATGGATCTGCACGGCCTGGTGGGTGATCCACATCGCCGCTTCCGAAGCAGTCAGCTTGGCCACGGCCGCTTCCGTACTGAAGCGCTTGCCCTGGCCCTTCACCCATGCCGCACGCAGGGTCAGCAGCAGCGCCGCATCCAGCTTGCACTTCATGTCGGCAATCTTGGCCTGGGTCATCTGGAAGGTACCGATGGCTGCACCGAAGGCCTTGCGCTCCTTCACGTACTCCAGGGTCGCTTCATAGGCGGCACGGGCGATGCCGATGGCCTGCGAGGCGATACCGATACGGCCGGCATCGAGCACGCTCATGGCGATCTTGAAGCCCTCGCCTTCCTGGCCCAGCACGTCTTCGGCCTGCGCCACGTAATCGTTGAACTCGATCTCGCAGGTGGCCGAGGCACGGATGCCCAGCTTGGGCTCGGTCTTGCCACGACCGAAACCGGCCTTGTCGGTATCGATGATGAAGGCGGTGATGCCACGCGCGCCCTTGTCCGGCTCGCTCATCGCGAACAGCACGATGTACTTGGCCACCGGGCCGGAGGTGATCCAGCTCTTCTTGCCATTGATGACGAAGGTGCCGTCGGCCTGCTTCACCGCGCGGCAACGCATGGCAGTGGCATCGGAACCGGACTGCGGCTCGGTCAGCGCGAACGCGCCGATGGCCGTGCCTTCGGCGATGGCACGCACGTAGGTCTGCTTCTGCGCCTCGGTACCATGGGTGAGGATGCCGTTGCAGAACAGCGAGTTGTTGACCGACATGATGGTCGAGTGGGCTGCGTCGGCGGCGGCGACCTCCACCATAGCCAGCACGTACGCAACCGGGTCCATGCCCGCACCGCCGTATTCGGTCGGCACTTCGATGCCCATCAAGCCGTTTTCACCCAGCAGGCGGATGTTGTCCAGCGGGAACTCGCCGGTGCGGTCATGGTGCTCCGCGCTGGGGGCGATCTTTTCCTGCGCGATGCGCCGCGCCACGTCCTGCAGCATCAACTGCTCTTCGGTAAAGCTGAAATCCACAACACCCTCCCGGGTACATGAAGTTATGGGCCGCATACGGCGCGCCCAGGTGCTCCGATTGTACCGGGGCCCGGCTGTTTCCGTACGCTGGCGACTTGACCGCGGCAGGCCTTCTCGGCGAATATATCTCTATATCGCGATAGGTAGATATTTATGGATCTGGAAGACTGGTCGACCCGCCTGAAGGTGTTCGCCGATGCCACTCGCGTGCGCCTGTTGGCGCTGCTGGAGCAGGAGGAACTGACCGTGGCCGAACTGTCGGCGATCACCCGGCTGGCGCAGCCGCGCGTGTCCACCCACCTGGCACGCCTGAAGGAAGCCGGCCTGGTCCGCGACCGCCGTGCCGGCGTGTCGGCCTACTACCGCTTCGACGAGGCCCAGCTGGACCCGGCGCAGCGTGCATTGTGGCATGCCTTGAGCAACGGAAGCGATGACCCGCTGCTGCGCCAGGACGCTGAGCGCGTCGCCGCCGTGCTGGCCCACCGCGCCTCCGACCAGAACTGGGCCGACAGCGTGGCCGGCGACATGGAACGCCACTACTCCCCGGGCCGTACCTGGGAAGCGCTGGCGCGCACCGCGCTGCCGCTGCTGGAGACCGGCGACGTGCTGGACATCGCCTCCGGTGATGGCGTGCTGGCCGAACTGGTCGCCCCGCATGCCAAGCGCTACATCTGCATCGACACCAGCGCGCGCGTGGTCGCCGCCGCCAGCGAGCGCCTGCGCCGCCTGCCCAACGTGGAAGTGCGCGAGGGCGACATGCATGCCCTGCCGTTCAAGGACGGCAGCTTCGACCTGGTGGTGCTGATGCACGCGCTGACTTACGCCAGCAAACCGGCGCAGGCCGTGACCGAAGCCGCACGCGTGCTGCGCCCGGGCGGCCGCCTGCTGCTGTGCAGCCTGGCCCGCCACGAGCACAAAGCGGCGGTGGAGGCCTACGGACACGTCAACCTCGGCTTCAGCGACAAGGAGTTGCGCAGGTTCGTCGACAAGGCCGGCCTGCAGGTGTCGAGCCTGGAGACGGTCACCCGCGAGAAGCGCCCGCCGCACTTCGAAGTGATTTCGCTGATCGCCAACAAGCCCTGAGCCCGAGACCGCCATGCCCGCCCTGCCCTGGTTGCATCCCGATCGTGCCAACGCCCTGCTCGACGCCCTGCGCGAGCGGATCCTGATCATCGACGGCGCGATGGGCACGATGATCCAGCGCCATGGCCTGCAGGAAGACGATTACCGTGGCGAACGATTCGCCGATGGCTACGACCATCTGCATGGCCCCGGCTGCGACCACGCGACACCGGAAGGCCACGACCTGAAGGGCAACAACGACCTGCTGCTGCTGACCCGGCCGCAGGTCATCGCCGACATCCACACTGCCTACCTGGAAGCCGGTGCGGATCTGGTCGAAACCAACACCTTCAACGCCACCTCGGTCAGCCAGGCCGACTATCACCTCGAGCACCTGGTGTACGAGTTGAACAAGGCTGGCGCCGCCGTTGCACGCGCCTGCTGCGATGCGGTGGCCGCAACCACGCCGGGCAAGCCGCGTTTCGTGATCGGGGTGATCGGCCCCACCAGCCGCACCGCCTCGATCAGCCCCGACGTCAACGATCCGGGCTTCCGCAACACCAGCTTCGACGAGCTGCGCGACACCTATCGCGAGGCGATCGACGGCCTGATTGACGGCGGTGCCGACACGATCATGGTCGAGACCATCTTTGACACGCTCAATGCCAAGGCCGCGCTGTATGCCATTGAAGAAGCCTTCGACGCTCGTGGTGCGCGGCTGCCGATCATGATTTCCGGCACCATCACCGATGCCTCCGGTCGTACCTTGTCCGGCCAGACCGCCGAAGCATTCCATGCGTCGCTGGCACACGCGCGGCCGCTGTCGATCGGGCTGAACTGCGCCTTGGGCGCCGAAGCGATGCGCCCGCATGTGGAAACCCTTTCGCAGGTCGCCGACTGCCATGTCAGCGCGCATCCCAACGCGGGCCTGCCCAATGCCTTTGGCGAGTACGACGAAACGCCCGAAGAGATGGCCACCACCCTGCGCGGCTTCGCCGAGGATGGCCTGTTGAACCTGGTCGGCGGCTGCTGCGGCTCCACGCCCGAGCACATTCGCGCGATCGCCCGGGCCGTGGCCGGGCTGCCGCCGCGCGCCCTGCCCACCGCGCAGGAACGGGCCGCATGAACGTCGCCGCCACTGTCCCGCACTTTCCGCCCTATTGCCGCTGAGCCGCCGCCTGCCATGACGCCTGTCCGCCCTACCCGCCTGTCCGGCCTGGAACCCCTGGTCATCACCCCGGACCTGCTGTTCATCAACGTCGGCGAACGCACCAACGTCACCGGCAGCGCGCAGTTCCGCAAGCTGATCAAGGAAGGCCGCTACGAAGAAGCGGTGGACGTGGCCCGACAGCAGGTGGCCAGCGGCGCGCAGATCCTCGACGTCAACATGGACGAGGGCCTGATCGATTCGGAAGCGGCGATGACCCGCTACCTCAACCTGATCATGTCCGAGCCGGACATCGCCCGCATCCCGGTGATGGTCGACTCCTCGAAGTGGAGCGTGATCGAAGCGGGACTGAAGTGCCTGCAGGGCAAAAGCGTGGTCAACTCGATCTCGCTGAAGGAAGGCGAGGCGCTGTTCCGCGAACATGCACGCAAGGTGCTGCGCTACGGCGCCGCCGCGGTGGTGATGGCTTTCGACGAAAGCGGACAGGCCGACACCTGTGCGCGCAAGGTCGAGATCTGCACCCGTGCCTACCGCATCCTGGTCGAGGAGATCGGCTTCCCGCCGCAGGACATCATCTTCGACCCGAACATCTTCGCCGTCGCCACCGGCATCGAAGAGCATGACAACTACGCGGTGGACTTCATCGAAGCCACCCGCATCATCAAGCAGACCCTGCCGCACTGCCATGTCTCCGGCGGCGTCTCCAACGTCTCGTTCTCGTTCCGTGGCAACGAAACGGTACGCCAGGCCATCCACTCGGTGTTCCTCTACCACGCCATCGCCGCGGGCATGGACATGGGCATCGTCAACGCCGGCGCCATGCCGATCTACGACGAACTGGAGCCGGATCTGCGCGAGCGCGTCGAAGACGTGATCCTCAATCGCCGCAGAGATGCCACCGAGCGCCTGCTGGAGATCGCCGAACGCTACAAGGGCAAGAAGGGTGCGGCGAAGACTGAAGACCTTGCCTGGCGCGAGAAGCCGGTCGCACAGCGCCTGGCACACGCGCTGGTGCACGGCCTGGACGCCTATGTCGAGGAAGACACCGAGCTGGCCCGGCAGGCCTCCAGCCGCCCACTGGACGTGATCGAAGGCCCGCTGATGGACGGCATGAACATCGTCGGCGACCTGTTCGGTGCCGGCAAGATGTTCCTCCCGCAGGTGGTGAAGTCCGCGCGGGTGATGAAGAAGGCCGTGGCCTACCTCCTGCCGTACATCGAGGCGGAGAAAGCGCGCAGCGGTGACACCGCCAAGAGCAACGGCAAGATCATCATGGCCACGGTGAAGGGCGATGTGCATGACATCGGCAAGAACATCGTCGGCGTCGTCCTGGCCTGCAACAACTTCGAAGTGGTCGACCTCGGCGTGATGGTGCCGGCACAGAAGATCCTCGACGCCGCCCGCGAGCACAACGCCGACCTGATCGGCCTGTCCGGACTGATCACCCCGTCGCTGGAGGAGATGAGCCACGTCGCCCGCGAGATGGAGCGCCAGGGCTTCGACCTGCCGCTGCTGATCGGGGGCGCGACCACCTCGCGCGCGCATACCGCGCTGAAGATCGACCCGCATTACAAGGCGCCCACGGTGTGGGTGAAGGATGCCTCGCGCGCGGTCGGCGTGGCCCAGTCGCTGATCTCGCGTGACCTGCGCGAGGCCTTCGTCGCGGCCAACGAAGCCGACTATGCCGAAATCCGCGCACGCCACCGCAATCGTGGCGACGCCAAGCGGCTGGTCTCGCTGGAACATGCGCGCGGGCAGAAATTCCAGGGCGGCTGGGACAGCTACACGCCACCGGCACCGGACCAGCCCGGCCTGCATGTGTTCGACGACTATCCACTGGCCGAGCTGGTCGACTACATCGATTGGACGCCGTTCTTCCAGGCCTGGGAGCTGGCCGGCAAGTTCCCGGCCATCCTCACCGACGAGATCGTCGGCACCCAGGCCAGCGAGCTGTACCGCGATGCCCGCGCGATGCTCGAGCGCATCGTCGGCGAGAAGTGGCTGACGGCCAAGGCAGTATTCGGCCTGTGGCCGGCCAACAGCATCGGCGACGACGTCCGCGTGCAGCACCCGCAGGGCGAAACCACCCTGCACTTCCTGCGCCAGCAGGTGGACAAGCCAGCCGAGCGCCCGGATTTCTGCCTGGCCGATTTCATCGCGCCCATCGACAGCGGACGCCAGGACTGGATCGGTGCGTTCGCGGTCACTGCCGGCATCGGCATCGACGCGCATGTCGCGCGCTTCGAGGCTGACCATGACGACTACAACGCGATCCTGCTGAAGGCACTGGCCGACCGCTTTGCCGAGGCCCTGGCCGAGCGCCTGCACCAACGCGTGCGTACCGAATTCTGGGGCCATGAGCGCGCCGAGACGCTGGACAACGAAGCCCTGATCGACGAGCAGTATCGCGGTATCCGACCCGCGCCGGGCTATCCCGCCTGCCCGGAGCACAGCGAGAAGCGCCGCCTGTTCGACCTGCTGCAGGCCGAAGCGAACGCCGGCATGGCGTTGACCGAGAGCTTCGCGATGCTGCCCACGGCCGCTGTATCGGGCTACTACTTCAGCCACCCGCAGAGCCAGTACTTCGTGGTCGGTCGGATCAGCCGCGAACAGGTCAGCGACTACGCCCGGCGCAAGGGCGTGGATCGTGCCCAGGCCGAACGCTGGCTGGCCTCCAACCTCGACTACGACCCCGAATGACACAAAAAGGGGACGGAGGGGATTAAGTCGCTTATGCACAAACGACTTAATCCCCTCCGTCCCCTTTTTTGCCGCATCATTCCGCGATGACCGTTCCCGTTGCCCGCCTCTCCAGCTTCTACCTGTTCTATTACGCGGCGCTGGGCGCGTTCACTCCGTATTGGAGCCTGTTCCTGACCGCGCGCGGCATGAGCGTGACCGCCATCAGCGTGATGATGGGGCTGTGGTATGCCACCCGCGTGATCGCGCCCAGCACCTGGACCGCGCTGGCGGCTGCATCGCCGCGGCCGATCCGCCTGCTGCGCGCCGGCTGCGTGCTGACCCTGCTCAGCTTCGCCGCCTTCCTGCTGCCACTGCCGCAGCCGTGGATGTACCCGGCGATGATCGTGTTCTGTTTCTTCTACAACGCGGTGATGCCACAGTTCGAGTCGATCACGCTCACCCACCTGGGTAACGACAGCCATCGCTACGGGCTGATCCGGGTCTGGGGTTCACTCGGCTTCATCGCCATCGTCACGCTGTTCGGATGGCTGATCGAGGGCGATGACTCCACCAGCCACGCAGGGTGGCTGCCGTGGATGATGCTGCCATTGTTCGTGTTGCTGGTTGCCTCGGCCTTCAGCAACCACTACGCACGCGACATCGGCAAGACTGCGGGCGATGCCAGCGGCTTCTGGCAGATCGTGCGCCGGCCGCCGGTGCTGGCGTTCTTCCTGGCCGCTTTCATGGAGCAGCTGTCATTCGGCCCGTACTACACGTTCTTCTCGATCTACATGGACCATCACGGCTACCGCACCTCCACCCTGGGCCTGCTATGGACCATCGGCGTGGTCTTCGAAGTAGGCGTGTTCTTCACCATCGGTCGCTTCTTCCGCCGCTACGACGCCAGCTGGATGCTGCTGATCGCGCTGGTCAGTTCCTGTCTGCGCTGGGCCGTGACCGCACTGTTCCCTGAAAACCTGCCGGTGATGCTGCTGGCGCAGACTGCGCACGCGCTGGGTTTTGCGGCGTTCTTCGCGGCAGCAATGCAGATGCTGGCCACCTACTTCCCTGGTCGCCTCAACGGGCATGGCCAGGGACTGTTGTACGGTTTCTCGTCCGGTGTCGGCGGTGTACTGGGCGCACTCATTGCCGGCCAGTTGTGGAAGATCGACGACGGCCGCACTGCGTTCCTGGCCGGCAGCGGCTTCGCCCTGATCGGAGCGCTGCTTTGCTTCTTCGCGTTGAGCCTGCCGCTGATCCGCGCGCGACTCAGCACCTCCCGCCCCCTCTGACGAAAACGCCGGGCAATGCCCGGCGTTTCGCTCATCCTGCAGGCCCGTTTACCAGACCAGGTCGTCCGGCACCTGGTATTGCGGGTCCGCATACGGATCTTCCTCGGCCGGCGCATTCGGATCGACCTTCAGCGCCACCGACGCCGCAAACACGGCCTCGGACTGCGCCAGCACCTCGGCGGTCACCAGCAGGTAGCGGCCATTGAGCTGGACCACACCCAGCTCGCCGGCGTTGAGCGCGGTCAGCTGTTCGGCGGTCACATAGATGCGTTTGATCTTGCCGCCATACGGGAAGTGGCGGGCGATGTCGGCTGCCTCGGCATTGAGGCACTTGTCCTTCAGCAGTTCTTCCAGCTTGGCCTTGGCCTCACGGCGCACGCGCGCTTCTTCCTGCTTCAGGCGCTCGGTCTCGATGCGCTCTTCCTTCTCGCGCTGCGCACGGATGGCATAGGCCTTGGCCAGATCCATCTCTTCCGCGCTGCGCGGCTTGCGCGGGCCCTGCTGGCCCGGTCCACGCGACTGGCCGGGCTTGCCCGGGCCACCGTGGCCATGCCCGCGACGCTCGCCGGGCTTGTGCTCGCCCTTGCCAGTGCCCTGCGGCTTTCCATTGCCGTTGCCACCCTTGCCCTGCGGGCGGCCATCACGGCGGGGGCCATCATTCTTGCGCTCGGGCTTGGGCGCAGGCTTGAAGCCCAGGCCCATCAGCTGGTCGCGGAGGGTATCGCTCATAGGATTCGGATCAGTAGTGCGGCGGCGGCGGTTCGCTCGCCGGATCGGAAGAATTCAGCGCGTTGCGGACCTTGCCCAGGTCTTCCAGCAGCACGCGCAGCACGTCGGCGTTGCGCATGCCCTGCATGCGGGCATCGGCCAGCGCATCGCTCAGCTCGGCCAGCGCCTGTTCCTGGAAGGACACGCGCATTTCCAGTTCGACCAGGCGCGCTTCCAGCGCCTGTTCGCGTTCGGTTGGCAGCAGATCAGACATGCAGCGAGCGCCCCCGGCCAATGCCGTAGTAAGCCAGGCCCGCCGCTTCGACATCCGCCGGCTCGTACAGGTTACGGCCGTCGAACACCACCGCGTCCTTCAACTGCTCGCGCAGCTTCTGGAAATCGGGGCTGCGGAACTGCTTCCACTCGGTCACCACGACCAGTGCATCCGCGCCCTGCAGCGCCTCGTTGGCACTGCTGCAGAACACCAGGTCATCGCGCTCGCCGAAGATGCGCTGCGACTCGTGCATCGCCTCCGGATCATAGGCACGCACCGTCGCACCGCCTTCCCACAGCTGCGCCAGCAGGCGACGGCTGGAGGCCTCGCGCATATCGTCGGTGTTCGGCTTGAATGCCAGGCCCCACACGGCAAAGGTCTTGCCACGCACGCCTTCGTCTTCACCCTTGTCGTAATGACGCTGGATGAGGGCGAACAGATGGCCCTTCTGCGCATCGTTGACCGCTTCCACGGCGTTCAGCAGCTTCGGCTCCAGGCCGGCCTGCTGCGCGGTGCGGGCCAGCGCCTGCACATCCTTGGGGAAGCACGAGCCGCCGTAACCGGCGCCCGGGTAGATGAAATGCCAGCCGATGCGCGGATCCGAACCGATGCCCTGGCGGACCTGCTCGACGTCGGCACCGACACGCTCAGCGATATTGGCGATCTCGTTCATGAACGAGATCTTGGTCGCCAGCATCGCGTTGGCGGCGTACTTGGTCAGCTCGGCCGAGCGCACGTCCATTTCCACCACGCGATCGTGGTTGCGGTTGAACGGCGCGTACAGGCGCCGCATCACCGCCACCGACTCGGCGCTGGTCGCACCGATGATGATGCGATCCGGGCGCATGCAGTCGGCAACAGCGTCGCCTTCCTTCAGGAATTCCGGGTTGGACACCACGTCAAAGGCGATGTCCGCGCCACGTGCAGCCAGCTCTGCGGCAATGGCGGCACGCACCTTGTCGGCGGTGCCCACCGGCACCGTCGACTTGTTGACCACCACGGTCGGCACGCTCATGTGCCGGCCGATGGTGCGGGCCACAGCCAGCACGTACTGCAGATCGGCGCTGCCATCCTCGTCCGGCGGCGTGCCGACGGCGATGAACACGACCTGGCCGTGGCCGATCGCGGCCGCGGCATCGGTTGTGAACGCCAGCCGCGAGGCGGCGTGGTTGGCCTTCACCATCGGCTCCAGGCCCGGCTCATAGATCGGGATGATGCCCTGGTTGAGGCCATCGACCTTGGCCTGGTCGATATCGACGCAGACCACCTGGTGGCCGACGTCGGCCAGGCAGGTACCGGTCACCAGCCCTACATAACCAGTACCGAAAATCGCAACGCGCATGTCCGTGCAGGCTCCGTGGTCGCTTACGGCAGGACGCCCAGCAGCTCGACGTCGAACGTCAGAGTCGCGTTCGGGCCGATCGGGCCACCCGGGGTGCCGTTCTCACCGTAGGCGAGCTCGCCCGGGATCCAGAAGCGGTACTTCGAACCGACCGGCATCAGCGCGACGCCTTCGGTCCAGCCCTTGATCACCTGGTCCAGGCCGAACTCGGCCGGCTGGCGACCGTAGGAGCTGTCGAACACGGTGCCGTTGAGCAGCTTGCCTTCGTAGTTCACGCGCACTTTGCTGCTCGGCAGCGGACGCTCGCCGCTACCCGGGCGGATGATCTGGTACTGCAGGCCCGACGCGGTGGTCACCACGCCCGGCTGGGTCTTGTTCTTGGCCAGGAACGCGTTGCCTTCCTCGCGGTTGGTCTGCGCGGCGGCGGCGGCCTTGGCCTGCATTTCGGCCTGCTTGCTGCCCATGAAAGCCTGGATGGTGGCGGTCGCGTCAGCTTCCGTCATCTTCGGCTGGCCCTTGCTCAGACCGGTGCTGATCGCGTCAAACAGCGAGGCGACATCGATGTCGTCCTTCAGCTGTGCCAGCGACGGGCCGACCGAGTACGAACCGATCATCTGCGACACTTTGACGCGATCGACCTTCGGCGGCTGCGAACCCGGCGCCATGCCCGGCACCTGCTGGCCACTGCGGGCCATCACGACCTGGCGCAGCGCGGCATCGGTGGCCTTGGCCTGTTCCTGGGTGATCTGCGGCTGCAGGCCTTCGAACGAACGCTCCACGGCGGTGCGCAGCGCGGCCACATCGATCTCATCGGCGATCGGGGTGAACGACTTGGCGACATCAAGGCCGATGGCGTAGCCGAGCTTCTGCTTGGGGGAATTCAAGGTTTTGGTCTCCTTGGCGGCTGCGGGGGCAGCCGGTTGTTGCGACAGAGCGACACCCGAAGTGCCCATCGCCAGAATCAGAACCGACGCCGCGGCGCCGCGCATTCCCATCTTCATTCGCTGCATTCCTGAAAGTGTCTGGGCGCCGACGTCGGCGCGAAAAGAAACATTGTCGCACGCATGCCGTCGATGTCGAGGCATCCGTGCCGGATATCAATGCGTGGCAGCTGCGGCCAGCGCTTTGTCGATGGCTGCGGTCAGCTGCGGATCGTCCGGCGTCACCTTGCTGGCGAACTGGGCGATGACCTTGCCATCGCGGCCGACCAGGTACTTGTGGAAGTTCCAGCCCGGCGCCACGCCGGTGGCTGCGGTCAGCCGCTGGTACAGCGGCGTGGCCTCCGCACCGACGACGTGCACCTTCTCGAACATCGGGAACTTGACGCCGTAGGTGAGCGTGCAGAAATCCTGGATCTGCTTCTCGTCACCGGGCTCCTGGCCCTTGAAATCGTTGGACGGGAAACCGAGCACGGCAAAGCCGCGGCCGGCATAACGCTTCTGCAGCGCCTCCAGGCCTTCGTACTGAGGGGTATAGCCGCACTTGCTTGCGGTATTGACCACCAGCAGCACCTGTCCGTGGTAGCGCTGCTGCAGGTTGACCTGCTGCTTGCTGGCCAACGGGCGGTAATCCAGGTCCAGGAGATCGGCCGCCAGCACATGGGCGGAACCGGCCAGGCCGGCCACCAGCAGGGTCAGCAGGGACAGGCCGCGCAGGCGGCGCGGGATAACGGTCGGCAGGGGCATCGAGAGCAGTCCGCGGTAGCCATTCACAGGGCCGGCCGGTAGCGGCCGGGAATCGGCCGAACTATAGCACCGGCCCCTCGCCCCCCTTGTTGCGGCAAGCGCCAGCGGCTTTGCGCGGCGTGGCGTTTCCCCACTGGACCCACCAGCGACGGCGCAGCGATGACATAGCATGGACAACACTGAATGGAAGGCGGAACTGGATCAGCCCGCACGACAATTTTATTTCCCTTTCCAATCAAATGGATAAGAAGATATTTCAGCGATTTGACCACCCCTGCCATCAGTTGGGGACAGCAAGGGGTTGCACGTAGGCGTGCCGGTGTTATAGTTGCATACAACACCAGTCACCTGAGACAGGGGGGAAGCCATGAACGCCCGGATCCGTCGCAACCTCACCGCACCCGCGGCCGCTGCTGTTTCGACCCTGATCGTGCTGGCCTGGCTGGCCACGCCCACCGCCCCCGCCTCCCCCGACAGTGCGCAGGACGCAACCGTTTCACCGGCCGGGAACGCCGATTCCCCCCCCCCTCCCCCGCGTCGGCTGCACAGCTCCCTGTCCATGCCGTATTTCTCGTTCGCCCAGCCGCTGACCCCACGGAGCTGAATATGAGCGACATCCAGTGGAGCGACGGCGCTCCCATCTACCGTCAGTTGAAGGAGCGCGTGATCGCCATGATGCTCGACGGAATCCTCAAGCCGGGCGATGCCCTGCCTTCGGTGCGCCAGGTGGCCGCCGACTATCAACTCAACCCCATCACCGTTTCGCGCGCTTACCAGGAACTGGCCGATGAAGGCCTGGTCGAGAAGCGCCGCGGCCTGGGCATGTTCATGACCGAGCAGGCGGCCACGCAGCTGCGCAGCAGCGAACGCGAGCGCTTCCTCAACGAAGAATGGCCGGCGGTACTGGAGCGCATCCAGCGCCTGGGCCTGAGCCTCGACGAATTGCTGCCCCAGGGGAAAGTCTGATGAATAGCACTGCAAGCGAACCGGTCATCACCGCCCGAGGCCTGCGCAAGGCCTACAAGACCACGGTGGCCCTCGACAATGCCAGCTTCAGCATTCCGAGCGGGCGCATCGTCGGCCTGATCGGGCCCAATGGCGCCGGCAAGACCACCGCCCTGAAGGCCATCCTCGGCCTGACCTCGGTGGAAGGTGAGCTGAGCGTGCTCGGCCGCGACCCGCGGCTGCACCGCGACGAGCTGATGAACGACATCTGCTTCATCGCCGACGTCGCTGTGCTGCCGCGCTGGCTGAAGGTCCGCGAAGCAATCGATTTCGTCGCTGGCGTCCATCCGCGCTTCGACCGTGCCCGCTGCGAGCGCTTCCTCGCCAACACCAAGCTGCAGCCGAAACAGCGCGTGCGCGAACTGTCCAAGGGCATGATCGTGCAGCTGCACCTGGCGCTGGTGATGGCCATCGATGCCCGCATCCTGGTGCTGGACGAGCCCACTCTGGGCCTGGACATCCTGTACCGCAAGGAGTTCTACCAGCGCCTGCTGGAAGACTATTTCGACGAACAGAAGACCATCATCGTCACCACCCACCAGGTGGAGGAGATCGAGCACATCCTCAGCGACGTCATGTTCATTCGTGATGGCCGCATCGTGCTCGACGCGGACATGGACGACGTCGGCCAGCGCTACACCGAGCTGCTGGTCAATGCCGACCAGCTGGAGACCGCGCGTGCACTGAAGCCGATCGATGAGCGCAGCCTGACGTTCGGCAAGACCGTGATGCTGTTCGATGGCGTGCCGCGCACCCAGCTCTCCACCCTTGGCGAGACCCGCAGCCCGGGCCTGGCCGATCTGTTCGTCGCCATCATGAAGGGGACCTACGCATGAATGCCGTCAACCACCCCGTCAGCCCGATGGGCACCCTGCGCTGGCTGCTCAAGCGCGAGTACTGGGAGAACCGTGGCGGTTTCCTGTATGCGCCGCTGATCGCCGGCCTGATCTCGCTGGTGATGAGCACCGTCGGCATCGCCTTCGGCCTGTTCGCCCTGCACCGGGCCGCGCGTGATGGCGGCCTGCACATCGACGGCGAAGACGTGAACATCAACGGCCTGGACCTGGCCCTGCTGACCCGCGACATCAGCGCCAAGGACCTGACCGACCTTGGCAACGGCCTCGACCTGACCCTGGTGCTCAGCTCGGCCTGGCCGTTCCTGGTGCTGGCCTTCGTGGTGTTCTTCTACTGCCTGGGCGCCCTGTACGACGACCGCCGCGACCGCAGCATCCTGTTCTGGAAGTCGCTGCCGCTGTCGGACACCCAGACCGTGCTGTCCAAGGTGATCAGCGCACTGATCGTGGCCCCGCTGATCGCGGTGATCGCCGGCATCATCACCATGTTCGGCTTCATGCTGGTGATCAGCATCGTCGCGCTGATGCACGGCGGCAGCCCGATGACCCTGATCTGGGGCCCGGCCAGCCCGCTGACCCTGGCCGCCGGTCACCTGGCCTGGATCCCGGTCTACGCCCTGTGGGCCCTGCCCACCGCCGGCTGGCTGCTGCTGTGCTCGGCCTGGGCCCGTACCAAGCCGTTCCTGTGGGCAGTGATGCTGCCGCTGTTCGCCGGCGTCATTGTCAGCACCACCAAGGTGATGCCGCTGATCGGCCTGACCACGGGCTGGTTCTGGCAGAACATCGTCGGCCGGCTGCTGCTGGGCGGCGTACCGGGCACGGACCTGGTGTATCGCCTCAGCGCCGAGGAAGGCTCGCGCCGCGATCTCGAATCGGTGGTCAGCCTGATGTCGCCGGCCTCGCAGCTGAAGTCGCTGGCGATGCCGGAATTGTGGATCGGTGCCGTCGTCGGTGCCGTGTTCATCGTCCTTGCCATCCGCCTGCGCAAGCGCGCCGGCGAGATCTGATTCCATCCACCCGGAGGCACCACCCATGCGTTCCCTGCTCGCCTGTTCTGCGTTGTTGCTGTTGCCGCTGTCGGCGCTGGCCGCCGATGCTCCGAACTGCAAGTTCACCGCCGCCCGCACGCTGAAGCTGGATGTGGCAGGCGCCAGGGCGGTGGTGCTCGAGGTGAACCAGCACGACCTGAAGGTCGTCGCCAGCAAGGGCGGTGGCCAACTCGATGGCCGCGCCTGCGCCTCCAGCCAGGAATGGCTGGACCAGCTGGTGCTGGACCAGCGCAGGGAAGGCGACAAGCTGATCGTCAGCCTGCGCCGCGACGGCCGCCACAGCGGCATCAGCCTGGGCAACAGTTATGCCTGGCTGGACATCCGCGGCAGCGTGCCGGACAACCTGCCATTGCAGCTCAAGGTCGGCTCCGGCGATGCCAGCGTGGACAACGCGCAATCGCTGAGCGTGGACGTCGGCTCCGGGGATGCCGTCGTGCGCGGCACCCGCGGCAGCATCCACGCAGCGGTGGGCTCCGGTGACCTCGACATCGACGGTGGCGGCTCGCTGAACCTGCTGTCGCTGGGTTCCGGCGACGTCAAGGCGCGCAACATCGGTGGCGATGCGGTCACCGGCACCGTCGGTTCGGGCGACCTGAAGATCAGCGATGTCCGCGGCAACGCACGGCTGGACACCGTCGGTTCCGGCGACATCGGGTTCAAGCGCGTGCAGGGCAACGTCGAGGTCGGCGTGGTCGGCTCGGGCGATGTTGATCTGTCCGAGATCGGCGGCAATGTGCATGTGCGCAGCCACGGCTCGGGGGACATCCAGGTCGATGGCGTGCGCGGCAGCCTGACTGTCGACCACAGCGGCAGCGGCGATGTCGGCCACCGCAACGTCAGCGGCACGGTCACCCTGCCCCGCAACAAGTAACCGCCACCGGACCGATTCGAGGGAACTGCCATGAACCTGCTGCGCGTGCTGCCTGCCACCCTGCTGTGCCTGCCGCTGATCGCCTGCGGCGGCACTTCTTCCGCGCCCGACACGACCGTCGGCAAGAGCGTCGCC
>DQIG01000215.1:0-254 GCA_003525885.1 Stenotrophomonas sp.
GGCTGGTACTTCGATGCCAAGGAGCGTCGTGGCACGCTGCACGTGCGTACCGCCACACAGGACATCCGCCAGCCACTGCAGCTGCAGCTGGACTTCGCGGTGGCTGCTGCGGCCGCCGACGATGCCTATCCGGCCGCGCCGGTGCTGGGCCGCGAACTGCCGGCTGACAGCCTGCTGGTGGTCAACCGCCCGGCCGAAGAGCCCGGCCATGCGCTGGAGAACGCCTTCGATGACGATCCGGCCACCTGGTTCCG
>DQIG01000215.1:402-1018 GCA_003525885.1 Stenotrophomonas sp.
GATCCGGCCACCTGGTTCCGCAGTGTGCGCAACCAGGCCGTGCGCACCGGCGCGCACGAGTGGGTGATCGGCTTCGGTGAGCGCAGGATGATCGATGGCATCGACATCGCGCCACGCAACGACAAGAACTGGAAGCACGGCCAGGTACGCGATTACGAGGTGTACCTGGGTGACAGCAACGGCGAGTGGGGCGAGCCGATCGCCCGCGGCCGCCTGCAGCTGAAGGAAGGCGTGCAGCGCATCGACTTCCCGGCCCACGCCGGCCGCCTGCTGCGTTTCCGCGTGCTGAGCGTGCAGAACCCCGAAGGCGACGGCGCCAGCAGCACCGACCCGATGGTCACTGCGGCACAGGGCAGCGCCCGCGCGTTCGATGCATTGCAGCCGCGCGACGTCGGCCCGATCGCACTGTCCACCTTCCACATCCTCGAACACCAGGAACCGGAGCGACCGGCCCGGCAGCGCTATCTCTCCGAGCTGCCGGTGCCGGCCGCGCTGGCCAGCCAGCTGCGCACCGACCAGTCCTTCCGTGGCGACACCGGCATGCGCATGAACGGCCTGCAGTTCCGCCGTGGCCTGGGCGTGGGCGCCAACAGCCGCATCGACCTGCGCCTGCAGG
>DQIG01000215.1:1172-4899 GCA_003525885.1 Stenotrophomonas sp.
CGCATCGACCTGCGCCTGCAGGGCGGCTGGCACCTGCTGCGTGCCGACCTCGGCATCGACGACGCCTGCCGCAACGCCGGTGGCCTGCAGTTCCAGGTCTGGGGCGACAACCGCCTGCTGTACGACAGCGGCCTGGTGAAGGCGCCCGGCGTGGTCAAGCCGGAGCTGGACATCCGTGGCCTTTCCACCCTGAGCCTGCGCACGCTGGGTGCGCAGGGCAGCCAACCCGCCCAGGTCTGCGCCAACTGGGCCAACGCCGTTCTGATCGGCCAGGAGGGCGACTCCGCCAGCATCGTCGCCCCATGACTCCCACGTAACACCGCTCCTCCCCCCGCCCATTCCGACTGCGGCCCTCATGGCCGTGGCCCGGGAGCGTTTTGCCCGCCGAACGCCCACGCGCTCACTCAGTTGCGCCGCACCCCTGCCAGGAGAGAACCCCGATGTTGCCCGCCCGCCACCACCGCCCCCCCTGTCGTTCGATCGCTCCGCTGACGCTGGCCATCGCCGGCGCGCTGTTCTCGATTGCCGCTCCTGCCTTTGCCCAGGAAAGCAAGGACAAAGCCACCGACCTGGCCCGTATCGAGGTCACCGGTTCCAACATCCGCCGCACCGACGTTGAAACCGCCTCGCCGGTGCAGGTGATCAGCAAGCAGGACATCCAGAACATGGGTGCGCGCACGCTGCTGCAGGTGCTCGACAACCTGCCGGCGGCTCGCCCGGCGCAGCAGGATGCGCGCTCGCTGTTCACCGGGTCCGATGGTGCCTCGCAGGCCAACCTGCGCGGCTTGGGTGCACAGGGCACGCTGGTGCTGCTGAACGGACGTCGCCTGTCGTACTACGGTGCGCCGGCCGGCTTCCAGACCCAGTTCGTCAACATCGATGCGATCCCGGCTGCGGCCATCGAGCGCATGGAAGTGCTGACCGACGGTGCTTCGGCGGTGTATGGCACCGACGCGGTGGCCGGCGTGATCAACGTGATCACCAAGCGTAACTTCCAGGGCGCTGAGGTCAGCTTCACCAACGACACCTCGTCGCGCATCGATTCCTACGGCGAGCGCCAGGCCAGCATCACCGCCGGCTTCGGTGACCTGACCGAGAACCGCTTCAACATCTACGGCGCGGTCAACATGTACCGCCGCGATGCGATTCCGCTGGCCGACTTCTATGACAAGCGTCCCGACCAGTACTACGTCAACAATCCGAACTACCTCAACAACCTGCGCCTGGGCGTGGGCAGCAAGCCGGGCGAATTCAATCCGGGCAGCTACTTCGCCTTCGATCCGGTCACCGGCCGCCGCGTGCAGGAAGCTGCACCGGGCTGCAGGAACGTGCTGACCAGCGAAGCGGCCGGCCCGCGTTGCGTCTGGGAAACCTGGATGAACAACGAGATCGATGCCGGCGCCAAATCCGAGCGCAATACCGCCTACCTCAACGGCACCTTCCTGGTCGGTGACAGCACCGAGATCTTCGCCGAGGCGACCTACACCGACATCGACCTGCGCGCCAACGGCGGCACGCCGCGCACCTACGGCACCACCACCGGCAACCCGACCAGCTGGTTCTCGCGCAACACCGGCAACACCGTCAACCAGTTCCTGTACCCGTACCTGGGTCCGAACAACGAGTACAACCACGCCAGCCCGGAAATGAAGGCGATGATGGGTGGGGTGGTCGGCCTGAACTACCTGCTGCAGGATGCCGGCCCGAGCTACTTCGGCCAGCGCAACACCGACAAGAGCTACCGCGTTCTGGCTGGCGCGCGTGGCAACGTGGGTGACTGGAACTGGGAAACCGCGTTCGCCAGTGCCGGTACCCACTCCACCACGTACCAGACGATCAACGTCAACACCAAGGGCTTCGAGAAGGCGTTCGGGCCGTACACGATCGACCCGGGTACCGGCCGCGTGATCATCTCCGATCACCCGGCGTACAAGTTCGGCGAGATCAGCGAAGCCAATGCGGCATTGATCCGTGAAGCGTTCCCGACCTTCGACATCCAGTCGTGGACCCGCCTGCACACCCTGGACGGCAAGATCGAGGGCCCGTTGTTCCAGCTGCCGGCCGGCGAGATGCGCGCCGCATTCGGCTTCAACGCCAGCCGCGAAACCTTCTACACCCCGGGCAACGCCGATGCGGCCAATGGCCTGATCTCCCAGCAGGGCGGCTCGTGGTTCGACGGCAAGCGCAACACCTACGCGCTGTTCGCCGAAACCGTGGCACCGATCACCGACAAGCTGGAACTGGATGCTGCGGTGCGCGTGGACAAGTACCCGAACTTCAGCGCCAACATCGCGCCGAAGATCGGCTTCAAGTACCAGGCGTTCGACCAGCTGATGCTGCGCGGTACCTACTCCACTGGTTTCCGTGCACCGAGCCTGGCCGAGTCCGGCAATGGCGGCGTGTTCGCACAGCTCGGTGGCTTCCGTGACGAGCTGCGCTGCAACGAGACCAACGCCATCGCCAACCTGCTGCTGAAATCGCAGCGGCCGGGTGATGTCGATCTGGGCAAGAACATGCTGAACGTCGACTGCAGCCGCACCGTGGCCCGCATGACCCAGCCGAACAAGGACCTGAAGCCGGAGAAGGCGAAGATCGCTACCCTCGGCTTCGTCTATGAGCCGGCGAGCTGGCTGTCGGTGTCGGCCGACTACTGGTTCATCTATCGCAACAACGAAATCGTTGCGCCGGACTATCGCCGCATGGAAGACATCATCTCGATGTCGCGCTCGCCGATCACCGACAGTGACCGTGCCAACCTGGCCCAGCTGGCGGCAATGTGCGCCGATCCGGCCAGCGGCGTGAACTGCCCGTCGAACCTGCCGGGCTACTCTGCCGGCAACGTGGCCAGCGTGGTGGGCCAGTACAAGAACCGCGGCAAGACCCTCATCGACGGCTTCGACATCGATGCGCGCAGCCGCTTCTCGCTGGGCGACTGGGGCAACCTGAACATCGGCCTGGCCGCCACCATCGCCAACCGCAACCGCTTCTACATGGACGCGGAGAACGGCTGGTACTACGGCGACGTGGTGGGCTACTACAACAACCCGCGCCTGCGTGCCACGCTCAATGCCGACTGGACCTACAAGCAGGTGACCACCAGCATGTTCGTCAACTACGTCGGCGGTACCAAGTGGGCCACCGACCAGGTTGATGAAGTGAGCAACAACAAGGAAACCTGCACCGGTGGCTACCTGGCCCTGCAGAAGAGCAAGTGTGATGGTGCGCCGTCGTGGTGGACCGCCAACATGAGCGTCACCTGGCGCCCGGATGATGCGTGGAACCTGAGCTTCACCGTCAAGAACCTGTTCAACCGCCTGCCGTTCTACGATCCGAACAGCTTCCTGGGTGACTCCAGTGACTACGCAACCATCTTCGGTCGTGGTTACAGTGTGACCATCGGCTACCGGTTCAAGTAATTCCGTTTGCGTGACCAGGCGTGCCGGCTGCGGCCGGCACGCTGCCAAGAGGAGAGATGTTTGCCATGAAGCGTAGGGAATTCATCGCGGCCAGTGCCGCTGTCGCCGCCAGCAGCCTGCTGCCGCAGACGCCGGCCTGGGCACGCGGGCGCAAGGTGCGCCTGGCCATGATCGGTACCGGTATGCGTGGCCTGGTGCTGCTGAAGGAACTGGTGCGCCGCGACGACGTCGAAGTGGTTGCCGTCTGCGATATCGAGCCGATCATGCTCGGCCGCGCCATCGAGATGGTGGCCAAGGCCGGCAAGCCGGCG
>DQIG01000215.1:5050-5236 GCA_003525885.1 Stenotrophomonas sp.
CCAAGGCCGGCAAGCCGGCGCCGAAGACCTACGGCCAGGACCGCGACACCAATGCGTGGAAGCGCCTGCTGGAACAGAAGGGCATCGATGGCGTGATCATCGCCACGCCGTGGGAATACCACGCGCCGATGGCGATTGCCGCGATGCAGGCCGGCGTGGCCGTGGGCTGCGAAGTGGTGGCCGGCA
>DQIG01000215.1:5386-5947 GCA_003525885.1 Stenotrophomonas sp.
GCTGCGAAGTGGTGGCCGGCATCACCCTGCAGGACCACTGGGACGTGCTGAAGACCCAGCTGAGTACCGGCACCCCGTACATGCTGCTGGAGAACGTCTGCTACCGCCGTGACGTGATGGCCGCGTTGCAGATGGTGCGCCAGGGCCTGTTCGGCGAACTGGTGCACCTGCAGGCCGGCTACCAGCACGACCTGCGCGGCGTGAAGTTCAATTCCGGTGATCCGAACCAGCCCTACGACAGCGGCGTCGAATTCGGCCCCAAGGGCTGGAGCGAAGCACGCTGGCGCACCGAGCATTCGGTGGAGCGCAACGGCGAGCTGTATCCCAGCCACGGCATCGGCCCGTGCGCGATGTACACCGGAATCAACCGTGGCAACCGCTTCACCCACATCAACGCCTTCGCGACCAAGGCGCGCGGCCTGCACGAATACACCGTGGCCAAGAGTGGCGGCACCACCCACCCCAGCACCCAGGTGAAGTTCAAGCTGGGCGATATCGTCACCACCACGCTGGCCTGCGAGAACGGCGAAACCATCCTGCTGCAGCACGACACCTCGCTGC
>DQIG01000215.1:6101-6422 GCA_003525885.1 Stenotrophomonas sp.
AGCACGACACCTCGCTGCCGCGCCCGTATTCGATGGGCTTCCGCGTGCAGGGCACCAAGGGCCTGTGGATGGACGTGAACCACTCGATCCACATCGAAGGCCGCAGCCCGCCGCACCAATGGGAAGAGTTCAAGAAGTACCAGGACGAGTACGAGCACCCGCTGTGGAAGCAGAATGCCGACACCGCTGCCAGCGCCGGCCACGGCGGCATGGACTGGTTCGTCATCCATGCATTTGTTGAGGCACTGAAGGCCAAGGCGCCGATGCCGATCGACATCTACGATGCAGTGACCTGGAGTGCGATCACGCCGCTGAGCGAGC
>DQIG01000215.1:6571-6786 GCA_003525885.1 Stenotrophomonas sp.
GCGATCACGCCGCTGAGCGAGCAGTCGATCGCCAACGGTTTCCAGACGCTGGAGTTCCCGGACTTCACCGCCGGCGCGTGGAAGCAGCGCAAGCCGATCTTCGCGTTCGACGGCAAGTACTGAGACTCACCCCTTCCATGCTGTCACGGAAACGCCGGGCCATGCCCGGCGTTTTTGTTTCTGGGGGCATTCGCCTTGTAGAGCCGAGCCCACGC
>DQIG01000215.1:6826-17736 GCA_003525885.1 Stenotrophomonas sp.
CGGCTCACGCCCCTGCGCAGCCTACCCACCCGTCCCCTGACAGTTTCCGGGGGCGTCCGCCACGGAGAAGAAAAAAGATGATCAAAAGCAAAAGCCGGTTGGCTGGCCGCTTTCTGTAGAGCCGAGCCCACGCTCGGCTGCATTTCCGACTCGCCCCCCCCCTGCATCAGAAAACTCTGAAATCCGACCCACTCGACACTTTCTGATTTGAATGTGTAAACCACATCGGAGATAACGTCCCCGTGCGGTTACTCACGCATTCCGGACCAGGGACGATCCGAAGCATGACGTGGTGAGGCAACCGCCCCACGTTCTCGTTCCTGCCGGTGCTGTGTTCGTCCAGGAAGGAGAACAGGGATGTTGGAACGACTGAAGACCATTTCGTGTGCCGCACTGGCGATGATCGCGCTGGGGAGCTTGGCTCCTTGGGCTGCGCAGGCGCAGGAGGTGCAGAAGAAGTGGGAGAGCTACCTGTCGATGGGCCAGCCGCGAGCCACCGAAGCGGCGGTGCAGAAGGACATCAAGTCGCTCTTTTCCCAGTACGAAAAGGACAAACCCTTCGATTGGCATGTCAAACGCCAACGCGTCCTTGGAAAGAAGGTCATCTACGATTACCGGGTGAGACCCGAGAAGATCGTTACTACCGACTGGGTCTACATCCACTCAGGGCAGGAGTACTCATCCGAAGACCAGATTCGTAGCGTGATCCTCGCTACCCGCGTCAGCGACCCGCAGTGCCCGGCGACTTCACTCACGGAGGATCCTTGGGTGGAGCTCCTTGGACTTGGCAGGGGCGACGACGGTAGCGTCACCAACGAGGAGAAGGATTTCCATTACACCTTGAACTTCTATCATCAGAGCACTCAAGAATGCTCGTCGATAGTGGGGTGGGAGCGTGTGCGCCGGGCCAGAACGGCGCTTTGTCCGAATCGACCGTCCCTGACGTGGAATGAGGCCCTGCAGATGTGCTCACTGGTCCAGCAGGACGAGCCGCACATGTCGCCCATGCTCTCCTACACAAGCGGGCCGCTGCCGCCGCAGCAGTGTCCTGTTGGTAACCCGTGTGATCCGACCACTGGCGATAAATCCCAGCCTGAGCCGGATTTCAACCTTGGATGGGTGAGCTTCCAACGCCACTATCACTCCCTGACAAGCACGGCGGGCGGCGCGTTGGGTACGGGCTGGACCCATTCCCACAATCTGCGGCTTACCGCAGGCGTAGACGATTCCACCTTCCCTCCCAGCCCCGAACTGAAAGTTGGGCTGATCGGCGCCGATGGCGGGCAGACCGCATTCCAGAAAGTGGGGGCAAGCTACGAAGCCATGGACGGAAGCGGCGATCGCGCGGTCCAGCAGGGCACCAACTGGCAACTTTCACGTGCCGGAGAGCGCATTCATTTTGATGCTGATGGCTTGATGCAGCGCCGCGATTTTGAAGACGGAACTTCGCTGACCTATGCGCACGACAGCCATGGCCGCCTGCTCAGCATCACTCATTCAACCGGCCGACGCGTGGACGTCCAGTACCTCGCGCCGGGCGACGATTCACTGATCTCGGCCCTGGTGATCGCCGGCCAGCCTGTGGTGAGCTACGCCTATTCTCCGGCCGGGGAACTGATCACCGCGACCTATGCCGACGGTGCCAGCCGTACGTATCACTATGAGGACACACGTTTCCCGGGCTACCTGACGGGCGTGACCGCCGAAGACACCCGGCGCTACAGCTGGTTCGGATACGACGCCAAGGGACGGGTCACCTGCAGCCGCCATTCCGGCGATTGCAGCCAAGCCGACGTGGGCATTGATGGCGTGCGCCTGGAGTACACCCCGGCAGGCACCACCATCGTCACCGACGCACTGGGCAAGCAGAGTACGTACGCATTGACCGCCAGTGGCACCAGTGGCCTTCCGCGCAAGGTCAATGGCATCACCGAAAGCAACGGCAGCATCACTCGCGCCTATCTGCCCGAGGGCACCGATTTCCGGCGTCGGCTGCAGTCGGTGACCGATCGCCGTGGCGTTGTAACCAGCTACGCCTATGCCGAGGCCAGCGATGCTGCCGCAGGCGCTGTCAGTGTGACCTCCACGACGGAAGCGGCTGGTACCCCGGATCAGCGCGTCAGCGAAACGCGCGTGGCCATGGACAGCAATCGGCTGGTCCAGCAGACCGTCGGTAACCGTGAGGTCCACATCGCGCGCAATGCACGCCTCCAGCCAACCACCATCACCGTGCGCGACGGGGTGACCGATGACACCCGCATCACCACGCAGACCTACTGTGAGGCAGAGGGCCCGGAGTGCCCGCTGGTGGGACTGCTGCGTAGCGTGGATGGCCCGCGCAGCGATGTGGCGGATGTCTCCACCTATGCCTACTACACCGCGGACGACGCGGAATGCGCGGCCAATGGTGCCTGCAGTTATCGCAAGGGCGACCTGCGCAGCGTGACCAATGCGCTGGGCCAGACGGTCGAGACCTTGGCCTACGACGCGTTCGGGCGGCCGTTGTCGGTCAAGGACGCCAACGGCGTGGTCACCGATTACACCTACCATGCGCGCGGCTGGCCGACCTCGGTTACCGTGCGCGGTGCCATCACAGCCGAGGACCGGGTGACCCAGATCAGCTACTGGCCGACCGGCCAGGTGCAACAGGTCACCGAGCCTGACGGCAGCAGCGTTACCTATGTCTACGACGCCGCCCAGCGGCTGACGGACATCGCGGACAGTGCGGGCAACACCATTCACTATGCGTTGGACAACGCCGGCAACCGCCTCAAGGAAGACACGCTGGATACCGGCGGCACCCTGCGCCGTACCCTGGCACGGACGTTCAACACGCTCGGCCAGCTGACCGCGCTGAAGGACGCGGGCAACCACGCTACCGGCTTTGCCTACGATGCCAACGGCAACCCGCAGACGGTCACCGACGCCCTGCAGCGCGTCACCAGCCAGCAGTACGACCCGCTGAACCGCCTGGCCCAGACCCTGCAGGACGTGGGTGGCGTGGCGGCGGAGATCCGCAGCCAGTACAACGCACTGGACCAGGTCACCCAGGTCACCGACCCGAAGGGGCTGCACACCACCTACGCCTACAACGGTTTCGGTGACCTGACCGGGCAAGTCAGCCCGGACAGCGGTGCCAGCAGCTTCACCGTGGACGCTGCCGGCAACCGCAAGACCGCTACCGATGCGCGTGGCGTCACCGCCACCTATCACTACGATGCACTCAACCGCCTGATCGGTATCGCCTATCCGGACCCCAATCTCGACGTGGGCTACAGCTATGACGTGGCGCCAGCGGTCTGCACCGCCGACGAGCGCTTTGCCAAGGGGCGCCTGGGGCAGGTGCTGCACGCCAATGGCAGCACCCAGTACTGCCATGACCGCTTCGGCCAGGTCACCCGCAAGGTGCAGACGCTCAATGGTGTCGCCAGCTCGCTGCGCTACGCCTACAGCAAGTCGGGTCGCCTGACCGCGTTGACCTACCCCGATGACAGCGTCGCTGACTACGTGCGCGATACTCAGGGCCGCATCAGCCAGATCGGCCTGACCCGGCCCGGCCAGGCCCGCCAGATCGTGGTGAACAACGTGACCTACGCGGCCTTCGGCCCGGCGACCGGCTGGACCTATGGCAACGGCCGCCAGCTGCAGCGTCCGTTGGACCTGGATTACCGCCCGCAGGCGGTACACGACCCGGCCGCAGGTGGCCTGTCACTGGGCTATGGCTATGACCCGGTCGGTTCAATTACCGAGCTGAAGAACGGCGCAGGCTCGTCTGTGCTGGCCAAGTACGCCTACGACGCGCTGGGTCGCCTGACCCAGACCCAGGACGGCACGACCGGCACGCCGATCGAAACCTATGCCTACGACGCCACCGGCAATCGCACCGCGCTGACCACCTCGGCAGGCACCGCCAGCTACACCTATCCCGCAACCAGCCATCGCCTGACTGCAGTGGATGGTGAAACGCGCAACCATGACGCGGTGGGCAATACCACCAGCATCGGCAGCAAGACGTTCATCTACAACGATGCCAACCGCATGAACGCGGTGAAGCAGGGCGATGCTGTACTGGAAAGCTACGCCTACAACCATCGCGGCGAGCGCGTGCTGCGGACCCCTGCCGGTGGTGCGGCTCATA
The DNA here is from genome assembly GCA_003525885.1 of Stenotrophomonas sp. Classification (GTDB taxonomy): domain Bacteria; phylum Pseudomonadota; class Gammaproteobacteria; order Xanthomonadales; family Xanthomonadaceae; genus Stenotrophomonas. Next base: position 10,965 of record DQIG01000215.1, read on the forward strand.
TTACCCTGTATGACGAAGCAGGGCAGTGGCTGGGCAACTACTCGGCCACGGGCCAAGCGCAGCAGCAGGCCATCTGGCTGGACAACTACCCGGTGGCGCTGATCAATGTGCCGAGTACCGGCGTGCCGGAACTGGCCTACGTGCAGCCGGATCATCTGGGTACACCGCGCGTGGTGATCGATCCGGTGCGGAATGTCTCGATCTGGGAGTGGAGCAACAAGAGCGAGGTGTTCGGCGATCAGGCACCGGCCAATGACCCCGATGGAGATGGTGTGGCGTTCGAACTGGCGCTGCGCTTCCCGGGCCAGCAGGCGACGGCTGCGAGTGGGTTGTTCTACAACTACCAGCGTGAGTATGATCCCGCGGTGGGACGCTATTCGCAGAGTGATCCGATTGGATTACAAGCTGGAATCAGCACCTATGCGTATGTTGGGGGGGATCCGGTTAACTTCACGGATCCGCTTGGCTTAATCAAGCTGCCGAATGATCCTTCAGGGCTTCCATCTGGTTGGACGCCTGACCCGACCCACCGAGACCCGAATGGGGAGCGCTGGATCAATGGAACCGACGTGCTTGATTTTCACAGAGGGCGCGCAGGAAAGCCCGGCTGGAGAGGTCGGGATCATTGGCATCATGACAAAGGGGAGAAGCATTATTCACCAGGTGAGGAATGTCCGACTTCCGACGATGCTCCGCAGCCGGAGGATGATCGGGGATTTATGGATCAAATGAGCAAGGCCACCGGTTTGACGGGTACTGCGTTGGTCATTTACCTCATTTTCTCGGAGGGGTCGCGCTTGTTCCCGCCGAGAAATCTAGTTCCGGTGCCGTAAGGAGGCTGGATGTTGATTAAGGATTTGGAAGAATTCATTGGGGAAAAGGGTGATCTCCATGATTGCAGGATCAACGGATTTTTATGGAGTGAAACGAATCGTCTGGAAATCTCGATCTTTGATATCAATGCTAACTTTGATGGGTTGCCGGAGTATCCTGGCCCCCAGCCTGGGTTAATGGTCTTTGATGGCATTCACTCAGTTGAAGTAGACGGTATCACAGCAAAAGGCGGACTTAAGGTCTACGAAGTAAAGTGTGGCGCAAGGGAAGATCAGATCATTTTTGAGTTCATGTTCTCTCCATCAGGTCGCATTGCCGTGTGTGCTGACAATGTGAGTTTGAACGTAGAAGGCCGTTGGCTGGGTTGCCAAGCCCAGCAATAGCGCTATCCCAACGCACGATCCAAAAATCCCGCCCTCATCCGGCGGGGTTTTTGTTTAGCCGCCGACGTCGTGTTCCCTGCGGCCGGCATCGTGTTTGAGGATCAGTCCTTCGAACAGCACGCGGGCGATGGCGCGTTCGGCCTCGGGCGGTTTGCTGATCGCCTCGAAGTGACGCTGCGGATCGTCGGCCTATCGGCGTGCCGGAACTGGCCTACGTGCAGTCGGATCATCTGGGCACGCCGCGCGTGGTGATCGATCCGGTGCGTGATGTTGCGATCTGGGAGTGGAGCAACAAGAGCGAGGTGTTCGGCGATCAGGCACCGGCCAATGACCCCGATGGAGATGGTGTGGCGTTTGATCTGGCACTGCGTTTCCCGGGCCAGCAGGCGACGGCTGCGAGTGGGTTGTTCTACAACTACCAGCGTGAATACGACCCGGCTTTGGGGCGGTATTCGTAGAGTGATCCGATCGGGTTGGAGGGAGGGATTGGTAGTTGCGCGTACGCGAACTCCAATGTGGCATCGTTCGTAGACCCATTTGGGTTGCAGTCTGCGATTGCCCGTGCCGTCCGTCCGCCTCCAGCAGGCTACTACGTAAGCGGAGACGGTCAGCTCCAGCAGCAAAATCCGGACCTTCCCCATTACAGTTGTAACGAACCGCCTGGGTTGTACATCTATCCAGAGAGAATTGCAGAATCAATAGTGGCCAATGCACTCATTGCGTTGTCGAAATCCAAGGGCCTTGTCTTCCCTGGGTTGATGATGAACAAGAGTGAGGATGGCTCCGCTTGTTCAATTCCGGGCCAGCGCGGCTTGCCAGCAAGTGGTGAGCCAAATACATGGTCAGATCACCCGACAGGCAAACAGTCTCGTTACTATGGGGACGATGGAAGCTCCACGTTCGACGTGGACAGAGGACACGATCATGGCCAAGGAAATCTACATGTTCACGAATGGGAGGTCGGTGTCAGAAAATCGGGGGTTCCGGCAAGTGATTGGCCAAAGATGTGAGCCTATGAGTATTGATATTCATGATTTCCAGCTGGCTGGAATTCGACTTGATCCGGTGTCAGGTGTGACTGTTTCTCTGTTCGATGAGTCTTCGCAGGCATCCTATGATTTGATCTTTGGTCGAGTCAGGAAGGCGAGCATTGATGGTTTCTCTAGCCAGAATGTCGTGCTAGATCTTAAGGTCTTCAATCGAAAGGATGATTCCTTTGAGTTCCAGCGGTGTTGCTTCCTCCTTGGTCTAGACCCAGTGGCTGCCCGGGAAATTGTCGATGGCGACACCTTGGTCTTCATTGAGGCCTCTGTCGGCGCAGAGATTGCACTTCTGGTAGAGGGCACTTGGGAAGGCCGGTTGATTCCTGTCAAATCATGATTCTTGATCTGTCGAATGCATCGCTCCAAGACGCACGCACCGCTTGGCTTGTAGGTCGACAGGGATCCGACGGAGAGATGGATTACAGGGCGGATCATCATCGGGCCAACGCAATGGGCCCTACCGTGCGTGCAGCCCGATGAACATCATCGATCCTGTACTCAGCGAACTGCTTTCCCGGCTCAGTGTCGACACTGACTTCGGCGATACGGTGCTGACTTGTCCGGAGACCCAAGGAGCCTATGAGGACACGCCCCTGCATGCGGTGGCCTATTACAACGATGTGGCCCTCCTCAGCGCATTGATGCCCTTCGTGACCGCCATCGATGTGCGTGGTGATCTTGACCTGACGCCGCTGGCAAGCGCGGTGGCACATGGCAGCGTCGCGGCGGCGGCCTATCTCCTCTGGTGTGGTGCCGACCCACATGCAGGGAATGAGCTTGATCGGACACCACTGGAAATGATGTGCCAGGACCCGAGGTTTGATGATGTGGTGCGTATGGTCGACGCCGCAGATGGAACCTGCTGATGGAAACTTCTGAAAAGAGGTTTTACCGATGCGCCTGATGACCTTCATCTGCCCACTTTGTGGCGCTAGCGGGCAGCGCTTTACCCTGCGATTTGCTGGAAGGCGTCAAGCAAAGACGTCCTGCCGGGGGTGTCGCGTGGAGCTTCGTTCAGACCCGCGGTTGGGCACGTACACGCTCTATCTTCTGTACACACAGGTCGTCATCCTGGTGGCGGCATTGCCGCTGATCGGGGCCAGTGTCGCGGGTGAATGGGTACGGCTGGGAGTGATCTGTCTGGTAGTGCTGGTGCTGTGCTGGTTCCCGGGCGTGATCAGGCACGCACGAAGTCCGATCGTGCGCGCCTGCCGGGATCCCGATTACAGCTATGCGCGCAGGCCGGGTGCTTCGACTACGCACGCTGCCGCAAACCCGGAGCAGAGTAGCGACACGCCAAGCGCCAGCCCATGATAGGGAATTAAAAAAATAACATGCCATCTTGGGCGGGAGGTACAAATCCTACGAATGGGGAGACACCAGTTCAGTATGCCCAGCGAGTATGCAAGGAGTTTGGTCAAGATCCCGGAAAAGGGCAGGGGCAAACTTGAGCAAGCTTGAAAAATATGCGGAAACCCACTTCACTCCGAGCGGTGAAAAGCCTGGATTCTTTGAAGAGTTCTTTCTCAGCTTCAGTCAAGATCCTCTGATGGACGAAATTCCAGAAGAGCTCAGGGTTGATGGCGTCATTTAGGTGGGGGCTTGTGATGGCTGATATATATCCGGTTGGGATTGCTGCGCAGGGGAGAGTCGTCTGGTTTGCGTGGGTGTCTGATGACTATGATCATGTTTTATCAAAGAACGGGAGGCCTGTGTCAGCCGGTAGTAGGGAGGGGCTCGATTACGAAGTCGCTGCTTGCGAGGGGGCTGTGGACTGGGAAGGTGAATCGCTACTTGACTTCGAATCATTGATAAATTCGGTCGATTCGGGAGTTGAAGTTAGCCCAGATGCTGTTATTGATGCTTGGAACTTCATGACTGATCTTTTCAGGGTGGTAGCAAATGCTCCGCGAAAGATGTTTCACGCCGATATGATCGATACGTACGACACATTTTTCTCGCAATGCGAGATCGCTCGAGCCGTTGGGCTGGCGGCGGTCTCGATCTCTAGACGTGACCTCAATCGTGCGAAGACCGTTCTACAGAACGGGTTGCAGATGGTACTCAGCATTTAGCCGGTCCCTTCTAGAGCTCTCATGTCTATGGCTGGCGTTCGACACGCAGTGACGCCCGATGTAAAAGGTTGGGAGTGGAACAGTATGAGTGAAGCATCCGGTGTTCGGGCATCAGCCAGTAGTCCCGATGGATTGGGCCTACCCACCAGCGGGTATCTGATCGGTCTGTGGCGCGGCAAGCGCAGGAGGATCCGGGGTGCCCAAGCAAGAAACGGCGTCACGATGCCGAAGGCTGGCATCTTGCGTGCAGCGTTGCTGCTCTTGCCAATGCTGGGGGGCTGCAGCGTTCATCAGTTTCAACATACGGAATGGAGGTCGGACTGGGTCGATGTTTCGTCCGGTGCGGTCTTCCCTGGCAATTCAACGACTCTTCCGCTTGACCGCATTTCCACGCTTGATCCTGATAGTGAGGCAGCCATTGCGAAGTGGATGTTGGAGCATTCGCTGGTCGTGGTATCGGCATCAGAGGTTGAAGGGAAGATCGGTCCAATGCCGTTGAGTGACCTGAAGCCAGCGCCGGGGGAGAGCGTCTATCTCGTCAGGGCCGCTTCGGATGAAAGCAGGGGCAAGTTCATCGGCTACGTCAACGACAAGGGACTTCTCATCATGTACGGGGTGATGGGGGGCTGCGGTGAGCAGAAGCAACGGGTGGTTGCCGTGAGCCTTCGGGAGAAGCCCGCCAACGTATTCGGTCGATGCTCGGCGGCGCTATAGTGCGCTGAAGCGTCGAGCTCCGCCTACTGCTTGGCGGATGACGCCAGGTGTGCGACCAATGGCGTGTTCGGCAACCGCAAGGGGGAACTGCGCAGCGCGACCAATGCGTTCGAGCAGATTGTTCTGGGGAGCTAATGGAACGCAGTCAAATGAAATCGGGGTTGCTCAGGAGTTCTCTCGATGCCAAAGGCTTCTTCCTACGCGCTTTGTCTTTCGCGTCCGTCTGCGTGCTCGCCCTGAGCGGATGCGAGAATGACCGGTTAGGGGAGCTGCAGCTGAAACCCATCTACGCTGAGCTGAGTAGTACGTACTACGGTGGGATGTGCGAGGGTGCAGCCGGTCCAGACGCCAGTATCGAGAAGGTTCGTGCGGTGCGCATTGGTACGATCGCTGGCGATTGCGCAGTGCTCTATTTGGATGGAGTAGATAGGAAGGGTGAGCCCGTGATCTATGGAGCGAAAACTGGGGATCGGCCTGAATGTGCTGGATTGATACAGAAGCTCGAAGTCGGACGGGCAAGTGCGGCCGTTCTCGGCAGGGCGCGGGAAATATGCAGATAGTGATTTTCAGATATTCTCCGTATGACCTCCACTGTTAGGGGCGCAGATGCCCGCTGTGGGCCGGCAGTCGCGATCTTCTTTTCAGTGACACCCTGGCCTTATGAAATTCGAATTTGGCGTCTAGCATGAAGATGAATTTGGGCACCTTGGAAAAGGTCTCATCAATACTGTTCGACGAGCTGCGCTCCAGGGGCTTGCCAGAGATTGAAGTGGAGGACGTGTTCTACCGCGTGGTGCCATGGTCGGAACGTCACTCCATGGGCGGTGAGCGGGTGGAGCTTGAAGTTGGAAGTCTTTTCGATGACTACTCTGATATTCAAAGAGTCGCATTGGGGCAGCAGGAGCCACTGGCCTATCATCTTTCCGCCCTGGCCTGCCTCCTCTACGAGATAGGGGGGAGGTTGAGTGAAGAAATGTGATTGCAGATTTGCGTGCGGGTGCCGGGGCATCCCATGCGCCGCGTGATCGCTGTGAGCCTGAAGGAGAAGCCCAACAGTGTCTTCGCAGGATGTTCTGCAGCGCGCTGACAGCTCTGTTCGTTGTCGCCGCTCCAGAGTAATCAGCGCAAAGGCTGGAATGAAGCGGGTAATTCAGATGACTTGGTTGAATGAACGGTGATTTTCCATGGAGCTTGAAGCGAAAAGGGTAATTTTCTTTTCTCAACAGGATGAACGGTTCTTCTTCGAGTAGATCGGTCGAATCGGCTGCATCGGGAATGTAGTCGGCAGAGGGGATGTCATCTATCTACCTCTGGATCCAGATGCAGTTCTGGAGGAGGAGGTCTGGGAACTGGCCGCACTGTTCAGGAGGTATCGGATTCCACTAGCCCAGCTGCGAACGCTGGAGGCAGGCAGGTACTCTCGAGCACTGCGCGATGCGTTGCGCGAGTAGGGCGCCAAGCGGGAGGCAAGGTGCATGAGCTCCCGCGCTCCTCCACAAAAGAACGCGATCGGCCTGCACGCCCTCGGAGAGGTACAAGATGAAAGCCAGGCAGATTCTTCGGTACGGGCTGGCCTACGCGGTGTCGTGTGGAGCACTCTGGCTGTTCCTGCACTTTGTGGGCAGGGCGCTTTACGCCTTCGACTCACATCAAGTTTTCTTCTGGCTGTATGCCGTCAGCCTTCTGTTGCTGGGAATTGGCGCACGGGTTCCCGCCGCTGGCC
>DQIG01000215.1:17893-18079 GCA_003525885.1 Stenotrophomonas sp.
CCCGCCGCTGGCCGCCTGACGATCAGGCGGTTTGCCAAGGGGGCTGGCTTGGGGCTGCTCGCGGGCCTTCTGGCCCAGGTCGTGGTGCTTGTACTGGAAGCCTATAGATTCAGCGGATTCAGGCCATCGCTGCTCTGGCAGGTACCGGTTTCGCTGATGGTGATGAGCGTCGTGCTGCTCACGCCG
>DQIG01000214.1 GCA_003525885.1 Stenotrophomonas sp.
CAGCGGCCGGCACTACCGGAGACCTTCCCGGCCAACGGCCGGCACGGCCGTTTCAGCGCCACGACCATTGCAGGCCGAGGTTGGCCCGTCGTCCCGGTCCCGGCTCGTAGAAACGCCCGTTGCCGTCATTGACGATCACCGAGCCGATGTAGGCCTGGTCCAGCACGTTCTCCAGCCGCGCGAAGGCGCGCAGCTCGCCCCCCGGCAGCGTCCAGCGGCGGCCGGCTTCCAGGTTCAGCAACGCGTAGCCCGGCGCGCGCTCGGTGGCCAGGTCGTTGACCACGGTATCGCTGCTGGCGGCGGCCTCCAGCGCCCACTGCCAGTCGCCGGGGGTCCACTGCAGCCGGGCGAAGGCCTGCTGGCGCGGTACCCCGGGCAGGCGGCTGCCAGCGGCAACCCAGGTGTTCGAGGTCAGGTACGGCGCACGCACCTGTGCCTGCAGCCAGGTCCAGGCCAGCTGCAGTTCCAGCTGTTCCACCAACGGCTGGCGATACTGCAGTTCCACGCCCTGGCGGCGGGTACGGCCAATGTTGCGATAGGTGCTGCGCCCTCCGATGTTGCTGGCAACTGCCAGCTCGTTGTCGGTATCTGCGCGGAACAGGCTGATATCGAGCCGGGTTCCATTCTGCGCGTGCCATTTGCTGCCCACCTCCAGGCTGCGGCTGCGCGCCGCCGCCAGATCCAGCGCCAGTCCCGCCCGGCCGTCGGCGCGATACCCCAGCTCGTTGAAGGTGGGCGTCTCGAAGCCGCGGCCCACAGCGGCATGCAGGCGCCACTGCGGGCTGGCCTCGAAGCTGACCCCGGCCACCGGCGTGGTCGCCTGGTAGCGGCGGCGGCCACTGTCATCGGGGTTGGCGCCGACGATATAGCGGTCGTCGGACGCGAAGCGCACCGCGCTGTGGCGCACGCCGGCCAGCAACGACCAGCGCGGGCTCCACTGCCACCAGGCCTGGGCGAACTGGTCCACGTTCTGCACGACGTCAATCTGGTCACGGCGCAGGCGCCCGCGCACACCCAGCGTGCTGCCCACGAAGTTCTCGTAGCCGGTGCGATGCTGGCGCTGGCGGTCGGAGCTGAGCCCGGCCACCAGGTCCAGCGGTCGACCGGCGAGGTCACCGTGCCAGCCCCAGCGCGCGTCCAGCCCGCCGTAGCCACCCTCCAGATCGATCACCCCACCGGCATGCAGTGGATTGGCCTGGGCAGCCGGTGGAATCGGCAGGTACTGGGTCACCGCGCGCTGGCCGGCATAGCCCATCAGCTGCCAGCGCTGCGCCCCGGCCTCGCGGGTCCAGCGCAGGCCAGCCTGCTGCTGGCGAACCGATTTGCGGGTGTTGTACTGGTCTGCGACCGACGTGGCCTGGCGCGGATTGGCTGCCACCTGCGCGCGGGTCAGGCCCAACGGGTCCTGCGCATCGGGCGCGTCCAGCGCATTGAGCAGCAGCTCCAGCCGTCCACCGCCCAGATCGCCGCCGATGCGCGCAGTGAGCGATTCGCGGCGTGCACGGCTGTGATCACGCCAGCCGTCGGTGCGGAAATGGCTGGCAGCGATGTTGTAGTCCAGCCCGTGGCCGGCACCCTTCAATTGCGCGCCGACGCTGAGCGTGTTGTCGGCACCGGCGTTGAGGCGCAACCGCCACGGATCACCGGCCTGGCCCTGCGCGCTCCAGACCTGCAGCACCCCCCCGGAGGAGTTGCCATACAGCGCCGAGAACGGCCCGCGCAACACTTCGATCCGTTCGGCACCGAGCAGGCTGGCGTGCGACAGCTGGCCCTGGCCGTCGGGCATGGTCGCCGGTACCCCGTCGATCAACACCCGCACCCCACGCACACCGAAGGTCGAGCGCGCACCAAAGCCACGGATCGACAGCTGGGTGTCCTGCGCGAAGTTCTGCCGGTCACGCGCGACCAGGCCCGGAACCCCGGCCAACGCCTCGGACAACTGCGCGCCGGCACCGGCGCGGCTGGCGTCGATCCAGACCGTGTCCTGGCTGGCCGGCAGCGCGAACGGGTCGATGCCCGGCACCCGCGCAACCTGCACCTGCACGCCGGGCAGGGCGGTCGGTGCGGGCTCGGCCACGGCCGCCCAGGGCGACAGCAGCAGGACGGACAACGGCAGGCAACGGCGGCGTGCGGCGGGATTCATGATTCAGGTTGATGGATCAGGCGGCAACGCACGCCATGGTACGGGGCCACGGATGACGATGGCGGCGGCCAGCCCCGGCAGGCTTTGTTACGATGGGCTGTTTCCGGCTGAAAGGCCGCAGACCGCGTAGCGCACTTCCTCCCCCTTTCCGTCTACCGAACGAGTACCGCCGTGTCCTTCTTTGCAAACGTGGAACTGGTCCCAGGCGACCCGATCCTGGGCCTGACCGAGGCGTACAACGCCGACAGCCGCCCGACCAAGGTCAACCTGGGTGTGGGCATCTACTACGACGAGAGCGGCCGCATTCCGCTGCTGCGCGCCGTCAAGCAGATCGAGCAGCAGCTTGCCGCTGAAGCCAAGCCGCGCGGCTACCTGCCGATCGATGGCCTGCCGGCCTATACGCAGGCTACGCGTGAGCTGGTGTTCGGCAAGGACTCGCCGCTGCTGGCCGCCGGTCGCGTCACCACCGCACAGACGGTCGGTGGCAGCGGTGCGCTGCGCGTCGGCGCCGACGTGCTGAAGAAGCTGCTGCCGCACGCCACCGTTGCGCTGAGCAACCCGAGCTGGGAAAACCACCGCGCCGTGTTCAGTGCGGCCGGCTTCGAGGTGGTGGAGTATTCCTACTTCGACCCGACTACCCATGGCGTCAACTTCGATGCCCTGCTGGCCGACCTGGGCAAGCTGGAAGCCGGCACCGTGGTGCTGCTGCACGCCTGCTGCCACAACCCCACCGGTGCCGACCTCACGGTCACCCAGTGGAAGCAGGTGGCACAGCTGCTGAAGGACCGCCAGCTGTTCCCCTTCATCGACATGGCCTACCAGGGCTTCGACAAGGGCATCGAGCAGGACGGCGCCGCCGTGCGCATCATCGCCGAAGCCGGCATCGACAGCTTCATCGTCGCCAACTCGTACTCCAAGTCGTTCTCGCTGTATGGCGAACGCGTGGGTGCGCTGTCGATGGTGGCGCCGACTGCCGCTGACGCCAAGGCCGTGCAGTCGCAGGTCAAGCGCGTGATCCGCACCATCTACTCCAGCCCGTCCACCCACGGTGCTGCGCTGGTGGCCGGCGTGCTGACCAACCCGGAACTGCGCGCGATGTGGGAGCAGGAGCTGACCGAGATGCGCGAGCGCATCCACGCACTGCGCCAGGGCCTGGTCGAGAAGCTGGCCGCTGCAGGTGCACCGCAGTTCGGTTTCATCAACGAGCAGGCTGGCATGTTCTCGTATTCCGGCCTGAGCCGTGAGCAGGTCGAGCGCCTGCGCGACGAGTTCGGCATCTACGCCGTCGGCACCGGCCGCATCTGTGTGGCCGCGCTGAACCAGAACAACCTGGAATACGTCGCCAAGGCCGTGGCCACCGTCGCCAAGGGCTGAAACAACGCTCCAGTGGTTTGAAGACAGAGGCGCCGAAAGGCGCCTTTGTTTTTGCTCTTGCTCTTGCCTTTGCCATCCTCACCGCGCTCGTGGCGAACTCTGAAGCGCGCGGGAGGAGGAGGCGATGCAGGACCGTTGGCGCCATGGATGGCGCCATCGAGCTT
>DQIG01000213.1:0-733 GCA_003525885.1 Stenotrophomonas sp.
GACGCTCCCAGCTGAGCGTCTGCCGCTGCAGCGCCGGCCGCACCTCGCGGTTGAGCAGGCGGTAACGGTAACGGCGCGCACGTGCCGAGAAGCGGGCGTGGAAATCGTCGGCCACTGGCACGCACCAGCGCACTGCGATCGAGCGCGGCAGGCGGGTGGTGGTGCCCAGCATCCAGGCGCGCGGATCGCGCACCACGTCGGTGTCGAAATGCACGACCTGGCACTGGCCGTGCACGCCCGCATCGGTGCGGCCGGCACAGACCACCTGCAGCGGCGCATCGGCCACCGATGACAGGGCCTGCTCAAGGCTGGCCTGCACGCTGGGGCCACCCTCGCCCAGGTTCTGCCAGCCCCTGAAATCGCTGCCGTCGTACTCGACGCCAAGCGCGTAACGCATGTGCTACCTCGATGTTGCGGGAGGGGCGGCGCTCAGGCCGGATCGCGTTCGGACCAGACCGCCAGTTCGTTGCCACCGGGCTCGACGAACTGGAAGCGGCTGCCGCCGGGGAAAGAAAACACCGGCCGCACGATCTCACCGCCCGCGTCGCGCACCGCTGCCTCGATCGGTGCCAGCTGGTCAGCGTACAGCACCAGCAGTGGTGCACCGGCATCGCTGGCACGCTGTGGCTGGCCGCGGAAGAAGCCCCCCTGCAGGCGACCGTCGTCGAACGCGGTGTAGTCACTGCCGTAGTCGACGAACGACCAGCCGAACGCCTTCTCGAAGAAGGCGCGG
>DQIG01000213.1:904-8979 GCA_003525885.1 Stenotrophomonas sp.
CCCCCGCCGGATCCGTGGAGGCGAATTCAACGTAGTCGATGCGGCGCTCGCGGCTCATGGCGGGGTCCTTGTCGGCGGGGTCGGTCACGGCAGGCGGGCCAGCAGTTCGCGGGCCTGGGCCTGGCAGTGCAGGTCACCGCCGTCGGCCACTTCCTGCAACAACGTACGTGCGGTCTGGGCATCGCCCAGGTCGAGGTAGGCGATGGCCAGTTCCAGGCGCTCCTGCCCGGCGCGCGGCGCCCAGCCGGCATCACTGGACGGTGCCGCGGTGCCTTCTTCATGCGCGGCCTCGGCCAGCGCGTCGTGCGGCACCGCGCTTGAATCCCCGCTGTCATGGTGTTCGGCCGGCAGGTCGAACACGCCGCGGAACTGCGGCTGCTGTTCAGCGTGCAGCGCGTAGTCAGGCACTGCCACCTCGTCAGGGGCCGCCTGCGCGACCGGCTCATCCTGCACGGCGTCGGACGGCGCGGGATCGCCCTGCTTGGCCACCGGCTCGTCCCAGCGCGGCAGGTCGGTCACTGCCTCGGGCAGCTCCACCACTTCGTCATCGCGCAGCGTCTGTGCCTGCCAGTCAGTCTGGGCGGCGACGTCGGCGACCGGTTCGGCAACCACATCATCCCGCACCTCGGTTTCGGTCGCCCAGGCCGGCATCGCCGGCTCCTGGCGGCCCCCCTCGGGTACCACCGACGACCACGAGGACTGCTCGGCCAGCGTATCCAGCGCCGCGCCCGCCGGTACCACAGCGGACAGGCCGGCGGCATCGCCTTCTTCGCGCAGCGGCGGCAGCGGTGACGGCTTGCGACGACGCAGCAGCCAGGCTGCACCGGCCGCCAGCAGCAGCACCGGCAGCCCCAGCCAGTACCACGGCGTTGCCGCATCGCGGGCATCCGGCGCCTGCGCCAGGCGCTGCTGCGCGGCGGCCAGGTCGTTGTCCTTCATCGCGATCAGCGACTGCTGCTGTTCCTTGAGTTTTTCCAGGTCGGCCACGCGCTGCTTCAGCTCGCCGATCTCGGCATCGCGGGTCGCGATGTCCTCGCGTGCCTGGCGCAGTTGTTCGTTGCCCAGCATGTCACCCTCGCTGCCGGCTCCGGTGCCGGTGGTTGTGCCCGCGTGCGCGGCGTCGGAGGCCAGCGCCGGAGCGATTTCAAGTCGTGCCCCATTGGCCGCAGCCGGGGAAGAAGCGTTCGTGGTTGCCGCCTTGGCGACCGGGGCGACGGTGCCCGCCGGTTGCGGCACGGTGCGCGCCTGCCGCCACTGTGCGGCGTGTTCACGCACCAGCGCTGCGGCCTCGGCGGCATCGACCGCCGCCAGTGCATCGCTGCCGGGCATGCGCAGTACGGCCCCCTGCTTGAGCAGGTTGACGTTGCCCCGGATGAACGCCTCCGGGTTGGCCCGTAGCAGCGCAATCATTGCGCGGTCGCGGCTGACCTGGTTGCCGCGCGCCACCGCGCTGGCGATCTGCGACAGGGTCTGCCCACGCTGGACGGTGACGCTGCCATCGGCTGCCGGCGCGGCAGCGGGTGCAGCCACTGCACGAGGACGTGCCTGAGCGGGTGCCGGCGCTGCCACGGTGGACGGTGCAGGCGCGCTTGCGCTCTCCGCAGCGGCGGGTGCCGGCGCAGCGTCACGGACGATGGTGTTGGAGAGGGTGCCCGCCGGTGCGACGATTTCCGGCTCGGCCACCGCCAGTGCGCTGGAGGGCGCGTCGACCAGTGCCGAGTACTCGCGCACCAGGCGGCCCTGGCCCCAGTCGGCCTCGATCAGGAAGCTCAGCGACGGGGTCTCGACCGGCGTCTGCGAGGTCACCCGCACCACCGCCCTGCCCTGCGCATTGCGGGTCAGCTCGAACTGCAGCTCGCTGACCAGCCCGGTCGGCCGCTGCAGGCCCACGCGCTCGAAGGTGACCGGTGAAGCCAGCGCGACGCGCAGGTTCTCCAGCTCGGACGGATCGGCCGAGACCACCGGGATTTCGGCCAGCAGGGGCTGGCCCGGCTTGGACAGGACACGGATGTCACCCAAGCCCAGCGCAAGCGCCGAACTGCTGGCCAAGGCCAGCAGCGCGGTGGAAAGATAGAGGAGCGGGCGCTTTGCGCCCCTGGCCCGTTTATTCATGGGCGACACTATAAAGCGTGCGGACCGGGGTCCGCACCCACCGGAAAGACCCTTGAGGTCGTGCCGGCCGCTGGCCGGCATGCACTCCAGCGCATGGATCACGGCAATGCCGGCCAGCGGCCGGCACGACCGGTGAGGCAACCGCTGTGCTCAACGCTGCTCGGCAGCAACCAGCTCGGCCAGCTGCACGGCATTCAGGGCGGCGCCCTTGCGCACGTTATCCGACACGATCCACAGGTTCAGGCCACGCGGGTGCGACAGATCCTCGCGGATGCGGCCGACGTACACCGCGTCGGTGCCCGAGGCGTGAGTGACCGGGGTCGGGTAACCACCGGCCTCGTGGCGATCCACCACTTCGATGCCCGGCGACTGCTCCAGCAGCGCGCGCGCTTCGGCCACGGTGACCTTGTCGCGGGTCTCGATCGCCACCGACTCGGAGTGGCCATAGAACACCGGCACGCGCACCGCGGTCGGGTTCACCAGGATGCTGTCGTCACCGAGGATCTTGCGGGTCTCCCAGATCAGCTTCATCTCTTCCTTGGTGAAGCCGTTGTCCTGGAAGTCGTCGATGTGCGGGATCAGGTTGAAGGCGATCTGCACCGGGAAGCGCTGCGGATCGATCTCCTGGAAGCTCAGCAGCTGGCCGGTCTGCTTGCCCAGTTCCTCGGTGGCCGAACGACCGCCGCCGGACACCGACTGGTAGGTGGAGACGTTGATGCGCTCGATGCCGTACTTGCGGTGCAGCGGCGCCAGCGCCACCAGCATCTGCATGGTCGAGCAGTTCGGGTTGGCGATGATGCCGCGCGGACGGTTGGCGACCTGCTCCGGGTTGACCTCGGACACCACCAGCGGCACGTCATCGTCGTAACGGAAGGCCGAGGAGTTGTCGATCACCACCGCACCGGCGGCGGCGAACTTCGGCGCGTATTCCTTGGAGACGCTGCCGCCAGCCGAGAACAACGCGATCTCGACACCGGCCGGATCGAAAGTGGCCAGGTCCTGGACCTTGACCTTCTGGCCGTTGAACTCGATCTCGCCGCCGGCCGAACGCTCGGAGGCCAGGACACTCAGGGTGCCGACCGGGAAGTCACGCTCGGCCAGGATCGACAACATGGTCTCGCCGACCGCACCGGTGGCACCGACGACGGCGACGTGGAAACTGCGCTGTGCATTGCTCATGGGGGAAACTCTCACGAAAACGGGGATGGGAAAAATCACGCACGACAGCTGGGTTCGGGGAACCTCCTCAAGCGGGGTGCGCGGAGGTTCCCTATCGTTTCCCGGTTTTTTTGCCCAGAGTCACGCGCGCGGCCATCGCCGCGTCAGCGTTGATCGCGCTCGGCATGCGCGACGGGCCACCGTCCAGACCAAGCCCGGCAACCAGATTATCCACGGCCAGCTGTACCATCGCCGTGCGCGTGGCCAGCGAGGCGCTGCCGATATGCGGAGTGAGCACCACGTTGCGCAGTGCCAGCAGCTCCGGGCGCACCTTCGGCTCGCCCTCGTACACATCCAGGCCGGCGGCCGCCAGGCGGCCGTTGGCCAGTGCATCGGCCAGCGCGATCTCATCGACCAGGCCACCGCGGGCGATGTTCACCAGCGTTGCCGACGGCTTCATCTTCGCCAGCGCGGCGGCATCGATCAGATGGTGGGAGGCCGGCGTGTACGGCAGCACCAGCAGCAGGTGGTCGGACTGTGCCAGCAGCGTATCCAGGTCCACATAGGTGGCGCCCACTTCCGCTTCAGTCACTGCCGGCAGCTGCGAACGGTTGTGGTACAGCACCTTCATGCCGAAACCGTGTGCGCCGCGGCGGGCGATCCCCTGGCCGATGCGGCCCATGCCGAGGATGCCCAGCGTGCTGCCATGGATGTCGGCGCCGAGCATGGTCTGGAACGACCACTGCTGCCACTGGCCGTCGCGCAGCCAGCGCTCGGACTCGGTAATCCGGCGTGCGGTCGCCATCAACAGGGCCAAACCGAGATCGGCGGTGGTTTCGGTCAGGACGTCCGGCGTGTTGCTGGCCAGGATGCCGGCCGCGCTGAGCGCGTCGACGTCCAGGTTGTTGTAGCCGACGCCGACATTGGCGATCACCTGCAGCTGCATGGCATCGGCCACCTGGGCCGCACCGATGCGCTCATTGAGGGTGATGATCGCGCCGTCGGCGCTGGCCAGCTGTTCGGCAATCTGGTCCGGCGACCAGGCGGTGACAGTGTCGGTGCTGCGCAGCTGCACGCGATCGCGCAGCGGCGCGATGGCCGCGTCGATCAGCGGCTGGCTCACCCACACGGTCGGCCGCGTGTCAGCCATCGATGTGCCCGGGAATACGCGGGGTGATCGTGCCGACATCACCGCATTGCGCGCGGTGGCGCAGCGCCTGGTCCATCAGCACCATCGCCACCATCGCCTCGGCGATCGGGGTGGCGCGGATGCCGACGCAGGGATCGTGGCGGCCGGTGGTGACCACCTCCACCACGTTACCGGCGGTATCCAGCGACGGACCGGGCAGGCGCAGGCTTGAAGTCGGCTTCAAGGCGATCGACGCGACCACCGGCTGGCCGGTGGAAATACCGCCAAGGATGCCGCCGGCATGGTTGCTGGCGAAGCCCTGCGGGGTCAGCAGGTCGCGGTGTTCGGTACCCTTCTGCGCGGCGCTGGCAAAACCGTCGCCTATCTCCACGCCCTTCACCGCGTTGATGCTCATCAGGGCAGCGGCCAGTTCGCCATCGAGCTTGCCGTAGATCGGCTCGCCCCAGCCCGGCGGCACGTTGTCGGCGACCACATCCACGCATGCACCGACCGAATCTCCGGACTTGCGCAGCGCATCCATGTACGCCTCCAGCTCGGGCACCTGAGCGGCGTGCGGCCAGAAGAACGGGTTGTCTTCCACCGCCGACCAGTCGAAACCGGCCGGGGTGATGTCACCCAGCTGCGACAGGTAGCCACGTACGGTGACGCCGAAGCGCTCGGCCAGCCACTTCTTGGCGACCACGCCGGCGGCCACGCGCATGGTGGTCTCGCGTGCCGAGGAGCGGCCGCCACCGCGCGGATCGCGGATGCCGTACTTGTGCCAGTAGCTGTAGTCGGCATGGCCCGGGCGGAACTGCTGGCCGATGTTGGCGTAGTCCTTGCTGCGCTGGTCGGTGTTGCGGATCAGCAGCGCGATCGGGGTGCCGGTGGTCAGGCCCTCGTATACGCCCGACAGGATCTCGACCTCATCGGCCTCGCGGCGCGCCGAGGTGTGCCGGCTCTTGCCGGTGGCGCGGCGCTGCAGGTCGTGGGCGAATTCGGCCGCGTCCAGCGCCAGCCCCGGCGGGCAGCCATCGATCACGCAGCCGATGGCCGGCCCGTGCGACTCGCCGAACGTGGTGACGGTGAACAGCTTGCCGAACGAATTGGAGCTCACGGGCGCTGCGCCGCCAGTTCGGTGATGCGTACGCTGTGGGCGATCAGCTCGCGGCATTCGACCGCGAAGATGCCCATCTGGCCGACCTTGAACTCGATCCAGGCGAAATCGACTTCCGGCAGCAGCTTGACCAGATGCTGTTCGGACTCGCCCACTTCACAGATCAGCAGACCGTCTTCGCTCAGGTGCAGCGGCGCGTCACGCAGGATCTTCAGCACCAGGTCCAGGCCATCGTCACCGGCACGCAGGCCCATTTCCGGCTCGTAGGAGTACTCCTGCGGCAGGGCATCGGTCTCGTCGTTGGTGACATACGGCGGATTGGTGACGATCAGGTCGTAGTGGCGGCCGGACAGGCCGTTGAACAGGTCCGACTTGATCAGGTTGACGTTGTACGCCTGCAGCCGCTCCCGGTTTTCTTCAGCCAGCGACAGCGCGTCGTCGCTCAGGTCGACGCCGTCCACCTGCCAGTTGGGGTAGTAGTGGCCCATGGCGATGGCGATGCAGCCCGAACCGGTGCACAGATCCAGTGCACGGTACACATCGCGGCCAGCCAGCCACGGCTCGAAGCCGCACTCGATCAGCTCGGCGATCGGCGAACGCGGCACCAGGGCACGCTTGTCGCTCTTGAAGCTCAGACCTGCAAACCACGCTTCACCGGTCAGGTAGGCGGCCGGGATGCGTTCGTCGATGCGGCGCTGGAACAGCTCCAGCACGCGCAGCTTCTCGGCCTGCAGCAGGCGCGCCTGGCCGTAGGCCGGGCCGAGGTCATGTGGCAGGTGCAGGCTGTGCAGCACCAGCTGGGTGGCCTCGTCCAGCGCATTGTCATAGCTGTGCCCGAAGGTCAGCCCGGCTTCGTTGAAACGGCTGGTGCCGTAGCGGATCAGATCGATGATCGTGTGGAGTTCGGCGGCCGTTTCAGCGGTCATGGCGGTACTGCGGGCAAAGTGGCCCCCGATTATAGGGGCTGGCGCCCGCGGCGGCATCCGTTGCGGCGGAAACGATCGGGCCGCAGCCGTTATGATGGAGCCCATTTCGCGCGGGAGCCCCCATGTTCAATCGCAACGCCGGCATCATCCTGCTGATCGCCCTGGCGGCGGGGCTCGGCCTGCTGGCCGCCCAGCAGGTATTCGCGCCGAAGCCGCCGGCCAACGCCCCGGCCACCGAAGCGATCACCCTGTACCCGCAGCCGCGTGAACTGCCCGACTTCAACCTGGCCCAGTCCGACGGCACCCGCCTGATCCCGGGCGAACTGAAGGGCCACTGGACCCTGGTGTTCCTGGGCTTCACCTTCTGCCCGGACGTCTGCCCGACCACCCTGGCCGAGCTGGCTGGCGCGCAGAACCAATGGGAGGCCCTGCCCGATGGCCTGCGCCCGCGCGTGCTGTTCGTCTCGGTCGACCCGGATCGCGACAGCGCCACCCGCCTCGGCGAGTACGTGCACGGTTTCCACAAGGACACCCTGGCCGCCACCGCCGATATCCCCTCGCTGGAGCGCTTCGCCACCTCGCTGGGCTTCGTGTTCCAGAAAGTGCCGGGCAAGCATTTCGACGAGAACCCCGAGGATTACACCGTCGAGCACTCGGCCAGCCTGGCCGTGCTCGACCCGCAGGGCCGCCTTGCCGGCCTGGTGCGCCCCCCGTTCAATGCGCCGGCGATCGCCCGCGACCTGCAGAAGCTGACCGAGAAAACCGCCCCATGAGCCTCACCACCGCCCTGACGTACGCCCTGCCCCATCGCCTGCTGTCCTCGATGGCGCGCTCGCTGGCGTACTCGGACGATCCGCGCGTGTCGCGCTGGCTGATCGACACCGTCACCCACAAGTTCAACGTCAACCTGGACGAAGCAGCCAACCCGGACCCGCGCAGCTATGCGACCTTCAACCAGTTCTTCACCCGCGCGCTGAAGCCGGGCGCGCGCGTGGCCGATGCCGATCCGCGCAGCCTGGTGATGCCGGCCGACGGCCGCATCAGCCAGCTCGGCAGGATCGAGGCTGGCCGCATCTTCCAGGCCAAGGGCCAGTCGTTCACCGCCGCCGAACTGCTGGGCAGCGACGAAGATGCCAAGCCGTACAACGATGGCCTGTACGCCACCGTGTACCTGTCCCCACGCGACTACCACCGCGTGCACATGCCGTGGACCGGCACCCTGCGCGAAACCGTGCACGTGCCAGGCCGCCTGTTCAGCGTCGGCCCGGCGGCCGTCAACGGCGTACCGAGGCTGTTCGCACGCAACGAACGCCTGGTCTGCCATTTCGACACCAGCTTCGGCCCGATGGTCAGCGTGATGGTCGGTGCACTGCTGGTGTCCGGTGTGGAAACCGTGTGGAGCGGCGAGGAGATCCCGGCCTACGGCGATCGCATCACCCGCAAGGACTACCGCGGCCAGGGCATCAAGCTGGAGCGCTTTGCCGAGATGGCACGCTTCAACTACGGCTCGACCGTGATCGTGCTGCTGCCGCCCGGCGTGGCCGAATTCGCTCCGCAGCTGGGCGCCGAAAGCCCGGTGCAGCTGGGCCAGGCCCTGGCAAAGCTGCGCTGACAAAAAGGGGACGGAGGGGAT
>DQIG01000212.1:0-2585 GCA_003525885.1 Stenotrophomonas sp.
CCAGCGGCCGGCACTACCGGATCAGGCGCGGGCAACGCGGCGGTCAGGCGTTGCGCACGGCCAGCAGCTCGCCGTTGCCCACCGGCACCAGGCTGGTGCTGAAGTCCGGATCAGCGTCCAGCAGCGCGCGCAGCGGTTCCATCTCTCCCGCATGCGAGGTGGCGTTGTCCACCACCAGCAGGCCGCCGGGCCGCAGCACGCGGCGCAGCTGCGGCCACCAGCCGGCATATTGCCCGCGGTCCGAATCGAGGAACAACAGATCGATGCTGGCGTCGGTGGCCTGCGCCAGCCACGACCCGGCATCGCCATGCACCAGGGTGATGCGCGCGGCCAGACCGCTGCGTGCGAATGTGGCCTGCGCCATCGCCACTTTGTCCTCGGAGAACTCCAGCGTGGTCACGTGGCCGTCGATGGCGGCTGCGGCTTCGGCCAGCCACAGCGTGGAATAACCGTTGGACGTGCCGATCTCCAGCACTCGCCGCGCCTGGCCGAAACGCACCAGCACCGACAGGAATTCACCGGTGTCCGGCGTGATGTTGAGCATGCGCCGGCCGCGCTCGCTTTCGCGCGCATCGTTATCGGCGCCGAAGCGCGCCAGTTCGTCCTTGAGCGCCCGCAGCATGGTGGTTACTTCCACCATGCGCGCGCCAGCGCCAGCGCGCCGACGGCACCGGACACCCAGCTCCACATCGGCAGGTCGCCCCAGTACCAGCCTGGCGGCTGCAGCACGTACATCAGCGCGGCGATGGCCAGCAGGCCGACGCCGGTGATCGCGCCGACCGCGCGCTTCTGCAGGCGCTGCACGCTGGCATCCAGCGCAACCAGATCGCGCGAGCGCATCGCCAGCTCATGGCGGCCCTCCACCTGCTGGGTCAGCCAGGCATGCACCAGGCGCGGCATGTCCGGCGCGTGGGTCATGATCTCCGGCAGGCGCTTGCCGATCTCGCGCACCACCCGGCGCGGGCTGTAGCGCTCGCGCAGGATCTTCGCCAGCACCGGCTTGGCCACCGCCCAGATATCGATCTGCGGATCCAGTTGGCGGCCGACACCTTCGATGTTCAGCAGGGTCTTCTGCAGCAGGATCAGCTGCGGCTGCAGGGTCAGCTGGTAGCGCTGGGCCACGCGGAACAGCTTCATCAACACTTCGGCCAACGAGATCTGCGACAGCGGACGGGTGAAGTACGGCTCGCACACCGAACGCACAGCCGCTTCCAGATCATCGATGCGCACGTTGTCGGGCATCCAGCGCGCCTGCACATGCAGTTCGGCGATGCGGCGGTAATCGCGGTTGAAGATGGCCATGAAATTCTCGGCCAGGTAGTACTGATCTTCCTGCGAGAGCTGGCCCATGATGCCGAAATCCAGCGCGATGAAGCGCGGGTTGGCGCGGCGCGACGGATCGGTGTCGACCCAGATGTTGCCGGCGTGCGCATCGGCATGGAAGAAGTTGTCGCGGAACACCTGGGTGTAGAACACCCGCACACCCTTGGCGGCCAGCGCCTTGCGGTCGATGCCCGCCTTGTCCAGCGCGGCGATGTCGTCGGACGGGATGCCCCACACGCGCTCCAGGGTCAGCGCGCGCTCGGCGGTATGGCTCCAGATCACTTCCGGCACGTACAGGTCGTCGCTGTTCTCCCAGAAGCGGCGCAGCACGCTGGCATTGGCGCCTTCGCGCTGCAGGTCCAGCTCGGCGGCCAGGGTGTTCTCGACTTCGGCCACCACTTCGCGCGGACGGATCTTGTCGGCACGCGGATGGGTACGCTCGACCAGCGCGGCCAGCGAGTTGAGCAGGGCGATGTCGGCGTCGATCTGCTTCTCGATGCCCGGGCGCAGCACCTTGACCACCACCTGGCGGCCATCGGCCAGCGTGGCCGCATGCACCTGCGCGATCGAGGCCGAGGCCAGCGGCTCGGTATCGAAGCTGGCGAACGCCTCGCTGACCGGCAGGCCAAGCGCCTCCTCGACGATGCGGCGCGCGGTATCGCCGTTGAACGGCTTGACCCGGTCCTGCAGCAGGGTCAGCTCGTTGGCCACGTCCGGCGGCACCAGGTCACGGCGGGTGGAGAGGATCTGGCCGAACTTGACGAAGATCGGGCCGAGATCCTGCAGTGCCAGGCGCAGCCGCGCACCGCGCGACTGTGCGGCAATGTCAGCCGAGGCACGCGGCACGAACGGCTTGGCCAGGCGCAGCCAGCGCTCGGCCGGCGTGCCCTGCAGCAGGTCGTCGAGGCGGTAACGCAGGATCACCCGGCCGATGCGGCTTGCCCGCAACACGGCCTTCATGCGGCACCCCGCAGGCGCTGCACGCGCGCGCCAAGACGCTCGACGTCATCGCGCAGCACGTCCACATCATCGTGGAAGGCATCCAGTTCGGCACGCGGCACCACGTCGCGCGATTCCTCGGTGATGAATTCGGCGGCGCTGTGGGCCAGGTCGATCGCGCCCTGGCGCGCGTGCTGCAGGGCGCTGCGCAGGGTGTTGGCAACCTGGACACCCAGCACCTCGCCGAACACGCTGACGAACGGCTGCTGCCAGTCGGGATCGAAGCCCTTGGCCAGCTGCTGCAGGCGGCGCGCCAGTTCGGC
>DQIG01000212.1:2733-3020 GCA_003525885.1 Stenotrophomonas sp.
GCAGGCGGCGCGCCAGTTCGGCGTCACCGGCCACGCGCACGCGGCCCTTGCTGTTGGTATCGCCGCGCCGTGCATTGGCGAGCAGTGGCAGCTGCGCCAGCACGCCGGCCAGGCTGCTGCGCACAGCCAGGTCGGCTTCCTGCGCATCTACCGGGCCGACCCGCAGCTGGTCACCGTCGACGCTGATGCGCATCGCCAGCGACGGCGCTTCCAGGGTCAGGTCGATGTGCCGGCCGTCGAGGCTGGCCAGGGCATGGCGGGTATCCGGATCCAGCGCCAGCGCGCGG
>DQIG01000211.1:0-3306 GCA_003525885.1 Stenotrophomonas sp.
TGGAACGCGCGGCACCGGCACGGGTAGTGCCGGCCGCTGGCCGGCAACTGCGTGAGCTTCGGACGCAACCTGTAGTTGCCGGCCAGCGGCCGGCACTACGCGGTCATTTGCCGTAGCGGCGCAGCAGCTCGACCAGCACCTCGGCCTCGGCCGCCCGCTGCTGTGGGTCGTCGGCGCCGACCACGTGTTCCTGCAGGTGCTCGTGCAGCAGCTCCATCAGCAGGCTGTGGGCGGCTCCGCGCACGGCCGCGACCTGCACCAGCACGTCCGCACAGTCACCTGCTTCACCCTCGGGCTTGTCCAGCGCCTGCTCCAACGCTGCCACCTGGCCGCCGATACGGCGTACCCGGGTCAGCAGCTGCTTTCGATTCTTGTGTACATGAGCCATGGATGGATCGTATACCCTATGGGGGTATCCTTCCACCCTCTGGTCTTCCCATGCATCTGGACGCCCTCGCCGCCGCCCGTCGCCACGAACACCGCTTCGACGACGGCAACCCGCTGGCCGAACGCAATACCCGCCGCGCCCTGTGGCTCACCGTCAGCATGATGCTGGTGGAGATCGTCGGCGGCTGGTGGTTCAACTCCATGGCCGTGCTCGCCGACGGCTGGCACATGAGCTCGCACGCGCTGGCGCTGGGTCTGTCGGTGTTCGCCTACCGCTGCGCGCGCCGCTACGCGCACGACCCGCGCTTCGCCTTCGGCACCTGGAAGATCGAGATCCTGGCCGGCTATACCAGCGCCATCGCCCTGCTTGGCGTCGCCGCACTGATGGCCGTGCAATCGCTGGAACGGCTGTGGGTACCGGCGCCGATCCATTACAACGAAGCCATCGCCATCGCCGTGGTCGGCCTGGGCGTGAACCTGCTGTGCGCCTGGTGGCTGCACGACAGCCCGGGCCACGCGCATCATCACCACGGTCATGACCATGGCCATGACCACGGGCATGAGCACGAACACCACGATTACGGCCATGCGCACGGCCACGACCTCAACCTGCGCTCGGCCTACGTCCATGTGTTGGCCGACGCCGCCACCTCGGTGCTGGCCATCGTCGCCCTGCTCGGCGGCAAGCTGCTCGGCCTGACCTGGCTGGACCCGGTGATGGGCCTGGTCGGCGCCGTACTGGTGACGGTGTGGGCGATCGGCCTGCTGCGCGACACTGGCCGCATCCTGCTGGACGCGCAGATGGACGCGCCGGTGGTGGACGAAGTACGCGAGGTGATCGAACAGGGCCCGTGGCCGGCACGCCTGGCCGACCTGCACGTCTGGCAGGTGGGCCGCGGCAAGTACGCCGTCAGCGCCAGCGTGGTCACCAGCGACGTCACGCTGGATGCCGATACCGTGCGCACCGCGCTGGCGATCCATGAAGAGCTGGTGCATGTGACGGTGGAGATCCACCGCAGCGTGTGATCCACACGGGGTAGTGCCGGCCGCTGGCCGGCACCACCACTAAAGCTTCAGCATCATCCGCAGCAGGTACATCAGCAGCGGCAGCGCGCTCAGCACCGCACCGCCGATACCGATCCACGGCCAGCGCTCGCCGCGCACGCGCGAGGCCACCGCCAGGCCGCAACCCACCAGCGCCGCGCCCAGCACGCCCACGCCCAGCCCGGCGGCCATGCCATTACTGCCCGCAGCCACCGCTGCCTGCGCCGCCACGGTGCCCGTGCCCCAACCCACGGCAATACCCAGCCAACTGGCCACGCCGCACCACGGTGCCTTGCCCTGCGCCATCCGAAAACCCCTGTGTTCTTGCCGAATTTCTGTACGGGCCGCGCCCGCATGCTGCCTACACTAGCCGCACCTGCCCTGTAGGGACATCCCATGCGCACGCTCCGCCTGCTGCTGCCCGGTGCCCTCCTGCTGCTCACTGCCTGCGGCGACGATGCGCGGCTTCCCTTCTCCGCCGACCCATTGCAGGGCTGCTTCGCCACCGGCGCGCGCAAACCCGCCGATTTCCGCATCGACAAGGAAGGCGGCCAGTACTTCGTTTCCTTCAGCCGCGGCGAGCAGTGGCAGCGCGAGCCCAATGCACTGCACAAGGCCACCCGCAGCGAGATCAGCCGTTACTTCCGCGACGACGCCGAGCAGATCGACAGCGCGTTGATCCGCATGGCCGGCGGTTTCGGCATCTTCCACTTCAACAAGGGCGCGACGCTGAAGGGCAAGGCCAGCGACAGCGACTACATGGCGCTGATGCTGATCGGGGCTGGGCCGGTGTATGCGGTGAAGTGCCCGTAATCCGCAACGATTCTGATAGTTGCCGGGAGCGGCGTAGGCACATCCTGTCCTATTTGAGGATCAATGCGGATGCTGCTGTTCCTGCTGCTTGCGGTGAGCGCCCCGAAGACCCAGGGCGCCTATGACGAAGTCCGGGAACTGCCCGATGGCCAGATCCTGATAATGCGCACTCTGGATTGGGACCTCGGCGACAGCACGAAGGAGCGCGTCACCGTGCACTGGCTGCTGCAGGAGGACGGCCGCATGCGCTACGACTTCGATCGGCAGCCACCGCAAACCCAGGATGCCCATCGCCGATCGTGCGCGCGGCAGGGCATGCAGCCGTCACGCGGGGTCGGCATGATTGCAGGAGAAGGAGCCACACACGGCTACAGCTGTACCAGCGCTAGCGTCGGGTCCACGCCCGACTCCTCCCTGCCTGCATCCACGCATGGCGTGGATCCACTTTGACATCGGCTTGGCTCTACAACAGCTGCGGTACCATGCCCTCCCCCGAACCGCCCCGGTACCCGCCGTGCCCCATTACACCGGCCCCCTGCTGACCCGCGACAGCGCCGACACCCTGCGCCGTGCCCATGACAAGGGCGCCGCCGACTGGCAGGGCTCGCTCGACCTCGGCCGCAACCAGGACAGCGTGGCGCTGGATGCGGACGGCTTCCACTTCCGTGGCCAGCCCTACCCCTGGCCGGGCAAGCTGAAGGACCGCACGCTGTACTACTGGGATGGCGAGGCGTTCGCGCCGATCTCGCGCTACAGCGGCTCACTGATCAAGCTGGTGCCGACCGAATGGGGCGCACCGACCTTCGAGATCGACGGCATCAAGATGCTGCCGACCTCGAAGCTGTCGCCGTTCGAGGATGCGCGCCGCAAGGTGGAGCTGGTCGCCCCGGCCGGCAAGGTCATCCTCGATACCTGTGGTGGCCTCGGCTACTTCGCCGCCTGCGCGCTGGAAGCCGGAGTCGGCCAGATCCGTTCGTTCGAGAAGAACGCCGATGTGATGTGGCTGCGCACGCTCAACCCGTGGTCGCCGGACCCTGACTCGGCTGCCGCCGGTGGCCGCCT
>DQIG01000211.1:3462-15040 GCA_003525885.1 Stenotrophomonas sp.
AACGCCGGTGGCCGCCTGCAGTTCAGCCACGGCGACGTCTCGCAGCAGATCGAACAGGTGGCCAGCAACAGTGTCGACGCGATCCTGCACGACCCGCCGCGCTTTGGCATCGCCGGCGAACTGTACTCACAGGTGTTCTACGACCACCTCGCCCGCGTCATCCGCAAGGGTGGCCGCCTCTTCCATTACACCGGTGCGCCGAACAAACTGACCAGCGGCCGCGACGTGCCGCGTGAAGTGGCCAAGCGCCTGGAAAAGGCCGGTTTCAAGGCCGAACTGGCGCTCGACGGCGTGCTGGCCGTCAAGCGCTGAGCCTCACTCCGAATCGACCTTGGCCAGCTTCATCACCCACGCCGGCACCTCGGGTTCGCCGGCGTAGAAGTCCTTCGGCTTGTTCTCCACCATCGCCCAGCGATGCAGCCAGCTCGGGCCGTAGCGGCCATTGTAGCCTTCGGCGCCGCGTGCATAGGCCGGGTCACGCATCGCTTCGTCCAGCGAAATGAAGCGATAGCCCCGCCGCTTGGTAGCCGCGACCAGTTCGGCAAAGGTCGCCGCATTGAGCTCGTTGGCGTGCATCAGCCACACCTGTGGCAGCGCGTAACCCAGCAACGCCTGTGACTGCTTCTCGTAGTAGTCCAGCTTGTTCAGCATGTACGGCACGTAGCCTTTGCGCAGCTGCGCCAGCGCCGCCGCGCGCGCGGGCGAATCCGCCTGCTCGTTCATCACGTTGGCATAGGCGAACGCCCACACCCACTCACCGTTGTCCACCGTCACCGGTGCCACGCGATAGCCATGCTGTCTGAAGAACGCATCCATCTGCACGCGCTCATCCGCGGTGCGCCCGGCACGCAGGTAGGGATGGCGCATCCATTGCGGCACCTGCCCCTTCTCGGCCAGCAGCGGCCGCAGCACCGTCTCGCCGCGCAGGAAGTCCTGCTGGAACGCCGCCACGCCCTTCGCATTCAGATCCATGTGCGAGTACGTGTGGTTGCCCAGCACATAGCCAGCATCGCGCCAGTCGCGCAGCATCTGCACCCGCGCCGGCTGCACCTGCCCGTCCACCTCAAGCTTGTTCTCATTGACGAAGCCGACCACCGGCACGCCCGCCTGATGCAGCTGGTCCATCAGCGCTTGATGCCGTGCCTGCAGATCCGGCGGTGCGATCTCGTCCAGCCGTGCCCATGGCAGATCGTCGATGGTCACCGCGATACGGCGATCCACCTCGGCGGCGTGCACCGCCAGCGACAACAGCAACAACGGCAACGCACGCAGCAACAAGCGCATCGGGTCTTCCCTGGAGTGGCGAGGGATCGACTGTAGCGCGATTGTCGCGTGCCGCCGAGCGTGCGCTCAGCCGGCGATGTACCGCGGCGGCACATGCGTGGTCAGCCACACGCCATTGGCCGAACGGTGGAACACATGGCCATCGGCATGCATGCGCCCGGCATCCACGCTGAGGATGACCGGCGCACCGCGGCGAGCACCCACCTGCTGCGCGGTCTGGCGGTCCAGCGACAGGTGAACGTGCTGGCGCTCACCCGGCCGCAGCCCCTGCTCACGGATCGCACCGACGAAGCGGGCCACGGTGCCGTGGTACAGCCATGCCGGCGGCTGCAGCGCCTCCAGGCCCAGATCCACCTTGATCGAATGCCCCTGGCTGGCGCGGATGCGCAGACCGTCGTCGCTCAGCGCGAAGCGCTGCTTGTCATTGGTCTCGACCACCGTCTGCAGGCTCTGCCGGTCCAGCACGACACCATGGTCGGCCATCCGCTGCAGCAGATCATCGACATCGGCCCAGCCCTGCGCATCCAGCTGCAGGCCGATCTTCTCCGGCTCGTGGCGCAACACCAGGCTCATGAACTTGCTGGCGCGCTTGTGTGAAGTATCCGTACTCATCGGCATAGGCTGCCGCAGTTCAATGCCGGATGCCAGTCACGCCGCTGCCGACCGTGCCGCGCGGGCCCGCGCGATCCCCCGCCACAGGACGATGCCGCCCACCATCGTCGCCAGCAGCAACACCACCAACACCAGCGCCAGATCATCCGGATTGCGCGGCAACGTCGCGTTCTCGCGCGCCAGGATGTGGAACACCACGTGCTGCGCCTGCGCCAGCGGGGTATCGCCCTCCGCCACCAGGTCCATCAGGCACGCCGTGGGTGACAGCCGCGCCACGCTGCTCCACGCATTCTCGTACAGGTGCAACGTCCACCCAGCCAAGCCCAACGCGCCCCCGTGCAGCAGCATCAGCGCCAGGTTCGCCGTGCGCAGCCGATCGCGCAGCCACAGCGCGCGGCTCGCGCACACCGCCATCGCACCCAGCAGCGCCAGCACGATGCCTGCCACCGGAACCCAGCTCAGCGGTTGCCAGTCATCCAATGCACCGGCACGTGCCATCACCTGTTCGGCCATCTGCAACCGTGCCTGCTCATCCGGGCCACCGCAGGCCGCAGTGATCGGCTCCAGCAGCAGGTCGACCCGGTAGTGGAAGAAGCCAGAAGCCAAGGCGACGGACAACAGCGCGACCAGCTGCAGCATCAGCAGGATCGGCCCCTGCCCACAGATGCGGCGGATTCGGGAAGTGGCGGCGCTCATCGGTTCATCCATGACAGCAAAGAGCTATCCTAACCAAGCGTCCCGCGCCTGTCGGCTGGCGGATGCGACACGCGCCACGCAGCACCGTTACGATGACAAGGTCGATCGAATCCGTGTGTGCCAAGGTGGGGCCCGATGGTGATGCTGTATCTGGTGGTACGAACGCTGCTGCCACTGCTGGCGTTCGTGCTCGCGTGGTGGTTGCTCTCGCGCCTGATCAATGCGCGTGTCGCGCGGATGCCACGCGTCCCGTTGAACCTGCCGGAACACAGCAGCAGCCCGCGCAAGAAGGATCGGCGCATCTACGCACGCAAACTGCGGCGAAGGCCGGGTCTGCGCACGGCAACCCGCGCCGCCACCGCACCCCGCAGCTGGCACTTCGCTGCGGCTGTCCTCTCGCTGATGGTGCTGATCGCCACCGTGCTGGTCATCCCCGATGGCGCACGCTTCCAGGTGATGGTGGGCAATCTCATCGGCTACCCGGGTGCCCTCGTCGAAGTGAGGATTCCCGTGGCCGCACAATCCGTCGTCCTGCAGGCATGGCAACCCGCGCTCGCACAGCTGGGGCGCCGCACAGCGATGCGCTACCCAATCGGTCGCACCGGAGGCGAGCATGAAGCCTATGCAGTCGTGCCCGTGCAGGTCCGGCAGCAGGGCGACCGCCTGCAGGTGGCCATCGCACTGCCGGTAGACAGCGAAATGCTGCGCGCGGACCTGGCACGGCTGGCAGGCTTGCCGGTCGAGGCGATCAACGTGCAGCAGCGCGACGTAGCGCCATGGCGGGAGTCGGGCTGGCAGCCATTGCCTGGCCTGTAAAGCCGAGCCCATGCTCGGCTCCTCTCAATCGCGCCCGCGCGGCAGCTTCGCCGCCCACATGTTGTCGACCAGGTTCGGATACCGCCGCCCGTTCTCCTCCGCCCGCTGCCGCGCCGCGGCCTTCTGCGCATCCGACAGCGGTTGCGATGTCTGCCCCTTGGGCTTGGGCTTCTTCCACGGTGGAGTCTTCGGCTCGCGCATCGCCGCAGCTTATCGCTTCAGGAAGTTCAGCAGCGCCAGATTGAAGTGATCGGCGTGGCTGGTGTTGCAACCATGCGGCGCCCCTTCCAGCATCACCACCTCGCTGCCCGCGATCGCTTCATGGGTACGCTGGCCGGAGCCCTCGAACGGCACGATGGCATCACTGTCACCGTGCAGGATCAGCGTCGGCACCGTGATCTTTTTCAGGTCATTCCGGAAATCAGTGGTGGCAAACGCGTGCATGCAGCCCAGTGCCGCCGTCTGGTCGGATTGATGGCACAGCGCGATCGCCGCCTGGCGCGTCTCCTCGGTGACCATCAACTGGCCATTGGCGCTGAAGAAGTCGCGGGTGAAGCCATCGAAGAACGATTCGCGATCCTTCTCCAGCCCACTGCGCATTTCATCGGCCTTGTCCTGGGTCAGCGGCCCCTCCGGGTTGTCGTCGCTGCGCAGCAGGAACGGCGGCACCGCCGCAGCGAACACCACGCTATGCAGGCGCTCCTGACCATGGTTGGCCACGTAGCGCGCCACCTCGCCACCGCCCATCGAGAAACCGACCAGGGTGACGTCGCGCAGGTCACGCTCTTCGATCAACCCCGCCAGGTCCGCCGCCAGCGTGTCGTAGTCGTAGCCATCAGCCGGCTTCTCGGAGCGCCCAAAGCCGCGCCGGTCGTAGCTGATCACCCGGTGCTGTGCATCACGCAGGATCGACACCTGTGGCTTCCAGGCATCGGCGGACAGCGGCCAGCCGTGGATCAGGATCACCGGGCGGCCGTCGCCACGACTGTCTTCAACATGCAGGCGGACGCGGGAAGCAGGCATGGGAGCTCCTGTGGAAGGGGAGGATTGCAGGCTAGCGGCCGCGCCCTGTGGCAGCCGTGAGGGAATCACGCCCGCCCGTGACATCGCCTGCACACGCCGCCACGCGGCGCCACACCGAAATCTGCGGCGTTCACGCCCCGCTTTCCCGCTTTCGTCGCAGCGCCGTACCGCCGTGGTCACCGGCATGCCAGCCTGCGCAGACCATCCCCGGGAGTCTTGCCATGCTGCTGCTCACCCTGCCCCTGCTGGCCGCCGGCCTCGCCGCCGCACCGTCGCCCGCCAACGACCTGCGCGAACAGATCCGCCAGGCCGATACCCAGCTCTTCGCTGTGGCCTTCGAGGCCTGCGATGCCGACAAGGCCGCCGCGATGACCACCGAAGACATGGAGTTCTTCCATGACAAGGACGGCAAGTCGGCCAGCAACCGCGAGGACTTCCGCCGCAGCGTGGCCAACATGTGCGACAACGCGCGCAAGGGCGGCTGGCACCTGCGCCGCGAGCTGGTGGAATCTTCACTGCAGGTGTTCCCGCTGCACGACGAGCGAGCGCTGGAGATCGGCGACCACCGCTTCTACGAACGTGACACGAAGGGCGTGGAGCGCTGGGTGGGCCAGGCCCGCTTCATCCAGGTCTGGCGCCGCGTGGACGGGCGCTGGCTGGCCGAACGGGTGATCAGCTATGACCATCACCCGGCGGACTGACCCAGCGGGCGCGCTTCACGGGCCGGATCTATACTGACCGGGTCCCCTACGACCCACCGCTACCGTTCGATCGCCATGGCAGAGATCACCCCCAACCACCCCGACTATGGCCTCAACCAGCAGGTCCGCCAGGGCGTGGCCGCACTGGACGCCGCGCATGGCCGTCCGTTCGACCAGACCAGCGAACGCCTGACCGCCAGCCTGACCGTGCTCGCCCGCGAGCAGGGCCTGCAGCAGGTCGACCATGTACTGGTCAGCAACGCGACGGCCCAGCACCCGGCCGGGCACAACGTCTTCGTAGTGCAGGGCGACCCGGCCAATCCGGCGCACCTGCGCGCGATGATGCCGACCGCTGTGGCGGTACAGACGCCGGTGGAGCAGTCCATGCAGAAGCTGGGGCTTGCTCAGGAGCAGCCCGCCGTTGGGTTGCTGCCCGAGCAGCAGGGCCGTGAGCAGGATCCGCAGCAGAATCCGGCACACCGCCTGGGCTGAGCCCGCCTCCAGTGTTTTTGGCGAGCCAGCGCGAGTCGGTGTTCATTTTCCAGAGAGTGGGTCGGCATGAACCCGCAACTGCGCCGGGTAATGCTGGAGCGCAGCGGTGGGCTCCACCGTGCGCACATCCAGGCGGTAGCGGGCACCCGTTTCCATCGGCAGCGTGACGATGCTCAACCTGTATCGGCTGGCGTCCATCGATACCTGCTGCGCGTAGCGCCAGTCTGCCGATGCATGCCATTCGGGGAGCGGCTCACCCAGATTGCGCGCCCTTGCCTGATAGACATCAGAGGTTGCAACGTCCTGCCAGGCACCTGCGACCCAGCGCCGCAAGGACAGCTGGAAGGGAACATGAGCACTGTCCATGTCTGGCTCACTGCCAGGCCCGGGTCCATGTCGCTGCACTTCAAGATCCAGCACATAGGGTCGCCCGGGATGGAAGTTGCGGGCATTCGTCTCGAACTCGAACCGCACCGCCTGGCCGGGTTCGGCCACGTCGATCGGCTTGACCAGATCCAGCGGCTCCGGCGCATCCGGTACGCGGCTGCTACAGGCGCCGAGTGCGCCCGCCAGCGTGAAGATCAGGCCGGCGCGCAGCCAGCGGTGGATACCCAGCATGATTCAGATCCTTCGGCTTCCTGCCACGAGGTTCAACCCTAGCGGGTCGGCGCTGGGCACTGCAACCGGGCAAAGAAAAAGGCAGGGCCTGCACCCCGCCTTTTTCACGCGGAAAACCACCGGGCGTAGCCTGGCGTCATCGCATCAGAGCTGAATCCGAGCCACGCTCTCGTCGGCGCCCTTGTCATCCTTCTCACCGTTCTTGATGCTCACGAACAGCACGTTGTTCTTCGCATCCAGCGCCAGGCTGTTCGGGTGGGTCGGCACCGTATAGGTCGCCACCTTCTGGTAGCTGTCACTGTTGTACGCGGTCACCGTACCCGCTTCGCGGTTGGTCACGTACAGGCGCTTGCGCGGTGCATCCAGCAGGATGCCCAGCGGGCCGGCATCGGTCGGGATGCTGGCCAGTTCCTTGCCGGTGCTGCGGTCGAGCACCAGCACGCGCTGGCCCGGATGCTTGCTGACCAGGCCGCTGCTCTTGGCCTGGTAGCCACGCAGGAATTCCGAGCCCTGGTCGGTGACGAACAGGCGCTTGCCGGCCGGGTCCAGCGCGATGTTCATCGGCTGCTCGGCGGCGATCTTGTGCTGCGCCACCACCTTGTTCGAATCGGTGCCCACCACCACCAGGTCGGCCAGCAGGTTGCTGGTGTAGACGCGCTTGTTGGCCGCATCCAGCGCCAGGCCCGGTGCCTTGGCATTGCCCAGGCCGTCGATGGTGTTGATCACCTTCAGCGTGTTCGTATCGATCACGAACAACACGCTGCTCACGTCCGGCTGGCTGCTGTGGCCGGTCACGTACAGGCGGTTGGCCGCGCTGTCGACCACCAGCTCGCGCAGGTCGTGGGTGTAGGCGGCCTTGCCGTCCTTGCCGGTCTTCTTTTCCATCAGCTGGATGGTGCCGACGGCCTTGTTCTGCGCGGTGTCGACCACGGTCACCGACAGGTCCACGGTGTTGCCCACGTACAGGCGGTCGTGGGCGTCATCCAGCACCACGCCGAAGGCTTTGCGCTCCAGCGGTATGCGGGTTTCCACGGCCAGCGTGGCCGGGTTCAGGCGCAGTACCTGGGCCGGGCCAGCGTCATCGCCGAAGCCACCGGAGGAGGCCACGAACACGGCGTTCTGCTTCGGGCTGTAGGCCAGCTCGTACAAGCCCTTGGCCACGGCCTGGCGCTGCACAGCGGCGGTGGCGCTGGCGGCGGGTGCGTTGTCGGCGAACGCCGAGGGCGCGCCGAGGCTGAGCGAAACGGCAACGGCCAGGGCGGCCGAGCGGAAGAGAGGATTACGGAACATGCGAGCGTCCTTGAATGGGCACGGGAAGGTGTCCTGGCTCGCTGGGCCGTACTGCGACGGCCCGACCTGCATCTGTCTGCGCGGGTGGGCTGGCTGGGGTTGCGGGGGAATGGTAGCAGGTGGGGGGCGTGGCGTGCGTCTGCCCGCGTATGGCAGACGCGCGGATTACTGCTTCTTCAACCGCAGCGAATCGGCCACGTCGGTCTTGGCCGCCACCTCGGTGGCGATGCTGGCGCGGCGGTGCCCCGGGTCGTTGCGGTCGCCCTGCACGATGAAGATGCTTTCGGCGGCATGGCTGTTCCTGGTCGGCTGGCTGAGCAGTACGTGGTCCACCCGCGAGAGATTGTTCTGCTTGGCCAGCACCAGCAGGCTGGCGCTGATGCGCTGGCTGGCCGCATCGAACGGGCGACCATGCGCCGCGTCCAGTTCGGCTACCTTCTGGATCAGCTGCGAGAACAGGCGATGGTCGGGATGCGAGGGGTCCAGCAATGTGCCGGCCACTTCAATCGGCGTCGGTGGCGGCTCATCGCTGGCGCGGTCGCCCTGACGATGATGCTCGGCCTCGCGCTCGGGCATCGCATGGTGGGTCTCGGCATTCAGATCGCTGCCCGGGAACGGCGCGGCGATGCACTGGATTTCCGGCAGGTTGAACAGCACCGCGAACTCGCCCAGGTTGCTGCCGCCGTCCAGCGGCGCCGGCAGCGGATGCAGGCCAGCGTAATGCAGCGCCGCCCAGACGAAATCGCTGCAGCGGTTGATGGTGGCCGGGCGATCCACATCGAATTCGAACTCGGCCGGTTCCTCGGCGAAGTCACGCAGGCAGCCGTAATGCTCCTCGGAGATTTCCAGGGTGCGGCTGTAGTACGGGTCCAGATGCTGGTCGGCATCGTCGTGGCGTACCTGCGCGTATTGCACGCCAGTGCGGGTTTCGCCCGGTGCCTGGCGCGGCGGTGCGAAGCCGTAACTGTGGGCCTCGTCGCCCGTGGCCACCTGCAGGTACATATGGCCGCGCGGCGAGATGCCCCCGCTCTTCAGTGGGGTGCCGGGGGCGGCCAGATAAAGGGTTGCGGTGTAGCGTGTTGCCTGCTCCATGCCTGCTCAGCCTTGTTGGGTACTGCGGTCCTGGGCGGATGATGGCATAGGTGGGATGGGGGGCAGGTGGAGATGGAGGCAGTTTCGAGGCCGAGGCGCTCGAAACTGTGATCTTCCATGCAGTCGCTGGAAGTCAGCCCATCTGCAGCGGCGCCCGGGTTTGTTCCAGGGCCGGCTCCTGCGGCGCCAACGAGGCGCGCTCCTGCTGGGCCAGCGAAATCTGCTCGACCTTGGCGAATGACTGCTCCACCGGTGTTCGCGCAGCCTCATCCGCCGTCATCGAAGCTCGCATATGGGCAGGATCGTTGAGCTCCCCCTGCACGACGAAGAGTCGCTGCGGCGAACCATCGCTTGGAGTATTACCCAACACCACATGGTCGACATGCTCCAGCCCACTCTCCTTGGCCGTGGCCAACAACCCCGCTGAGATCCGCTCGCTGGTCCCATCGTAGGAGCGGCCGTGCGTCTCATCGATGCCCGCCACGCCCTTGCGGATGGAATCAAGCATATCCCGATCGCCCCGCGGCAGTTGCTCATCGCTGAGGATCCATTGCTTGAACGTTCTCTCCGGCATTCTGTTGTAGTGCTCGGTATTCAAGACGCTATCCGGAAAGGGCGCGCGGATGCTGCGGATGTATTCCACATTGCTGAGCGGTTTGAGGCCACCTTCGAAGCTCTTGTCCTGCATGAGCAGAACATTGGTTCGATGAAGCCCGGCGTGATTCAGGGCGCCCCATGTGTAGTCAATACAGCTGTTTTCCACACCGTGATACTCGGTGTTGAAACCATGTTCGCTGGGCTTTGCACCAAATTCCATCAGCTTGTCGTACTGCTGCTTGCTGATCTCCAACGTCCGTGCGTAGTACGGATCTTTGTATTGCTCGGCGTCATTGTTGTAGACCATTCCGGGCCCAGTGATGACGCCATGCTCGATGGGTGCAAAGCCAAAGCTCACCTCGTCCTTGCCATGCGCCACCTTGTAGTAGACGTGGCCAGCACTGGATGTCCCTCCCGCCAGCAGCGGCGTGCCGGGAGCGGCAACGAAGACGGTGACTGTGTATTTGTCGTCCATGACGTGTTCCTATTTCGACTTGTTTACGTAGGCCACCAGCAACTCGGCTTGCGTGGACGCCAATCGATCATCAGGCTTCAGTATCTGGATGCTCAGCCTGTAGCGGCCAGGTTGCTGTTCCTGAGCCCAGGCGAGGGCCAGTTGTGTGTGGTGGCTGTCGGTCGTCTCCAATCCTGCTGACTGCAGAGACTGATGATCGACGTCATCCAACCACCCGCCTGCCACCCGACCCGCGGGTCCGATGGGCTCAATCCGCGCGGGCGTGCCTGCCACCGACTCCAGCCTCACCAACGGAACAGGAATGCGCTTCTGCGCCTCCAGCCGCTCCAATTTCACCTCGGCGGGCAGGCCCCTACTGCGGACCTCACGGCCCGCACTCAGTGATTGCAGCCCGTCTTCTCCACTCACCCGGATACCAAGAAACAAGGTTGGCGAGGAGCTTTTTCCTGGGGGCGGCAGGGTGAACTCGACCACCATGGGTGTAGTCATTGCTACCAGCGGCAGCGGCCTGACGAAGGGCACCAGGGTCCCGTTCTCTGCCGGAGCGCGCGGCCCAGGTACCGCCTCGGAGCCGGCTCGGCAGCCGCTCAGCAGGGAACCTGACAGCATGAGGGCCAGGCAGACCAACCATCTTCCTTGTCGAAACATCGCTTTTCCTTTTCCAAGGCTCATCGAAGCCGTTGAAGGCGCCTTCGCCCGTACTTATACACCTCGGCTGCAGATGATTCTGCGACGAAGTTCGCTGCGTCGCGGCTCCTGCGACTGGGAGTGATCAAAGTCGACCTCGCGCAATGGTGCGCTTACGTACACGCATAGGGGGTAGTAGATGGACCGCTACTTTGTGAACAGAACGCCGCAGGCCAATGGAGACCATGAGGTGCATAAACAGGGATGCTATTGGCTTGCTCGCGCCCAGTCCACGCAGGACCTCGGTTTGCACACCAGCTGCAGGACCGCCGTGGCTGAAGCCCAGAGGTGGTACCGGCAGTCGAATGGCTGTGCCACCTGCTCCGCGGCTTGCCATACAGGCTGATCCACGGCCGAAAGCGACACCGGTGCGTCCCCGCCAATAATGGGCGGGGGCGCATCGTTACCGCCGCTAAGACTGCTCACGCCATCGTTCTCCCACTGGAGGATGCCCATGACCAGAATCGACCCTACATGGCTGGAAGCCTTCGACAAGGAGCTTCTCCACCTGTTCGCCATCGACCATGGCGATGCCGGCATGGATGAATACCTGCTGGGCTGCTACGCGGACCTCCCGCCGCGCGAGGCGGCGCTCGCCTTCGGCAGCGACTACGACCCGGAACGCGACGATGCGCTGTGGCGACGGCCGGGCGCGCCTGTGTGAACCGTGCAGCCGTCCGGCATGCCGACATTCAAGGCAGGCGATGCCAGGGCATGGCCGCTATGCTGGCAGCGCACCGGAATGGAAACCACGTATGCCCCGCTTCAACACCGCCCTGGCACTGAACCTCGTTCTGATGCTGCTGGGCGCTACACCTGCCATGGCCATGGCGGCAGACCCGCAGGTTTCCACTGAAGTGTTCGTAGAGCGCGGTGACAACCCCACCTTCGAGCTGCAGCAGGCGCCTGCCGTTGTGTATTCAACGGCCCCTGCCACCCCGCCCGATACCTTGCTGCAGATGCCCATGGCGGTGCTGTTGGTTGCTCAACTGGATGAGCTGGGCCACGTTTCCAACGTGATGGTGGTGCGGTCCAGCGGACTGCGGGAGCTTGATCGCGCGGCCTTTACCGCAGTGGACCAGTGGCGCTTTGATCCGGTCGTGGTTGAGGGCGTCGCGCGGCATGCGCGGGTTCGGGTGCGTTTGAGCTTCGTGCCTCCGGCCGAGGCGCCGCCCGGCTGAACCGCTGGTTCAAT
>DQIG01000210.1:0-6575 GCA_003525885.1 Stenotrophomonas sp.
TGCAGCCGGGCGACCGGCTGCCAGCCGAGCGCACCCTCGCGGTGCAGCTGGGGGTCTCGCGCACGGCGTTGCGCGAAGCGATCGCGCAGCTGGCCAGCCAAGGCCTGTTGACCGCGCGCGTGGGCGGCGGCACCTATGTGGCTGAGCCGGCGGCGCGTGCGCGGCAGGCGCTGGATGAACCGCTGGCGCCCTACCTGCCGCTGTTCCAGGGCGACCCGGAGTACCGCTTCGACGTGCTGGAGATCCGCCATGCACTGGAAGGTGCCACCGCTTGGCACGCAGCGCTGCGTGCCACCGACGAGGACCGCGTGCGCATCGCGCAGGCCTTCCAGACCATGATGGACGCGCACGGCAAGGACGACCCGACCGGTGAAGCCGAGGCTGACGCGGCCTTCCACCTGTCCATCGCCGAGGCTTCGCACAACCTGGTGCTGCTGCAGGTGATGCGCGGCCTGTTCGAGCTGCTGCAGACCAACATCTCGCAGAGCCGCGAGAAGCTCTATACCTCGGCGAGGACCTTCTCGCCGTTGTCCGACCAGCACCGCGAGATGATGGACGCGGTGCTGGCCGGCGACCCCGAACGCGCGCGCGCCGCCGCGCATGCCCACCTCGAGTTCGTGCACACCACGCTGCGCACCCTCGATGACAACGAAGCCCGGCGTGCGCGGGCCTCGCGTCTACCTTCCCCACACGGTTGACCCCATGATCATCTCCGCCTCCACCGATTACCGTGCCGCAGCGCAACGCCGGCTGCCGCCGTTCCTGTTCCACTACATCGATGGCGGCGCGTATGCCGAGCACACGCTGAAGCGCAACGTTTCCGACCTGTCCGACATCGCGCTGCGCCAGCGCATCCTGCGCAACATGTCCGACCTGAGCCTGGAAACCGAGCTGTTCGGCGAAAAACTGGCGATGCCGGTGGCGCTGGCGCCGGTCGGCCTGACCGGCATGTATGCCCGGCGCGGCGAAGTACAGGCGGCGCGCGCGGCCGACAGTCGTGGCATCCCGTTCACCCTGTCCACGGTGTCGGTGTGCCCGATCGAGGAAGTGGCCCCGGCCATCCAGCGGCCGATGTGGTTCCAGCTGTACGTGCTGCGCGACCGTGGCTTCATGCGCAATGCGCTGGAGCGGGCACAGGCCGCGGGTGTGACCACGCTGGTGTTCACCGTGGACATGCCGGTGCCGGGAGCGCGCTACCGCGATGCACACTCCGGCATGAGCGGCCCGAATGCCTCGCTGCGCCGCATCGGCCAGGCCATCACCCATCCGCACTGGGCGTGGGACGTGGGCCTGTTCGGGCGCCCGCATGACCTGGGCAACATCTCCACCTATCGTGGCAACCCGACCGGGCTGGAGGACTACATTGGCTGGCTGGGCAGCAATTTCGATCCGTCCATTTCGTGGAAGGACCTGGAGTGGATCCGCGAATTCTGGAAGGGCCCGATGGTGATCAAGGGCATCCTCGACCCGGATGACGCGCGTGATGCGGTCAAGTTCGGTGCCGATGGCATCGTGGTCTCCAACCATGGCGGTCGCCAGTTGGATGGCGTGCTGTCCACCGCGCGCGCACTGCCGGCGATTGCCGATGCGGTGCAGGGCGACCTGAAGATTCTCGCCGATTCGGGTATCCGCACCGGCCTGGACGTGGTGCGCATGCTGGCGCTGGGTGCCGACACCGTGCTGCTGGGTCGCGCCTTCGTCTATGCGCTGGCCGCGCAGGGCGAGGCCGGCGTGGCCAACCTGCTGGACCTGATCGCCAAGGAGATGCGCGTAGCGATGACACTGACTGGTGCGCACCGTATTGCCGACATCGGCCGCGATTCACTGGTCAACCTGCCATGAGTGGCCACGATGCCGTGCTGGCGCAGTTGCGTGACGCGGTCGGCAGTCGCCATGTATTGACCGGCGACAAGGCCACGCGTCGCTTCCGTCGCGGCTACCGCTTCGGCGATGGCCCGGTGTTGGCGGTGGTGCGCCCGGGCACCTTGCTGGAACTGTGGTACGTGCTGCAGGCGGCGGTGCAGGGTGGGGCGGCGATCATCCTGCAGGCGGCCAATACCGGCCTGACCGGCGGTTCGACCCCGGATGGCAACGACTATGGGCGGCCGATCGTGCTGGTCAGTACGCTGCGCCTGACCG
This sequence comes from Stenotrophomonas sp., assembly GCA_003525885.1. Classification (GTDB taxonomy): domain Bacteria; phylum Pseudomonadota; class Gammaproteobacteria; order Xanthomonadales; family Xanthomonadaceae; genus Stenotrophomonas. Next base: position 2,140 of record DQIG01000210.1, read on the forward strand.
GAATCCAGTTGTTGAACGAGGGCCGCCAGGTGCTGTGCCTGCCCGGCGCCACGCTGGACCGCCTGGAGCAGACGCTGGCACCGCTGGGCCGTGAGCCGCATTCGGTGATCGGCTCGTCCTGCATCGGTGCCTCGGTGCTGGGCGGCATCTGCAACAACTCCGGCGGTGCGCTGGTGCGTCGTGGCCCGGCCTACACCGAGCTGGCGCTGTATGCGCAGGTCGATGCGCAGGGCCAGCTGCAGCTGGTCAACCATCTGGGCATCGCGCTGGGTGATGCGCCCGAGCAGATCCTGCAGCGACTGCAGGCTGGCGACTACAGCGCCGCTGACGTGGGTGATGGCGGCGGCCGCGCTGCATCCGATCCACGCTATGCCGAGGAAGTGCGCAGGGTCGATGCCGATACGCCGGCGCGCTTCAATGCCGATCCCAGCCGCCACTTCGAAGCCGCCGGTTCGGCCGGCAAGCTGGCGGTGTTCGCGGTGCGCCTGGATACCTTCGAAAAGGAGGCTGCCGAGGTCTTCTACATCGGCAGCAACCGCACCGACAGCCTCACTGCGATCCGGCGCCAGCTGCTGACCGGCTTCGAGCGCCTGCCGATTGCTGGTGAGTACATCCACCGCGATGCCTATGACATCGGCGAGCGTTACGGCAAGGACAGCTTCCTGTTGATCGACCGACTCGGCACTTCCCGTGTGCCCGCCGCGTTCGCGTTGAAGAGCCGGGTCGACGGTTGGTTCGAACGTCTGGGCCTGCGCGGGGTGACCGACCGGGTGATGCAGGTGCTGACCGGCCTGCTGCCCTCGCACCTGCCCAAGCGCCTGGGCGAATTCCGCCAGCGCTACGAGCATCACCTGCTGCTGAAAGTGTCCGCGCAGGATGCGGCGCAGACCGAAGCCTGGTTGCGGGACTTCTTCGCAGACCATGAAGGCGACCACTTCCATTGCACGGCGGAGGAGGGGCGCAAGGCGTTCCTGCACCGCTTCGCGGTGGCCGGTGCTGCAGTGCGCTACCGCGAAGTGCATCGCGACCAGGTGCAGGACATCGTGGCGCTGGACATTGCCCTGCGCCGCGATGATGCCGACTGGTTCGAGCAGTTGCCGGCCGATATCGACGGCCGTCTGCTGCACAAGCTGTACTACGGCCACTTCCTCTGCCACGTGTTCCACCAGGATTACATCGCGCGCAGGGGTGAAGACCCGATGGCGATCGAGCACGCGATGTGGGCGCTGCTGGACCAGCGCGGCGCCGAGTATCCGGCCGAGCACAATGTCGGCCACCTGTACCCGGCCAAGCCGGCGCTGGCCGGGTTCTACCGGCAGCTGGACCCGAGCAACACGTTCAATCCCGGTATCGGCCAGACCTCGAAGGAAAAAGGATGGGGTCGCTGCGATTGCGGATGATGTAGCGCCGGGCTCGCGCTCGGCTGGTGCCTGTGGTGAGAAGCAGTCGAGCAGGACTCGACGCCGGCCGGTCAGCGGTTACCATCGGAACCCCAGCCGCAGGAGCCGCCCATGCATTCCGTTCTCGCCCGCGCCACTCTGTGCGCTGCAGTGCTGGTAACCCCGCTGCTGGTGCTGGCCCAGTCCTCGATCCTGCCGCAGCAGCGCGACGCTGCGGGAAACGTGATGGAGCCGCTGGGCCAGGTGCTGGAACAGGGCGGGCAGGGCGGAGCACGCATGCGGTACTGCACCCTCGATCGCGCCTGGTGCGTGCGTGTGCAACCGGTGGCCGAGGACGGCGATCGGCCAACAACGCTGGAAGTCTCCGAACGGGTGGCGGGCGAAAGCGAGCCGCACGTCTACCACGTCAGCATCGACGTGCCGCAGGAAAGTGAGCTGTCGCTGTGGCCGTGGATCGTGCGCCTGGCGCCGGGCGTGGGCAGCGATGAGACAGTGAGCGACCCGCAGCAGCGCGCCCGCCAGAACGTGCTGGTCGGTGGCCTGGTCAAGTTCAGTGCCATGTACTCCGGCGGTGGTGCCGACGCGTCCACGCTGCAGCTGGCGCGCGTGCGACACCTGCAGGACGGCATCCAGGTGGACGATGACGTGCTGACCCTGCCATGGCAGGGCAACGTAATGATCCGCGCCTGTTTCAGCGAGCAGGACATGAAGCAGCGCGCAGGCGCCTGCCACGACGAGTACGGCTTCTCGGCAAGGTTGGCGCTGGATACGGCCACAGAAGGCATGCCGGTGCTGCGCTACCAGACGGTGGCAACCCGCTTCCCGGCGGGTGTGTCGCGCTTCGAGGATTCACTGGCCAAGGGCCCGCTGAAGAAGAAGGATCTGCGCACCGAGCAGGACCCGGCATGCAGCTATACGCGGTTGTTCCGCTTCAGCGATGGGGTATTCCACCCCGACCAGGCGCTGCCGGACTGCGCCGGCTATACCGAGCCCTGAGCTGCAGCGCCGAGCCATGCTCGGCTCTACAGAAGCCTTCTGCGGTGCTTACTCGCAGCGCGTGGAGGTGATGATGTTGTCCTTGTCCACGTACACACGCAGGCGATCCTGGCGGATGTCCTTGGTGGTGATGGTGCTGGGGCCGATCGGGTTGACCAGGCCGGCGCCGCTCTCGCTGGACAGGCGGCGGATGTTGGCTTCGTTGGCCGGCTGGCCGATCGCCCAGCCCAGCTGGCTGGCATCGCAGTGGCCGGTGCCCTTGACCTGCGGGCCAGGGGTGCTGACGCAGGCCGACAGCAGCAGGGCCGACGCAGGCAGCAACAGGGACAGACGGAAGGCGGACATGCGAGCGCTCCTGCGCAGGGGAAGATGGGCGGAACGATAGCACTCGGCGCGCGAAAGGCGTCAGCGTCCCGGTCATTGCCGGCACAGCATGGTCATTGCATAGTGGGAGGGATGGCTGGCAGCACGCCAGCGGGCAAGCCGGGCCATTCCGGTGCAGGTGCTGGATACGGTATGACGGCAGGCAGTTTCCGCGACAAGACCAGGGCAAGAACGGTACTGGCAGTGTCGGTGCTGGGCGTGGCATTTGCCGCCTCTGCGGCCGAGCCGGTGCCGGCCGCCGCCGTGGAAACGCCGGTGTTCGGCGCCTGGCGCAACCTGCAGACCGAGGCCGGCTACGCACCGGCCCAGCGCAACCTGGCCTTCGCGATGCTGCCGCAGGCCGCTACCCGCGGTGATCGATTCGCCATTGTCGACCGTGAGGGCAAGCGTGCGGTGTGCTGCCTGCAGGTGGCCAGCCCGTCGCTGGGCGTGGCCGCGCTGCGGGAGCAGTACCACTTGCCGCAGGCCTGGGTGACCGACCTGAGCAATGGCCGCAGTCCGGCGCGTCCTTACCTGCCGCATGTCTATGCGATGCAGCGGGTAGACGAACTGGCCGACTATGGCTTCGCCGATGTTCCGGGGGCGTACAGCGACCTGGGAGGGCTGCTGATTCCGGAAGGTGCCGCCCTGGAGGCTGATGGCAGCGCCGTGCGCCTGGGCGATGACCGTTATCCCCTGCATTTCCAGCGCCAGCCGCATGCCGATGACGATGGCGCGCTGGACCGCTACACCCTGCAGGTGGGCGAGGGCGTGGCGCCAATCGTGGTTGAAGTGCCGTTCGGCACCTACTGATTGCAGCACTGTACTGGCTAGAATGCAGCGCGGCGCCGTCTGCCGTGCCTGTTCCGTGAGTCGCCGCCGTGTCCCTGCGCCCCCTGCTGCTGTCGCCCCTGCTGTTGTTGTCCGCCTGTGCGAGCGCGCCGCCTCCGGCGCCGGCCCATTCCGATGCGCTGTGGCGCCTGATCGAGCGTGACTGCCAGTCGGCCGAAGGCCCGCGGGGCAGCTGCCTGCGGGTAGAGACTGCGGCCGACCGTCGCGACGTGCTGGTCAAGGACGCGCATGGCGACTACCAGTTCCTGCTGATGCCGCTGGACAAGGTCAGTGGCATCGAGAGCCACGGCCTGTACCAGCGTGGGGCACCCAACTATTTTGCGGCCGCCTGGCGCGCGCGCGGGCATACCGAACAGGCTCTGGGCCAACCCTTGCCGCGCAACGTAGCCAGCCTGGCGCTCAATTCACCGCACGGCCGCTCGCAGCACCAGCTGCACATCCATGTCGATTGCCTGCGCGCGGACGTGCTGCAGGCACTGGACGCACATGCTGGCGCGCTCGGCCCGCGCTGGTCACCGTTGCCGGTGCCGCTGCGCGGGCATCAGTACCAGGCCTATCTGCTGCCCGGTACAGAACTGACCGCCAATCCGCTCAACCTGCTGGCCTATGGCCTGAGTGGCGTGGGCGATGTGGGCCAGTGGAGCCTGGTGGTGGCCGGTCGCGATGACGTGGAGGGGGGCCCGGGCTTCATCCTGCTGGCCACCCGGGTGGATGCCGCCAGCGGCAACGATGCCAGCGGCGAGGAACTGCAGGACCATGCCTGCACGGTCTTGACCGGTGCGGGTGCGGCACTGGAGCGGGTGCGCTAGCCGATCCGTTGCTGGC
>DQIG01000210.1:6734-12995 GCA_003525885.1 Stenotrophomonas sp.
TTGCTGGCAGCTGCGCCAGGCCGGCGCGGTCAGCGCCAGCAGCTGGCGGTCATGCCATCCCTCCGCATCCAGATGGTGGTCGCGCAGGATGCCTTCGCGGGTGAAGCCGTGTGCCTGAAGTGCTTTGGCGAACGGGGTGGTGCAGCCCGGCGGCAGCAGCACGTAGATGCGGTGCAGGCCGACATCGTTGAACAGGAAGGGGCACAACGCCTGCAGGGCGGACTGCGGGTGGACATGCTGGTGCTGCAGTGACCGCAGCTCGGCACAGCGCGAATGAAGGGACTGCAGGCGGATGTGCAACTGGTCCAGCAGGGTGCCCTGGGCATCGTCGAATACTCCGAGCACCAGCTGGTCGTTGTCCTCCTGCAGGCGCGAGCGATGAATGCTGGCGAGGAACCGCGCCTCCTCATCGACGCCAGGGGGATGCCGCTGGCCGCGTTGGCGGCGGTCGTCGAAGGCACGCCAGCGCGGCAGGTCGGTGCGCAGGAACGAGCGGAGGGTGATCGGCGCGGCCTGCAGTTGCAGCAAGTGGCGGCGCAGGACCGGTCGCAACGGGGTGAGGTGGGTGTCATGGGTACGGATGATCATCCCGGCACGATGGAAGCGCCGGCCGCGCCAGGCCATGCAATTCATTGCAAAAGTGCGGCCATGCCCTGGGTCCGTCTGATTCGGTTCAGGCATAAGCCCATCAGGGCTGGTCATTTCCGTTGAAACCACCCATTCAGGACACTTTCGTTACGGGATCGTTATGTGCCGCACAGGCCACGGCTCCCCGTACCACCCGCCCACTCCCCCAGGAAGCCCATGTCCGCCTCCCACAAGGCGTTGCGCCCGCGTCCGCTGGTGCTCGCGCTGTCGTCCCTGATGCTGGTCTCGCTACCGGCCTTCGCGCAGGAAAGCGCACCCACTACATTGCAGGAAGTGAAGGTCACCGGCTCGCGCATTCCACGTGCCAGTGTCGAGGGGCCCTCGCCGGTGACGGTGATCAGCCGCGAGCAGATCGATGCGCAGGGCTACCGCAACGCCTTCGACGCCCTCAGTGCGCTGACCGAGAACACCGGCAACGTGCAGGGCGAGGACTTCGGCAATACGTTCACGCCGGCCGCCAACACCATCAACCTGCGCGGGCTGGGCCCGAACCGCACGCTGGTGCTGGTCAACGGCCGTCGCCAGGCGGACTACCCGCTGGCCTACGAAGGTTCGGTGAACGTGGTCAACCTGGCCAACATTCCCAGCGCACTGATCGAGCGCATCGAAGTGCTGGCCGCCGGTGCATCGGCGGTGTACGGCTCCGACGCCATTGCCGGTGTGGTGAACATCATCCTCAAGGACCGCTTCGACGGCGTGGATGTGAATGTGCGTGCCGGTGGCACCCAGCAGGGCGGTGGTGACAACCAGCGCGTGCAGGTGGTCGGCGGTACGTCCGGTGAACGCTGGGAAGGCCTGTTCGGCTTCGAGTTCGATGTGCGCAAGGCAATCCACGCGCGCCAGCGCGACTTCATGGATTCACTGGACGATGATCCGGCCGGCAAGGCGCCGCAGGCAACGGCGATCGCGTATCGGCGCAACGCGGCCACCGGGCGCAACATCGATCCGGGGATCAATGGCTGCGACGCCACGTCCGGCATCTACGGTGGCAGCGTGTTCCGCGCCAACAACCCGCGCCAGGGCTGGTACTGCGGCAGCAACGAGGCGGCCGCCAGCTACTGGACCGTGCAGACCGAGAAACGCAACCTCAACGGCTATGGCCTGCTGACCTTCCATCTGGATGAGCACACCGACCTGTTCGCCGACCTGGCGGTGGGCAGCGCACGCATCAGCAACAACACCCGTGCCCCGACCTGGACATCGTCGCGCAACTATTTCTACAACCAGAACACCGGCAACCTGGAGAGCTGGTACCGCCGCTTCGCGCCCGAGGAAATCGGCGGCCTGCCGCGCAATGCCAACCGCTTCCTGGAAAACTCGTGGTCGTTCAACGTCGGCGCGCGCGGCCAGCTTGGCGACAGCGGCTGGGACTACGAGGCGGTCTACAGCCGTTCGCGCTACGAGAACCGCACCCGGCGCCCGGTGCTGCTGGCCGGCATCAACGAGTACCTGCTCGGCCCGCAACGGGGCGTGCGCAATGGCGTGGAGGTCTATGCACCGGATCCGTCGCGCCTGTTCCAGCCGCTGACGCCGGAGGAGTATGGTCGCCTGTCCGGCTACCAGGAAAGCCGCAACGCGGCGTGGCTGCAGACCTTCAGCGCCAGCGTCAACGGTCGCCTGTTCGCGCTGCCGGGCGGCGATGCTGCGCTGGCGGCGGTGGTCGAGGCCGGTAGCCAGGGCTATCGCAACCGCCCGGACCCGCGGCTGGGCACCGGCGAGTTCTGGAATACCAGTGCCGGTATCGGTGCCGGTGGTGATCGCGACCGCTATGCGGCCGGCGTGGAGCTGCAGTTGCCGTTGCTGCAATCGCTGACCACCACGCTGGCTGGCCGCTACGACCAGTACCGTGCAGGTGGCGAGCACATCGGCAAGGCGACCTGGAGCTTCGGCGTCGAGTTCCGCCCGATCGAGAGCCTGTTGATCCGCGGCTCTGCTGCGACCAGCTTCCGTGCGCCGGACATGAATTACGTGTTTGCCACCGAGACCCGTGGCTACAACCCGGGCATGACCGACTACTGGCGCTGCCGCACCGCAGGCCAGTCGTACGACAACTGCGACTACAACGGCCTGTCGATCGACTACAGCAACCGTGCCAATGCGCAGCTGCAGCCGGAAACCGCCAAGTCCTATGGTTTCGGCGTGGTCTGGTCGCCGCTGTCCGGGCTGGACTTCAGTGCCGATTACTACGACATCCGCATCGACAACGAGGTCACCAGCCTCGACACCAGCCGTATCCTGCGCGACGAGGCCGATTGCCGCCTGGGCCGCACGCTGGGTGGCGAAGCACGCGATATCGGCTCGCCGCTGTGCCAGGACGCACTGTCGCGGGTGATCCGCAATCCGTCCAACGCCACGGTGCAGCCGGACCAGGTAACCCGCGTGCTGATCAACCCGATCAACGCGGCCTCCGAGTCGGTGCGCGGGCTGGACCTGAAGGGCAACTGGCGCTTCGATGCCGGCCGCTATGGCCGCTTCACCACGCGCCTGGCCTACACCGTGGTGCTGGAGCATAAATACCGGCAGTTCTCCGATGATCCGGAGCGTGACATCCGCAATTCGCTGGATGACTACCAGTGGCGCAGCAAGGCCAATGGCAGCATCACCTGGAACCAGGGTGATTGGACCACCACGCTGTACGGCAACCGCTTTGGTTCACTGCCGAAGACCGATGGCAGCGGCCGCATCGCACCGTACATGACCTACAACGCCAGCGTGTTCCGCCAGTTCGGCGAGAACCTGTCGGTGGGCGTGATCGTCAACAACCTGCGTGACAGCCGTCCGCCGGCGGACAAGAACGGGGGCGGGTGGCCGTTCTATCCGGTTGGCAACTACGACCCGTATGGACGCCAGTACTGGCTGCAGCTGGACTACCGGTTCCGCTGATCCGGCTAGCAAACAGAAGGCCCGGCAATGCCGGGCCTTCTGCTGTGTCGATATCCGCAGTGATGGCGCGCGCCGGTGGCCTAGGGCAGTGCCTGCTGCAGGTACGACTCGATGACGTAGCTGAAGGGCTGCTGCTGGCGGTCGCGCAGCAGGGCGCGCACTTCCAGGATCACGCCGCGGTCGCCTTCGCCACGCGGCGGCCAGAAGGTCTGGTCAGCCAGTGTCTGGCGCTGGAAGCCGAGCGGGCCAACCACGCGGCCAAAGGGTTCGTCGGTGCTGTCCAGCACCTGGTTCATGGCCGGGCTGAGATGATCCGGCAGGTACCAGTTGTCGGCCTCGGAGAGCACGCGGCTGCCACAGACCAGCTGCACGCGGCGGTAGCGCAGGGCGCTGCCAGGCTGCGTTGCGCCCAGCGCCTGCAGTACATCGGCTGGGGCCGGCTTGTCCTGCCCGTGCACACGCACCGCGCGCACCCGCGCCTGTTCGGCCAGGCCATGTTCGGCGCACCAGTGTTCCAGGGTGGCGGTGGCGCTCTGCCCCGACAGCACACGCTGGTGCAGGCGCTCGACCAGCGCAGCGGACGCGATGCGTTGCTGGCCGGGCGGTGACTGCAACGGTGCAGCAGCCGCAGCATCAGTGGCGGACAGGCTGGCCATCGGGGCAGCAGCAAGCAGGGACGCGGCCTGCCAGCGGCGGAGGCGATCGTGGCGGTCGGACGGGCCCATGCGGCATCACAGCGGAAACAGGTGCCTATGGTACCCGTTCAGGCGTGTGCACGGCGTGGCTGCGACCGGTTGTCGCGGGGGCATTCATTGTTCTGATGAATGTGTGGCATCCAGATATTTCGTTGGTCGATGGCAGTGCCAGCGATCAGGATGGCGCCATGACTTGGCTTTCCGGGAGTTTCCGATGACGCTTCAGTTCGTCCATGGCGCGGTTGATCGCGACGGCGCGCCGCTGCATTTCCACATCCACGACGGTCGTATCAGTGGTCTCAACGGTGATACTGCGCCGCGCGAGGGTGCGGAAAGCGTCGACCTGCAGGGTTATACCGTCCTGCCGGGGCTGGTCGACGGCCACATTCACCTGGACAAGAGCTTTGTCGGTGATCGCTGGCACCCGCATCAGCCGGTGAACAGCCTGCGTGAACGGCTGGCGGTGGAGAAGGCCGCGGTGGCGGGCGCCGCGCCGATGGTCGACCGCGCCGAGGCCTTGATCCGCCAGTGCAGTGGCTTCGGCACGGTGGCCATGCGCTGTCACGTCGATATCGACGGCAGCACCGGTCTGCGTCATCTCGAGGCAGTCCGCGAGGCGGCGCTGCGCTGCGCTGACATCATGCGCATCCAGCTGGTGGCGTTTCCGCAGGCCGGGGTGATGTCCTGCCCGGGCACCGCTGCCGTGCTCGAGCAGGCCATCGCTGCGGGCGTGGAGGTGCTGGGTGGCATCGACCCGACCACGCTGGACGCCGATGCCGAAGGCCAGCTCGCGCTGCTGTTCGGCCTGGCCGAGCGCTATGGCGTGCAGCTGGACATCCATCTGCACGAGCCCGGCGAAACCGGGCTGGCCCAGCTGCTGCGCATCGCCGCGCGCACCCGTGCCGCCGGCCTGCAGGGGCGCGTTGCCGTCAGCCATGCCTATTCGCTGGGTGAGGTGCCGTTGGCGCGCGCGCTGCAGGTGGGTGAAGCACTGGCCACGGCTGGCGTTGCGATCATGAGCAACGCGCCGGGCGACCATCCGTTCCCGCCGCTGCGTGCGCTGCATGATGCCGGCGTGCGGGTGTTCGCCGGCAACGACAACATCCGCGACTGCTGGTGGCCGTACGGCAACGGCGATCTGCTGCAGCGGGCGATGCTGCTGGGCTACCGCTCGGGCTTCTACACCGATGCCGACCTGATGCTGGCGCTGGACATGGTCACCACCCATGCCGCGCAGGTGATCGGCATGCCGCAGCACGGCATTGCCGAAGGCCTGCCGGCGACGTTCGTCGCGGTGCGGGCCGATCATGGCCCGGCTGCCGTGGCCTCAGTGCCGGTGGAGCGCCGGGTGGTGGTTGATGGCCGCTGGCTGTAGATCCACGCCGTGCATGGATGCATGTGGCCGCGCGGTGGTCTGATCCACGCATGGCGTGGATCCATCCATCAGGCGTAGTCGTCGGCGCGGGTGGCGACGAACTCTTCCAGCCACGCCAGCAGATGGGCGATGTCGATGACCTCACCCTGTTCGACGCGCTTGAGCAGCAGCGTGCTGGCGCCGATCTGCAGGCTGCTGTCGGCATAGCGCAGCACCGCATCGATGCCCCAGGCGTCGGTGACCTGCATCCAGGCCAGGCCCGGCACGCGCTGGGCCAGGGTGTCACCGAACGCCACGCCCAGCGCTTCCCAGCCATCGCAGTCGTCACGGTCGATCAGCTCGGCATCGACCACCCGCTGCAGTGTGGTGGCCGCCAGCGGCCATTGCACCGGCAACGTCGGGAAGCCAGCAGCCACGCGCGCAGCGATCAGCGAGCGCTGGTGCTGCAGATGCATCTGCAGGGCCGCGGGCAGGGGATCGAAGCGGGTAGGGATTTCGTCGGACATGGCAAGGCGCCGTGGAACACGGAAACAGTGGGCACTCTAGCGGCAGGCCCGTGATTCCCGTGCGACAGGCGTGTCCAGGTTTCTATGATCAATGCGCGGGTTTCACGCTTCGGGGGTCAGATCCGTTTTCCTGTGGAAAACGGATCTGACCCCA
>DQIG01000287.1 GCA_003525885.1 Stenotrophomonas sp.
GTGCCGGCCAGCGGCCGGCGCTACCTCATTTGCCGAGCAGGCCTGCCGGCACCAGGTTGCCCAGGTTCTGGTTGAAGGTGACCACCAGCTTGCCGTTCTTCACCTGTGCCGACTGCACCTGCAGCGCGCCAAGCACCCCGGCCACGGCCGGGTCCAGCTTGTAGATCGGTTCGCGCTGGGCGTAGTCGCTCAGCCAGGCGTTGAGCAGGCCACGGGTGCGCGAGTCCAGGCGGCCGCCCTGGTTGGCCGGGGTGAAGTCATCCACGCTGGGCTGCTGCAGGTGGAAGCCCTGGGTCTGCGCGTCGTAGCGCAGGCCGCTGCTGAGCTTCACCGTACCCAGCCTGGCCGGGTTGCCGCCGGCGGTGGCCAGTGCCACGTCCATGCCGAGGTTCAACCGCTCGCCGGCCGGAAGGCTCAGCTGCGGGTGGCTCATGGTCAGGGCGATCAGGCCGCCGAGGGCGTCCTGGGTGCGCGGGAAGCTGCCATCGAGGTACTGCTGCACGTCGCTGGCACCCACCGACAGTTCGCGGCCGGAAATGGAGGGAGCCGCCTGCGCACCGATCGCAGCGGCGATCAGTACGGTGGAGGCCGCGAGGCGGGTCATCAGGGAACGCAGGCGCATGGCGGTGACCGGTGGGTAGGGAATGGATGGATCAAAGAGTAGCCGCGCAGGCTGAATCGCGCGTGCATGCCGCTGCAACGGTTCAGTCCAGCATTGGACGCAGTTGCGCCGACTGGATCTGCCAGGCGCTGCCATCGCTGCTGGGCTGCACGCGGTACCAGCCGCCGAAGCGGAACGTACCGTTGGCGGTGACCGCGCGGATCTGCACCGGCACTTCAAGCAGTTGCGGTGGCTGCCGGTCGTCACGGGCGATCGGGGTATCGCTGTGCAGGCGCAGGGTGCGCAGGTCCTGCAGCTGCCGCAGCGCGGCGTCGTCCGCATGCCGCGGGTCGCCGGGCGGGATCGTCCAGGCGGCATCGCTGGCGGCGCGGTCGCGGTTGAGCAGTGCCGCCACGTAGCGGTTGAGCATCGTTGATGGCGGCTCGGCACCGTCGGCGACAGCGGACAACAGCGGTAGTTCGCTTGCCTGCAGTGCTGCGGGATCCGGGCCGGGACTGGCGCCCGCTGCTGCGGCGACGGGAGCGGACGCTACCGCGATGTCATCAGTCGTCTGTGCAGCCGGGCGCGAACAGCCCAGCAGCACCAGTGGCGCGATCAGCAACAGGATCCTGCGCATGTCCGCCTCCTCCCCGAGGCAACCTGGAGGGCGGCAGTGTAGCGATTGCGCAGGGATCAGCGGGAGGAGGGCAGCTGCTCCAGCGCGTCCAGGGCCGGCAGGACCTGGCTGGCGATGGCTGCCAGCGCGTGGCCGTCGGTCTCGGCGTGGCGCTGCACGATATCGCGCAGCAGCTGGGTAGCGATCACCAGGGTCGCGCGCTCGTCGCCGCTGATGCCGGCGGTACGCGGCGCCCCTTCCAGCAGGCGCATCAGGTCGCGGCTGGCGCGATGTTCCAGTTCGATGGTGCAGCGCCCGGTGCACTGCAGCCCGTCCTTTTCGATGGGGGTCACCGAGATCCGGTAGCGGGTGGAGGGGCTGGCCATGAGGGTGTGCTCGCCGTAGCTGTGGAGGATGTGCCCACGATAGGCAAGGCCACGGCCGGCGGCGACGGCCGGCGCTGCACGCAGTGTTCCACCCGGTACGTTCCGTGGTCGATGCAGTGTGCCGGCAGCCAATGGCGGCGGGCCTGTGCGGGGATTCCCGGGTTCGCGGCAACGCTGTGTTGCGGGGCGTGGTCCGGACAAAAAAAACGGGACGGCCAGAGCCGTCCCGTCGGAATCCGCGTTGGGGCGCGCGCTTACAGCGCGGCGTCCTTCAGCTTCTTCAGCGGACGCACCTTCAGCTTGGTGGTGGCCGGCTTGGCGGCGAACCACTGCTCTTCCTTGGTGAACGGGTTGATGCCCTTGCGCTTCGGCTTGGCCGGCACATTGACGGTGGTGATCTTCAGCAGGCCCGGCAGGGTGAAGGAGCCAGCGCCCTTCTTGTGCACCGAGGAGGCGACGGCGCCTTCCAGCGAGGCCAGCACAGCGCGGACGTCCTTGGCGATGACGCCGGAGGCTTCAGCGATGTGTGCAACCAGGCCGGACTTGGTCAGCACTTCCTTGATCGGCTTCGGAGCGGCCGGCTTGGCGGCTGCCTTCGTCGCGACTTTCTTCACTGCCTTCTTCGGGGCAGCCTTCTTAGCGGTCTTTGCCATGGTTTCCTGTTCCGTGAACGGTTGGTTGTTTGGTCGGCGCCGAACCCCGTCGGCAAGCGCAATGTAGGGCAACTCTCGGGCGCCGCCAATAGCCCGAAGCGCGGAAAGTGCATGTTTTTTCATATCCAGGCCGATTCAGTACATGGCCGGCGGTGGGGGATGGAGGCGTCGCAGCGTGTTCGACGGCCGGCGCCTGCCCATCGGTGGAGTGCGCGAAACCACTGAAAACAAGAGGAAAATGCGTTCCGGGTTGGCGAGGAAGTGTCCACGCGCCGGGTACGGGGGCGACGTCGGGCGTGCGGCGGAGCGACGCAGGGCTAACGCGTGGCGTGCGAGGGTGACCGTTCATCACCGCCACGCAGGAGCAGCACAATGGGAATCTCGCGACACGCCACCGCGCACTGGGAAGGCGATCTGAAGTCGGGCAAGGGGCAGTTGAGCACGCCGCAGAGTGGGCTGCTGGACAAGACCCGCTACGGCTTCAACAGCCGCTTCGGCGACGAGAAGGGCACCAATCCGGAAGAGCTGATTGCTGCCGCGCATGCCGGCTGTTTCACCATGGCGCTGTCGGCCAAGCTCGGCGAGGCCGGCTTCACCCCGACCTCGCTGGATACCGAAGCCAAGGTCGACCTGTCGCTGGAAGGCGGTCCGCAGCTGTCGCAGATCCGGCTGAAGGTGAAGGCAGTGGTGCCCGGCATCGATGCGACGCAGTTCCGCGCCATTGCCGATGACGCCAAGCAGAACTGCCCGGTGTCCAAGGCGCTGAGTGCGGTGCCGATCAGCCTGGAAGCCGAGCTGGGCTGAGCCATGGTAGTGCCGGCCGCCGGCCGGCAATCGCAGGATGCGGAAGCCAAGGTGGCAGCCGGCCAGCGGCCGGCTCTACCGCCCAGACAATCACCAATCGAGGGTGCCGGTGATGACCGTCTGCACCTGGCCGCCCGACCAGACCTCACCGTCCTCATCCACCAACAGGGTCAGCCGCGCATCGTGGCCGACTTCGCGGCCCTGGCTGACCTCGAACGGTGCGCGGCCGCGCGGCAGGGCATCGCGCAGGTCCAGCCACGCGGCCAGTACCGCATTGGCGGCACCGGAGGCGGCATCCTCGAAGCGCCGGCCATTGCCGACGAAGGCGCGCACGGCCAGGTCGAAACCCTCACTGCCATCACTGAAGGCGTAGGCGAATACGCCCATGCTGTCGGTGGACTCGGCCAGCGCAGCCACCGCATCCCAGTCCGGGCGCAGGGCGCGCAGAGCCGCTTCATTGGCCACCTGCACCACCCACCAGCTGCGTCCGCCCTGCATGCGCGCCGGCGGCAGCGTGCCCAGCGGCCAATCCTTCAGCGCCGCCTGCAGGCGTGGGTCGGTGGCCTCGGCCGTCTCGGCCAGCTGCGCGCGCGGGGTGCGGATGGCGATGCGCTGCTGCGCGCCCTCACCGCTGACGCGCAGCGGCAGGGCACCGGCAATGCCATCCTGCACCAGCACGCCATCGATCGGTTTGGCCAGGCCGGCCTGCAGCACCGCATGGGCGGTGCCGACGCTGGGGTGGCCGGCGAACGGAACTTCCTTCTGTGGGCTGAACATGCGCAACCGGTAGCTGGCACCCGCGATCTGCGGCGGGAACACGAAGGTGGTCTCGGGCAGGCGCGTCCAGCGGGCGATGGCCTGCATGCTGGCGTCGTCCAGGCCCTCGGCATCGAGTACCACGGCCAGCGGGTTGCCAGCGCCGGCGCGCGGGGAGAACACATCCAGCTGCAGGAAACGGCGGGTGGTCATCGGGGCGAAACTCCTGGAGTGAAGGGAAATACGGTAGCGCGGGTTCATGCCCCGCGAGCGCGCAGCGCGGCAAAACCCACCGGGCATGGCCCGGCGCTACCAGCGAATGTGTCCATCGATGACTGGCTGCACCTGGCCGCCGATCCACACCGTGCCTTGCGCATCGATCTCGACCCGGACGCGGCCATCGCGGCCGACTTCGCGGCCCTGGCTGGCTATGTAGTGGCCCTCGCTGCCGGGCAGGGCATTGCGCTGGCGCAGCCAGGCACCGATCAGGGCATTGGCGCTGCCGGTGACCGGATCTTCCGGCACGCTGGCCGCATCGGCGGGGCAGAACGCACGTACCACGCGGGAGTGGCCGGTGCCGGCTTCGTCCGCGAACACGGCCACGCCGGTGGCATCGGTGGCGAGGCTCCAGTCGCGCAGGGCGGCCATGTCCGGCGCCAGGTCGCGCACGGCCGCAGCGTCGCGCAACGGCAGCAGCCACCAGCGTGCGCCGTTGTCCCACAATTCGGGCCGCTGCCCACTGGCGGCCACTGCCAGCAGTGCTTCGGGTGCCGCATCCGCGGGCGTCGCCAGCTGCCGCGCCGGTGGGCTGGCCAGCTGGATCTCCAGCGACTCGGCCGGGCCGCTGACCCGTACCGGCAGCAACCCAGCCGCGCATTGCTGCAGCAGGGCACCGTCGCGCGGCTGGGCCAGTCCGCAACTCACCGCCGCCCAGGCCGCGCCGACGCTGGGGTGGCCGGCAAACGCCAGCTCACGGGTCGGGGTGAAGATGCGGATGTGGTAGTCGGCGCCGGGCGCGCTGGGGCGCAGGAAGAACACCGTCTCGGACAGGTTCAGCCACGCGGCCAGGGCCTGCATCTGGCCGCTGGAGAGCCCGTCGGCGTCCAGGATGGCGCCCAGCGGATTGCCGGTGCCGGGGCGGGGGGCGAAGACATCGAGCTGCAGGTAACGAAGGACGGCCATCTACGGGGATATTGCGCTTAGAATCAAAGGTTCCGCCCCTGAGGGCGGCTTCCCCACATTCTACATAGCCAATCCATGTCAGCTTCCCCCCTTGTCGATCGTTGGATCGTACTGAAGTTCGGCGGCACTTCGGTGTCGCGTCGTCACCGCTGGGACACGATCGGGAAGCTGGCGAAAAAACGCGCGGAAGAGACTGGATCACGCGTGCTGGTGGTGGTGTCGGCGCTGTCCGGGGTCACCAACGAACTGACCGCGATCGCCGATGGCGCGCCGGATAGCCGTGATCGCGTGGCGGCGCTGGTTGAGCGCCATGAGGGCTTCCTGGCCGAGCTGGGCCTGGGCCGCGAAGTGCTGGCCGAGCGCCTGGCGGCGCTGCAGGGCCTGCTCGACGACACGCGTGCGGCTACCCGTCCGCTGCAGTGGCAGGCCGAAGTGCTGGGCCAGGGCGAACTGCTGTCCTCCACCCTGGGCGCGGCCTACCTGCACGCCTCGGGCCTGGACATGGGCTGGATGGACGCGCGCCAGTGGCTGGACGCGATGCCGCCGCAGCCGAACCAGAGCGACTGGTCGCAGCGGCTGTCGGTGAACTGCCAGTGGCGTGCCGATGCGGAGTGGATGCAGCGCTTCCGCGCGCAGCCGACCCGCCTGCTGATCACCCAGGGCTTCATTTCGCGGCATGCCGATGGCGGTACCGCGATCCTCGGCCGCGGCGGTTCGGATACCTCGGCAGCGTATTTCGGCGCGCTGCTGGGTGCCAGCCGCGTGGAGATCTGGACCGACGTGCCGGGCATGTTCAGCGCCAACCCGAAGGATGTGCCGGACGCGCGCCTGCTGACCCGCCTGGATTATTACGAAGCACAGGAAATCGCGACGACAGGCGCCAAGGTGCTGCATCCGCGCTCGATCAAGCCGTGCCGCGATGCCGGCGTGCCGATGGCCATCCTCGATACCGAGCGTCCGGAACTGCCGGGTACCAGCATCGACGGCAGCGCCGCACCGGTACCGGGCGTAAAGGCGATCAGCCGCCGCAACGGCATCGTGCTGGTGTCGATGGAAGGTATCGGCATGTGGCAGCAGGTCGGCTTCCTGGCCGATGTGTTCAACCTGTTCAAGAAGCATGGCCTGTCGGTGGACCTGATCGGTTCGGCCGAGACCAACGTCACCGTGTCGCTGGACCCGTCCGAGAACCTGGTCAACACCGATGTGCTGGCCGCGCTGTCGGCCGACCTGTCGCAGATCTGCAAGGTGAAGGTGATCGTGCCGTGCGCGGCCATCACCCTGGTCGGCCGTGGCATGCGTTCGCTGCTGCACAAGCTGTCGGACGTGTGGGCCACCTTCGGCCGCGAGCGCGTGCACATGATCTCGCAGTCGTCCAACGATCTGAACCTGACCTTCGTCATCGACGAAGCCGATGCCGATGGCCTGCTGCCGATCCTGCACGCCGAGCTGATCGACAGCGGTGCGATGCCGGTGGAAGAGACCGAAGTGTTCGGCCCGCGCTGGCGCGAGATTGCTGGCACCGTGCGCCCGCGTGGCACGCCGTGGTGGCGGGGCCAACGTGCGCACCTGCTGCAGCTGGCCGATGCCGGCACGCCGCGCTACGTCTACCACCTGCCGACCGTGCGTGCCCGCGCCCGCGCGCTGGCCGCGATCAAGCCGATCGACCAGCGCTACTACGCGATCAAGGCCAACAGCCACCCGGCCATCCTGCAGCTGCTGGAAGCGGAGGGCTTCGGCCTGGAGTGCGTGTCGCACGGCGAACTGAAGCACGTGTTCCAGCACCTGCCGGAACTGTCGCCCAAGCGCGTGCTGTTCACCCCCAGCTTCTGCCCGCGCAGCGAGTACGAAGCGGCGTTCGCGCTCGGCGTGACTGTCACTGTCGACAACGTGGAAGCGCTGCAGCGCTGGCCGGACCTGTTCCGCAACCGCGAGCTGTGGCTGCGCGTCGACCTCGGCCGGGGCGAAGGCCACCATGCGAAGGTCCGCACCGGCGGCAAGGACTCCAAGTTCGGCCTGCCGATCGCCCGCGTCGACGAATTCGTGCGCGCGGCCACCGATCTGGGCAGCCGAGTGGTCGGCCTGCATGCGCACCTGGGCAGCGGCGTGGAGACCGCGCAGCACTGGCGCCTGATGTGCGATGAGCTGGCTGGTTTCGCCCGCCGCATCGGCAGCGTGCACACCATCGACATCGGTGGCGGCCTGCCGATTCCGTATTCCGCCGAGGACGAGCCGTTCGACCTGGATGCCTGGGCCGCTGGCCTGGCCGAGGTCAAGGCGCTGCACCCTGCGTTCCGGCTTGCGATCGAGCCGGGCCGCTACCTGGTGGCCGAGTCCGGCGTGCTGCTGACCCATGTCACCCAGGTGGTGGAAAAGGAGGGCGTGCGCCGCGTCGGCCTGGATGCCGGCATGAACGCACTGATGCGCCCGGCCCTGTACGACGCCTGGCACGACATCGAGAACCTCAGCCGCCAGGGTGGGTATGCCGAGGCGGCGTTCGATGTGGTCGGACCGATCTGCGAATCCAGCGATGTGTTCGGCAAGCGCCGCAAACTGCCGGTGTCGACCGCGCCGGACGACGTGATGCTGATCGCCGATGCCGGCGCCTACGGCTATTCGATGGCCAACACCTACAACCAGCGGATGCTGCCGCGCGAAGACGTGATCGAATGATCGCCGCGCGCACCCTGCACCCGCCCACCGACACGCCCCGCGCCCTCGCGCGGGCCCGTGCCTGACCGGATACACCATGACTGCTTTCGACAAACACCAGGTTTCCCGCTTCCGCTTCGTCCGCTGCGAATTCGCCGCGGAGACCGGCGTGGCCAAGCTGGTCTATGCCTTTGATGACGGCCCGGAGATGGTGGAAACCATCACCGTGCCGGGCGCTCCGTTCGTGCTGGACGAAGCGCGTACCGCGGCCGTGCAGCGCGCACTGAAGCTGCTGCACCTGATTGCCGGTGTCAGTTACTACAAGGCGGGCGTGCCGGAGACGGTCAGCATCGACAGCTACGCCATCGATGCCGATACCGCAGCGCTGGTGGAGACGGTCTATCTCAACGGCCTGGGTGAGTTTGCCTACCGCAACGGCCTGAACCTGCGCGGGCGCTTCCGCCTGCCGGTGCAGGGCGAGGCGGTGCAGGCGCCGGTGCTGGGCCTGCAGCCGCACGCGCTGGTGGCGATCGGCGGCGGCAAGGATTCGCTGGTCAGCATCGAAGCGCTGCGCCGCGCCGGCGTGGACGAGACGGTGACCTGGATTGGTGGTTCGCAGCTGATCCGCGCCTGTGCCGAGCGTACCGGCCTGCCGACGCTGAACCTGGGCCGCGCGCTGGCGCCGGAACTGTTCGAGCTCAACCGCCAGGGCGCCTGGAACGGCCATATCCCGGTCACCGCGGTGAACTCGGCGATCATGGTGCTGGCCGCGCTGTTGCAGGGCGTGGACCAGGTGGTGTTCTCCAATGAGCGTTCGGCCAGCTATGGCAGCCAGATCCCGGGCACCGGCGAAGTGAACCACCAGTGGTCCAAGGGCTGGGCGTTCGAGCAGGCGTTCGGCAGCCATGTGCAGATGCACGTGGCGGCGGACCTGCAGTACTACTCGCTGCTGCGCCCGATGTCCGAGCTGGCGGTGGCCCGCCAGTTCGCCAAGACCGATTTCTACGACGCGCATTTCTCCAGCTGCAACCGCAACTTCCACATCCTCGGCGAGCGCCCGGTGAACCGCTGGTGCGGCGTCTGCCCGAAGTGCCATTTCGTGTTCCTGGCGCTGGCCCCGTTCATGCCGAAGACGCGCCTGGTGCGCATCTTCGGCCGCAACCTGCTGGACGATGCCGAACAGGCCGGTGGCTTCGATGCGTTGCTGGAATTCCAGGACCACAAGCCGTTCGAGTGCGTGGGCGAAGGCCGTGAATCGCGTGCGGCGATGGCGACCCTGGCGCAGCGCCCGGAGTGGAAGGAGGACGTGCTGGTGAAGCGCTTCTGCAATGAGATCCAGCCGCAGCTGGATGCCGCCGAACTGGAACTGGCACCGCTGCTGCAGCTGCAGGGCGAGCACCGCGTTCCGGCTGCGCTGTGGGAACGGGTGCGTGAAGATTTCGAAGCTTGAAGGAAAGCGCGTTGCGCTGTGGGGCTGGGGTCGTGAGGGCCGCGCCGCGTTTGCGGTACTGCGTTTGCGCCTGCCCACGCTGCCGCTGAGCCTGTTCTGCCCGGCGGCCGAAGTCGAGGCCGCACGCGTGGAAACACAGGGCGCGCTGGACGTGCGTGGCGAGCCTTCCGCTGAAGCGCTGGCCGCGTTCGACGTGGTGATCAAATCGCCCGGCATCAGTCCCTACCAGCCGATCGCGCTGGCGGCTGCAGGGCAGGGCACCAGCTTCATCGGTGGCACCGCGCTGTGGTTCGCCGAACATGCGGCCGACGATGGCATCGTGCACGACACCGTGTGCGTGACCGGTACCAAGGGCAAGAGCACCACCACCGCGCTGGTCGCGCACCTGCTGCGTGCGGCCGGTCATCGTACCGGCCTGGTCGGCAACATCGGCCTGCCGCTGCTGGAAGTGCTGGATCCGCAGCCCGCGCCCGAGTACTGGGCGGTGGAACTGTCCAGTTACCAGACCGGCGAAGTGGCGCGCAGTGGCGCCCATCCGCAGGTGGCGGTGGTGCTGAACCTGTTCCCGGAACACCTGGACTGGCATGGCAGCGAACAGCGCTACATCGAAGACAAGCTGCGGCTGGTGACCGAAGCTGCGCCGCGCATCGCTGTGCTCAATGCGGCCGATCCGCATCTGGCCGCGCTGTCACTGCCCGACAGCGAAGTGGTCTGGTTCAACCAGCCGCAGGGCTGGCACATGCGTGGCGATGTCGTGCACCGTGGCGAGCAGGCGGTGTTCGATACCCGCAACACGCCGCTGCCGGGCCGCCACAACCGCGGCAACCTGTGCGCAGTGCTGGCCGCGCTGGAAGCGCTGGGCCTGGATGCCGTGGCGCTGGCACCGGCGGTGCAGAATTTCCGCCCGCTGCCGAACCGCCTGCAGCGCATTGGTGTGGCCGATGGCCTGACCTACGTCAACGATTCGATCAGCACCACGCCGCACGCCAGCCTGGCCGCGCTGGAGTGCTTCGCCGGGCAACGCATTGCGCTGCTGGTCGGCGGGCACGACCGTGGGCTGGACTGGACCGATTTCATGCAGCACATGGCGCACGACGTGCCACCGGTGGAGATCGTGACCATGGGCAGCAACGGCCCGCGCATCCACGCCATGCTGCAGCCGCTGGCCGATGCCGGCCGCTTCGGCCTGCACGCCGCCGCTGATCTGCCCGAGGCGATGGCGCTGGCGAGTGCCGCGCTGGGTGCGCAGGGCGGGGTGGTGCTGCTGTCGCCGGGTGCGCCCAGTTTTGGTGCCTACCGCGATTACGTGGCGCGTGGCCGTCATTTCGCCGAACTGGCCGGATTCGATCCGGACAGCATCAGCGCGATTCCGGGGTTGGGCATCGGGTAGTGCCGGCCGCTGG
>DQIG01000286.1 GCA_003525885.1 Stenotrophomonas sp.
AGGCCGGCCGGTCGCACCCACCAAATTACGCGGCGGCGGCGTCGCGGGTATGGTCGAACTGGCCGTGGCGCAGGAAATGGGCGGTCTGCCGCGCGGCATCGGGCGACACCACCAGGCCGCTGTGGCTGGTGCGGACCACACAATGGTCGGCCAGGCCCGGCAAACGGGTCTCGGCCAGTGCCACGGTGCCGTCGGAGGCATCGTCCATCGCCCCCAGCAGGCTGCCCAGCCCGTGCGGCACGGAACCGGCGATCAGCCCGACTTCGGCATTGCCCTGCCAATCCGGCAAGCCGTCAAGCAACAATTCGCTGCTGCGGCCCAGCGCCAGGCCCCAGCCGTGCTCGGACAACGAACGCGCGGTGCCGCTGCCGCGCAGCGGCGAGCCCAGGCAGACCACGCGCTGCACCGGCAGCTGCGGATTGCGGCGCAGCGCTTCCAGCGCAAGCAATCCGCCCAGGCTGTGGCCGACCAGCGACAGCGGTCCGGCATCGGCCAGACGCTCCAGAAGCTGCGGCACGGCGACGTCGGGGCCACCGAACACCGAGGAATAGCCGAACGCGTGCACCTGGAAACCACGCGCGCGCAGGCGCCAGGCCAGCGGCCCGACCCAGGCACGGGCATTCCAGATGCCATGCAGCAGCAATACGGGGGGAGTCATGCAAACAGCCTGGCGGTCAGCGGGGCAGGAACGTGGGGCAATTGAACACGCGCGCGCAGCAAGCGACGGTGAACGTCAGGCCGCGCGCGGTGCGCGGCGCAGGATGAATTCGAGGTCCTGGGTGTCACCGACCGGGAACAGGTACTCGCCGGCCTTCTCGAAACCGTAGCGGGCGTAGAAGCGTTGCGCGCCGAAGTTCTCTGACCACACACCCAACCACAGCGTGCGCGGGCCTTCGTGCTCCAGCCAGGCCAGCGCGGTTTCCAGCAGGCGGCTGCCCCAGCCGCAGCTCTGCTGCGTCTTGACCAGGTACAGGCGCTTGAGTTCGCCGTCACCGGGTTTCACATCCGGATGCGGCAGGCCGCAGGGGCCGGCGGCAGCATGGCCGACCGCCTCCCCGTCCAGCTCCAGCAGCCACACCGCGTAATCGGGGTGGGCCAGGATCACGCGCTGGCGCTCGACCGTGTAGGCCTCCTCGAGGAAGGCCTGCAGATCGTGCGGCGGATACAGATGGCCGAAGGTTTCGGTGAACGTGCGGGCGGCCAGCGCCGACAGGGTCGGCGCGTCTTCCACGGTGGCGCGGCGGATCGAGTACATGCAGGAAGTTGACGTCAGGGCGAAGCGCGGGTCAAGCCTTCTCAGACGATTCCGCTTCTTCTTCCTCGTCCTCTTCCTCGTATTCCTCTTCGTCCTCGTCCTCTTCTTCCTCGCCTTCCTCGTCCTCGTCGTACTCTTCCTCTTCGTCGTCCTCGTAATCCTCGACGCCGAAGTCTTCACCGTCCCAACGGCCTTCGCCGTCGGCGACGAAGGTCAGGGCCATCGCCGCCGGGTTGGTGCCGACGCGGACCAGCCAACCACCGAACACGCGTGCACGCTCGGTGACCAGGTTGGCCTCGGAGCCTTCATTGCCCAGCTTTTCCCACTCCAGCGAAAACGCAAACTCGGTCATTGCCTGGATCTCCTGATCAGTTGGTCTTGGGGCGAACCTGGATGTGCACTTCGGCCAGCTGCGCGTCGACGATCGGCGACGGCGCGTCGGTCATCAGATCCTGTGCACCGGTGGTCTTCGGGAACGGGATGACGTCGCGGATCGACTCGGTGCCGGCCATCAGCGCGGCGATGCGGTCGATGCCGAAGGCGATGCCACCGTGCGGCGGCGCGCCGTAGTTCAGCGCGTCGAGCAGGAAGCCGAACTTGGCGCGGGCTTCTTCGGCACCGATGCCAAGCAGCTCGAACACCGCGCTCTGCATGTCCGGACGGTGGATACGGATCGAACCGCCGCCGATTTCATTGCCGTTGAGCACCATGTCGTAGCCGCGCGAGACGGCGGTACGGGCATTGGCACGCAGGTCGGCGATGTCGTCCACGGCCGGTGCGGTGAAGGGGTGATGCAGGGCGACGTAGCGCTGTTCTTCCTCGTCCCACTCGAACATCGGGAAGTCGGTGACCCACAGCGGCGCCCAGCCGTCGGCGACCAGGCCGAAGTCCTTGCCGGCCTTCAGGCGCAGCGCGCCCATGAAGTCGGAGACCTTGTTGTAGCCACCGGCACCGAAGAACACGATGTCGCCGTTGCCGGCGCCGACGTGGGCGACCAGCGTAGCGAAGGAGGCCTCGCTGAAGAACTTCTGGATCGGCGAGCTGACTTCGCCGTTGTCGGCGATCTTGATGTAGGCCAGGCCCTTGGCGCCGTACTTGGCGGCATGCGCGGCGTACTCGTCGATCTGCTTGCGCGACAGCGACGCCCCACCCGGGATGCGCAGTGCAGCGACGCGGCCTTCGGCGTCGTTGGCCGGGCCGGTGAACACCGGGAACTCGCTGTCCTTGACCAGTTCGGCCACATCGACCAGCTCCAGCGCGATGCGCAGGTCCGGCTTGTCCGAACCGTAGCGACGCATCGCCTCGGCCCAGGTCATGCGCGGGAAGCTGGCATCCAGCTGCACGTCCACCACTTCCTTGAAGATGGCGCGGATCATGTCTTCGACGAAGTCCTGCACATCACGTTCGCGGACGAAAGCGAATTCCATGTCCAGCTGGGTGAATTCCAGCTGGCGGTCGGCACGCAGCGCTTCGTCGCGGAAGCAGCGCGCGATCTGGTAGTAGCGGTCGAAGCCGGCCACCATCAGGATCTGCTTGAACAGCTGCGGGCTCTGCGGCAGGGCGTAGAACTCGCCCGGGTGCATGCGCGCCGGCACCAGGAAGTCGCGGGCGCCTTCCGGGGTGGCCTTGGTCAGGATCGGGGTCTCGATGTCCTGGAAGCCCTTCTCGTCCAGGTGGCGGCGCAGGGCCTGCACCAGCTTGATGCGGGTGCGCTGCATGCGCTGCATTTCCGGGCGGCGCAGGTCCAGGTAACGGTACTTCAGGCGGGTTTCTTCGCCCGGGTTCTCGTGGGCGTGGAACGGCAGCGGCGCGGCCTTGTTCAGCACGGTGATGGCAGTGGCGATCACTTCCACCTTGCCGGTGCGCATCTTGTCGTTCACCGCGTGGCGGGCGCGCACGACGCCTTCCACCTGCAGCACGTCCTCATAGCCCAGCGAGGCGGCCACGGCGAACACTTCGGCGTTGTCGACCTCCACGGTCACCTGCACGATGCCTTCATGATCCCGGAGATCGATGAAGCAGACGCCGCCCTGGTTACGGGCCACGTCGGTCCAGCCGGCGAGGGTGACAGTCTGGCCAATCAGGGTCTCGTCGACCAGGCCGCAGAAGTGGGTACGCATTGGGGGGAAGCTCCGCTGGAGAACGCCGGCACCGGATGGGGGCCGGAAAGCCTCGTATTCTGCGGCCGAGGCCCCGGCCGGGGCAAATCCGGCCAGTCACACCGGCTTGATCGCCCCCTTCCCTATAGTCAGGCACCTGCCACCGTATGGGATGCCGCCATGAATCCGCTGTCCCTGGCCAGCCTGGCCGTGACCCTGAGCCTGGGCGCCATCGCCACGCTCGCCCTGCCCTCCGCCCCGGCCGCCGCACAGGACGGGGTGATCCGCTGCGAGAGCCAGAACAACCGCGAACGGGTCTGCACTACCGGCTGGCGCAATGCGCAGCTGGTCCGCCAGCTGTCCGGCAGCCCCTGCCAGGAAGGCCGCACCTGGGGCGTGCGCAACGGCGCAGTCTGGGTCAACGGCGGCTGTCGTGCCGAATTCGCCGAGGCCCGCGGCTGGGGCGGCGGCGGCGGTGGTTGGGGTGGCGGCAACAGCAACTACTCGATCACCTGCAGCAGCAACAACAACCGCACGCAGAACTGCGACTGGGATGAGCGCCAGGGTCGGCCGGTGCTGCAGCAGCAGCTGTCCGGCAGCGCCTGCCAGGAGGGCCGCAGCTGGGGCTATGCGCGCGGCCAGGTGTGGGTGAGCAATGGTTGCCGGGCGCGCTTCGGCGCGCGCTGATTGAGGGGGTCGGATCCCTGGCCGGGGGCCAGGGCTCTGACCCCGGTCAGGTATCCCGCATCCACGCATGGCGTGGATCTACTGGGGATCTTTCCGGGTTCGGAGCCCTCCGCAGGAGGGATCCGCCCCCGGGATCAGGGTGCTGGCGCCTTCTCGTCGCCCCACGGCGGCGGCGGCAGATCGACCGGCTTGCTCAGGTCGAACTTCACGCGGAAACGGCGGCCCTCCGGGCGCGTCAGCTCGTAGACGAAGGTCTGGTCCGGGTCGATCTCCATCGCCCAGGTGTTGTGCGTGGACGCCAGTATGTCGGCACGACGGAACATCGCCACCGAGTCGGAGTCGGCCGGGAACTGCTGGCGCTCGGCGGTGCCCGGCGGCGTGCTGTCGCCACCGTAGAGGGTGATCGCATCTGCGCTGCCATCCTGGTGGCGATGATCGTGCTTCAGGCGCAGGCCGTTTTCGGTGCGGGTCAGCACCCAGGTGCGCGAGTGGTCATCCCCCACATGGAAGGGAATCCGCAATTCATGGGCAGGATCGGCACAGCCGCGCACATGCATGACCAGGCGCTGGCCGGCGAACGGGTCCTTGCCGGTCGGTGCCGGCGTGTCCTCCACCACCCGGCCCTCATAGGCCTGGCCGCAATGCGCGGCGATGGCGGCCATGAAGGCATCGGCCGGTGCGGTCGCCAGATCATGGGCGACCGTATCGGAACGCTGCGAACAGGCAGCGAGGCTGAGCAGGAGGGCGGAAGCGGCAACAACGGCAGGCAGTCTCATGCCCCAACCCTAACGACCCGGGCCGGTACGCGCAAACCACGCGGACCGGCCACGTCACATCAGTGGTGCAGCCAGACCTCGCAACCGCCCACTTCCTGCTTCTGGCCGTCGGCGGCATAACGGCGGGTGATCTCAGCCAGCCATTGCACGCGCTCGGGGCTGCTGCCCACCTGGTTGGGGCAGTTGACCAGCGCGGCCAGCGGCAATCCACCCAATGCCGCGTCATCTGCAGCCATCGACGCAAGCGCATCGTCCGATGCCCAGTCCGGAATCATCACGGCCCGGCGGCCGGAGAAATACGGCAGTTCGGAGGACCAGTCCTGTCCGAACGCGACCACCACGCCCTGCGCCGTCGTGCCGGTACGGATGACCTCGGCAATCTGCGCAACCGGCGTCGGCTCGCGTGCTTCCTTGATGTCCTTCAGCGACTTCACCAGTCCAAAGCCCACCGACAGCACGCAGAGGAAGATCGCCAGTGCGACGCCACGGCGCGGCTTGCCCGCCGCTTCGGCCGCCACCACCGTCGACCACAGCACCAGGCCGATGATCGAGGTGGCGAACACGATATTGGCCGCCTGGTAGTAGGGATGGGCGATGTACAGGTTGATGAATGCCACGAACGGCGCCAGGTAGGCCAGCAGCAGGATCCCCACCGCCGCGCGCGTGCGTTTCTGCCAGAGCCCGGCGATGACGAAGATCAGGAAGATCCAGTTGGAGCCGATCGCACCGGAGAAGCGCTTCTTGAACACCGTGCCCCACCAGGTGGCAGGATCCAGGCGCTGCTGCAGGGTGCCGTAATTCCACGCGGACAGCGCATCGGAGGTGATCTGCCGGCCCAGCGCCGACTGCGCCTTCAGCGCGTCGGCATGCTGCAGCCACAGGCCCAGCGTGGCCAGCACGGCAAGTGCGGACAGGCCACCCCAGAACAGCAGCCGCCAATGCTGCTGCAGCCACTGCGGGCGCCAGCCATGCTCGCGCAGGGCCAGCCACAGGAAGGCCAGCGCAACGAACGCGGCGAAGCCGAAGAACGAGGTGACCTTGATGGCTGCGGACGTCACGGCTGCGACGATGGCAACCAGGCCCACCCACGCGCGCGGCTGGCTGCGCAGGCGCGCCATCGCCCAGACAAAGAGCAGCCCGAAGAACACGGCGCTGGACTCCATCATCACCGAGCGCCCCCAGAACTGCGCGTACGGCGAGACCGCAAAAGCGCCGGCCACACACAGCGCCAGCGTGCGGTCAGGGCGCCACGCCAGCAGCGTGCGGTAGACCAGCCAGATGCAGCCGACATGGAAGACGGTGGAGACCAGTCGCCCACTGTTGTCGGCACTCATGCCCGTGAGGCTGGAAAGCAACGCCGCCAACCACTGGTAGAACGGGAACTCGAAGGGAATCGACCAGGGCGCCCCCAGTACCGGGGTCACGTAGTCCAGCCAGGGGCCGCCGCGCAGCAACCAATCGATCGACAGTGCAGTCTGCGTCTGCCGGAAACCGGAGGCATCAACCGGTGGCATCGACCAGCTGCAGACCAGCAGGATCAGCAGCGTGATCGCCGAGAACCACAACAGGATCCTCCCCGGCAACAGGCTGCGGTCTGGGTTGCTTTCCTGGGTCACGCCTGTTGCTCCTGACTGTGGCCGCCCAAGACAGGGCGCGCTTCACGGGCGCGCAGTGTCTGCGTTGGCACACGGGAGTGCAAGCCGCTGCGCGCGGCTGCGGCTCAGCCCTGTGGCGGCAGCGGCGCCTTCAACGGCTCGGCGTGGATGACTTCGGTGGCCGCTACCGGTGCGGCCTCACCCTCGCCCGCCGGTTCCTGCTCCACCGGATCGACGTCGAACGGTGTGCGGAACACCAGCGACGGCAGCAGCGTGGTCAGTGCGGCGTACAGCAGCAGCGCGCCGAACAGTACCGCCGGAATCTGGAAACGCTCGCGCATGATCGCCGCCAGCACCAGGGTGAAGATCAGGGTCGGGGCGAGCGCGAGCGAGACCCGCAGGCTGCTGCGGAAGCTCTCGCCGAACATCACCCGGCGCTGCAGCCAGACCACGCCGATGCGCAGCGGCAGCACCACCAGGGTGATCACGATGCCCAGCCCCAGCGCCTCGAAGCTCAGTGCTTCGCTGGGCACCTTGGTGCCGGCGTTGAAGAAGTAGAACGGCACGAAGAACGAGGCGAACAGGCGCAGCGCGTGCAGGTTCTCGTGCGAGGCCAGCAGCGGCATGCGCTGGTGCAGCAGGCGCGCGACCAGGCCGGCGATGAACGCGCCCACCAGGTAGTACACGCCCAGCAGATAGGTGATGTACGCCGCGACCATGCCGACCATTACCAGCAGCGAGAACTCCGAGCCCGGCGCGTGCGGCGCCACCCAGCGGCCCAGCGCGATGAACAGCAGCGGCAGGCCCACCATCATCGCCAGCAGCGCCAGGCTGGACAGCGCCATGTGCCCCGGATCACCGGCCTGCAGCACGATGAACAAGGCGGCCAACGCCAGCAGTTCGCCGGCGATGGCCTTGCTGGTGACCCAGAAGCGCTCGTCCTCGCTCAAGCCCAGCCGCGACAGCGAGTCCATGATGAAGCCGGTGGAGGGCGTCAGCAGCGCCAACGCCAGCAGCCCGGCGGCCTGCCACGGCAATCCCGCGTAGCGCCAGGCCAACCAGCCGACCCCGAACAGCGTGGCGCTGCGGATCACCAGATGCGCCAGCAGTGGCCACATGCCGCGCCGCAGTGCCTGCAGATCCACTTCCAGGCCAGCAAACAGGAACAGCGAGGAAATTCCCAGCGTGGCCAGCAGGCCGATCACCGCGTCGTGCGCCTGGTCGCCCAGCCACAGCATGCCGATGATGCCGAACAGCAGGCAGGTCAGCGGCGCAGGCAGGCTGAAACGCTGCAGCGCGCGCGGGATCACCAGCAGCGCAAAGATCAGCAGCAGGTAGATCAACTCATGGCTCATGGGGGACTTCCGTGTGGTTCGAACGCGCGCAGGATGCGCGCGCCGGACCGATCCGGCAAGCCGTTTCTGGATGACTCCCGGTTACCTCATCCGATCAGTCGATCGGCGATGCGCCCCACCTGGGCCAGGACCACTGCACGCTGTTCGTAGCTGATCGCCCCGGCCTGCAGGTAGGCGGTCAGCACCCACGGCGCGCCGCCGGCCAGTGGCCACAGCACCGCGATGTCGTTGCGCGCGTCCTCACCGTTGCTGCCGGTCTTGTCGCCCACCCGCCAGCGCTTGCCCAGGCCCGCGCGCAGGCAGGCGTCACCGGTCTCGTTGTCGATCAGCCAGTCGGCCAACTGCTGCCGCGAGGCCGGTTGCAGTACCTCGCCCAGCACCACGCGCTGCAGGGTGGTGGCCATCGCCGCCGGCGTGGTGGTATCGCGCGGATCGCCCTCGGCGAAGGTGTTCAGTTCCGGCTCCAGCCGGTCACTCCGGCTTACCGGATCGCCGCTGGCACGCAGGAAAGCGGTCACTGCTGGCGGACCGCCGACCACACCGAACAGCAGGTTGGCGGCGGTGTTGTCACTGGTGATCAGCGTGGCCCGGCACAGGTCACGCACGGTCATGTCCTTGCCGGCATGGCGGCGGGTAACCGGCGCATGCGAGAGCAGATCGGCGTCGCGCACCGGCACGCGCGTATCCAGCAATGCCGGCGTGCGCTCGGCCTGGCTGAGCACGGTGGCCGCCAGCATGCTCTTGAAGGTGCTGCACATCGGGAAGCGCTCGTCCTGGCGATGACCGAAACGACGGCCGCTGGCGGTGTCGAGCAGGGTCACGCCAAGGCGGCCGGCACAGGCCTTCTCCAGCGCTGCGAAATCGGTGCCAGCGGTGATGGCAGCCTCGGTCGGCGTGCCCGCGCTGGCCTTGCCTGCCGCACGCGCCAGCAACGGCAGGGCAAGCGAAGAAGCGACGGCGGCACCACTGAACTGCAGGAATCGGCGACGGGCGAGCATGCGGGTTCTCCTGGGGGACTGCTCGATTATTGAGGCCTCCCCTGGAGGCGACCAGCGCAAAAAATCAGCGTAAGGCATCAATTAAATTCATGCCTTATGCAATTAACTCCTTATTTTCCCGAAACCGCGCTTTGACGGGGTAGGATCACCCATCACTCCAGCTCACGACTGCGCGATGCTGCACCCGACCCTGCCACTGAACGCGCTGCGTGCCTTCGAGGCCGCCGCGCGCCACCAGAATTTCACCCGCGCCGCGCTCGAGCTGTGCGTCAGCCAGGCGGCACTGAGCCATCAGATCCGGGGCCTGGAAGACCGGCTCGGGATCCGCCTGTTCCATCGCCTGCCGCGCGGCGTGGCGCTGACCGATGAAGGCGCGGCGCTGTATCCAGTGCTCAACGAATCGTTCGAGCGCATCTCGGCCAGCATCGCGCGCTACACCGGCGGGCCGGCCCGCGAAGTACTGACGCTGGGGGTGGTCGGCACCTTCGCCACCGGCTGGCTGCTGCCACGGCTGGCCGCGTTCGAGGCGGCGCACCCGGACATCGAACTGCGCCTGCAGACCCACAACAACCGCATCGATCTTGCCGGCGAAGGGCTGGACTTGGCCATCCGCTTCGGTGATGGCGACTGGCAGGGCCAGGCCTGCACGGCGATCCTCGATGCGCCGTTCGCACCGCTGTGCGCACCGGCATTGGCGCGGCGGCTGAAGCAGCCGCGCGACCTCGCCACACTGCCGTTGTTGCGCTCCTACCGCAGCGACGAATGGCCGCGCTGGCTGCAGGCAGCTGGAGTCAGCGGCGTGGAAGCCCGCGGGCCGGTGTTTGATTCGTCGTTGACGGTGGCGATGGCCGCGGTCGGCGGCGCCGGCGTGGCGCTGCTGCCGCTGCGCATGTTCGAGCAGGAGCTGGCCGAAGGCCGCTTGCTGCAGCCGTTCAGCACCACGCTGGAGCTGGGGCGCTACTGGCTGACGCGACTGCGCTCGCGCGCCGAGCGCGAGCCGGCGAAGCGGTTCCGCGAATGGCTGCAGGCGCAGGGCGCGTAGGTAGTGCCGGCCGCTGGCCGGCAACCCTTGATCGTTGTGAGCGCATCGCGCTGCCGGCCAGCGGCCGGCACTACCGCTCAGCCGGCACTACCGGTCAGGCCTCCAGCAGTTCCATCCACGCTGCCTCAGCCTTTTCCAGCTGGGCAGCGGCGGTTTCGCGGTCACGGCCGATCACCGCCATGCGGGTGGCATCGGCGTAGTTGGCCGGGTCGGCCAGCTGGCGGTCCAGTTCGGCCAGTGCGCCTTCCAGCTCGGCCACCTTGGCTTCGGCCGCGGCCAGCTTGTGCGGGTTCACCGGCTTCTTCTGCACCACCTGCGCCACCGGTGCGGTCTTGACCACCACCGGCTCTTCCACCTGTTCCATGCGCGCCTTGGTGCCCTGCGCCTGCGGACGGGTGCGCAGCCACGCAGCGTACGCATCCAGGTCACCGTCGAACGGCTCGACCACGCCATCGGCAACGCGCCAGTAGGTGTCGCAGACCAGGCCGATCAGATGACGGTCATGCGAGACCATCACGATCGCGCCTTCGAAAGTGGCCAGTGCTTCGGCCAGCGCTTCGCGCATTTCCAGGTCAAGGTGGTTGGTCGGTTCGTCCAGCAGCAGCACGTTCGGCTGCTGCCAGGCGATCAGCGCCAGCGCCAGGCGTGCGCGCTCGCCACCGGAGAAACCATCGACCGGCTCGAATGCGCGGTCGCCGGGGAAGTTCCACTTGCCGAGGAAATCGCGGAACGACTGGTTCGGTGCGTCCGGAGCAATCTCGCGGAAGTGCTCCATCGGCGACTGGCCCTCGTGCAGCGACTCCACCGTGTGCTGGGCGAAGTAGCCGATCTTCAGGTCCGGGTGCGCCATGCGCTCGCCGACGATCGGTGCCAGTTCGCCCACCAGGGTCTTCACCAGGGTGGTCTTACCCGCACCGTTCGGGCCGAGCAGGCCGATGCGCTGGCCCGCTTCCAGGCCGAAGCCGACGTTGTGCAGGATCACCGCGTCCTTGCCGTAGCCGGCCTCGACGTGGTTCAGGCGGATCAGCGAAAACGGCAGCTTGGCCGGCGGTGCGAACTCGATGCGGAACTCGCGCTCGGCCCGAACCGCTTCGGTACCGGCCAGCTTGGCCAGGCGCTTCATGCGGCTCTGCGCCTGCGCCGCCTTGCTGGCCTGCGCCTTGAAGCGGTCGATGAAGCTCTGCAGGTGGGCGCGCTCGGCCTGTTCCTTCTCGTGCGCGATCTGCTGCTGGCGCAGCTGTTCGGCGCGCTGGCGCTCGAAATCGGTGTAGCCGCCCGGGTAGAGCTTGGCGCCACCACCGTGCAGGTGCAGGGTGTGGGTCGCCACGTTGTCGAGGAACTCGCGGTCGTGCGAGATCAGCAGCAGGGTGCCCGGGTACTTCAGCAGCCACTGTTCCAGCCAGTACACCGCATCCAGATCCAGGTGGTTGGTCGGTTCGTCCAGCAGCAGCAGGTCGCTGGGCATCATCAGCGCGCGCGCCAGGTTCAGGCGCACGCGCCAGCCGCCGGAGAACGAAGACACCGCGCGGTGGTGGGTCTCGGCCGGGAAACCCAGGCCGTGCAGCAGCTTGCCGGCACGCGCTTCGGCGTCGTAGGCATTGAGCTCGGCCATCTTGGTGTGCGCCTCGGCCACGGCCTCCCAGTCCTCGCGGGCGGTCGCCTCGGCCTCGGCGGCCAGCACTGCGGCCACCTCGATGTCGCCGCCGAGCACGAAGCTCAGCGCCGGGTCGGGCAGCGACGGGGTCTCCTGGGCAACGCTGGCGATGCGCACCTTGCCGGGCAGGTCGACGTCGCCCTTGTCCGCCTCCAGCTCGCCCTTCACCGCCGCGAACAGGCTGGACTTGCCAGCACCGTTGCGGCCGACCACACCCACCCGGTAACCGGCGTGCAGGGTCAGGTCGACATTGGACAACAGCAGCCGCTCGCCGCGGCGCAAGGCGAAATTACGAAGCGAAATCATGGGGGAAGGCGTCCATATAACCGAATGGAATGTGCTGGTGAGCACTGTTCCTGCGACGCAATTCTAGCGTTAACGAATACTTGACGCGCCCCGGGATGCGCGGCGGCCGGCGTTCCTCTCTCCCACGTCCTCGCCGCGCGCCTCCCGGGCCCCCTCCCCGCAAGCGCCGATCCGGGCTAAATGGTTGCTGCTGCAACGTTTTTCCCGATGACCGGCATTTGACAGGCACTGAATATCCCGTTAATTCCTGCTTTGCGCACCGCAACAACCGCCGTCCGCCTCACCCCCGTGATGTCGATTCCGGTGCCGCCCCCGCCAACCGGAGCCCCATCCCGATGACCCGCAAGACCAGCCTGATCGCCGCCGCCGTCGCTGTCGCACTCGGTGGCTCTCCGTTCGTCGCCGCTGCGCAGCAGACCGGCACCGCCGCCAATACCCTGGACACGGTGATCGTCACCGGCACCCGCGTGGCCGACCGTACGGTCGCCGAATCGCAGTCGCCGATCGACATCATCACCCCCGAAGCCCTGCAGTCCACCGGCACCAGCGAGCTGGCCACGGCGCTGTCGCGCGCGCTGCCCTCGCTGAACTTCCCGCGCCCTGCCCTGACCGACGGCACCAGCGGCGTGCGCCCGGCGCAGCTGCGTGGCCTGTCACCGGACCAGGTGCTGGTGCTGGTCAACGGCAAGCGCCGCCACACCTCGGCGATGATCAACGTCAACGGCAGCATTGGCCGTGGCTCGTCGGCAGTGGACATCAACGCGATCCCGATCGCCGCCATCGAGCGCGTGGAAGTGCTGCGCGACGGCGCGTCGGCGCAGTACGGCTCGGACGCCATCGCCGGCGTCATCAACATCGTGCTCAAGGGCAGCGGCAGTGGCGGCAGCCTGGCGGTGGACTATGGCCAGTACTCGGCCGGTGACGGCAACAAGTACCAGCTCTCCGGCGATACCGGCGTCGAGTTCGGCAATGGCCGTGGCCGCGTCCACGTGGCCGGCCAGATCAGCCAGCAGGACGAGAGCAACCGCGCCGGCCCGTACCGCGGCACCACGCCGAACACCGGCAACTACCCGAGCATCGGCCAGAAGACCTTCATCGTCGGCGACCCGCGCGTGGATGCCACGGCCGCCTCGGTCAATGCCAGCTTCGACTTCAGCGACCGCGTGACCGGCTACGCCAGCGCGCTGCTCAGCAATCGCGATATCACCTCGTTCGCGTTCTACCGCTCGCGCAACCACAACGGGCAGACCGCCCTGCTGGCGCAGACCTACCCGGACGGCTTCGTGCCGGAGATCAACCAGTACTCCAAGGACCGCTCGCTGGTGGCCGGGGTCAAGGGCAACACCGACAACGGCTGGACCTGGGACCTGAGCCTGAACCACGGCGAGAACACCCTCGACTTCCACACCCGCAACAGCATCAACTACAGCCTGGGCGCGACCAGCCCGCGCTCGTTCTACGACGGCACGTTGAAGTACCAGCAGGACATCTTCAACGCCGACCTGACCAAGTCGCTGGACTGGGGCCTGGCCTACCCGGTCACGCTGTCCTTCGGTGGTGAGTACCGCAAGGAGAAGTGGGATCAGAAGCCGGGCGAACTGAACTCGTACACCGGCAGTGGCGCGCAGGGCTTCGGTGGCTTCACCCCGACCAATGAAGTGCATGCAGACCGCCACAACTACGCCGTCTACGCCGGCCTGGAAGCAGACCTGACCGAGAAGTTCTCGACGGGCATCACCGGCCGCTACGAGGACTACTCGGACTTCGGCGACCGCTTCTCCGGCAAGCTGTCGGCGCGCTACGCGTTCACCGACAAGGTCGCGCTGCGGGCCACCGCGTCCAGCGGCTTCCGTGCGCCGTCGCTGGCGCAGCAGGGCTACCAGGCGGTCACCAGCCAGTTCACCAACGGCGTGTTCGTCGAGCGCGGCACCTTCCCGACCACCAGCGCGGCCGCGCAGGCGCTCGGCGCCTCGCCGCTGAAGGCCGAGACGTCCACCTCCTACAGCCTGGGCCTGGTGCTGCAGCCGGTCGACCGCCTGTACATCACCGTCGATGCTTACCAGATCGACATCGATGACCGCATCGCGCTGTCGTCGAGCATCACCACCAATGCGGCCAGCAGCGCGCTGCTGACCAGCCTGGGCCTGCCGCAGGTAACTGCGTTCTCGTACTTCACCAACGGCCTGGATACGCGCACCCGCGGCGTCGACTTCGTGTCCAGCTACACCGTGCCGTTCACTGCCAGCAGCCTGGAACTGACCGCTGCGTACAGCTACAACGACACCGAAGTGCGTCGCGTCGGCGGCACCCCGGCGGTGTTCGGCACGCTGGGCCTGAACCAGTCGCTGATCGGCCGCGATGAAATCGGCCGCATCGAGGACAGCTACCCACGTGACAAGGCGATCCTGAGCGGCACCTGGCGTTCGGATCACTGGGAGCTGGGCCTGGCCGCCACCCGTTACGGCAGGTTCACCGTGCGCAACTCGGCCACCGCGCTGCGCGACCAGACCTACGGCGACAAGTGGGTGCTGGATGCCTCGGCCAGCTACAAGCCGAGCAGCAACTGGACGCTGACCGTGGGTGCCGACAACCTGCTGAACGAGTACCCGGACCGCACCGAAGACCTGCAGAACTCGACCTTCGGCATGCTGCCGTACAGCAACTACTCGCCGTTCGGCTTCAACGGCGCGTATGTGTACGGGCGGGTCAAGTACACCTGGTAAGTGCTGGCGGACGGTTCCCTGGTAGTGCCGGCCGCTGGCCGGCAACTCCCTGGTGGGGTCAGATCCCTTTTCCTGCGGGAAAAGGGATTTGACCCCATTCGCATTTAAGGTTTGCCGTATCTGGCCTCATCGGTGAAAATCGGGATACCCCCGATTTCCTGCGAGTGCCGATGCACCATGACACCGACCTGATCAACATCGTTGCCGTTGGCCTCGGGCTCGCCTTCATCTTCGGCGCGCTGGCCAACAAGCTCCGCTTGTCTCCCCTGGTCGGTTACCTGGTTGCTGGCATCTGCGTAGGACCGTTCACCCCCGGCTTCGTCGCCGACCAGGCGCTGGCCAACCAGCTGGCCGAACTGGGCGTGATGCTGCTGATGTTCGGCGTCGGCCTGCACTTCTCGCTGAAGGACCTGATGGCGGTCAAGGCCATCGCCATCCCCGGTGCCATCGGCCAGATCGCGGTCGCCACCCTGCTCGGCTGGGGGGTGGCCTCGCTGATGGGCTGGCCGGCCATCCATGGCGTCATCTTCGGTTTCTCGCTGGCCACCGCCAGTACTGTGGTGCTGCTGCGGGCGATGGAGGAACGCCGCCTGCTGGAGACGATGCGCGGCAAGATCGCGGTCGGCTGGCTGATCGTGGAAGACCTGGCCTGTGTGCTGGCACTGGTGATGATGCCGGTGATGGCCGGCGTGTTCGGCCCCGATGCGGCCAAGGAATCGCACTCGCTGGGCAGCGTGCTGGCCGACATCGGCTGGACCTTCGTGCAGCTGGGCCTGTTCGTGGCGGTGATGCTGGTGGTCGGCCGCCGGGTCATTCCGTGGATCCTGGAGCGCATCGCCGGCACCGGTTCGCGCGAACTGTTCACCCTGTCGGTGCTGGCGATCGCGCTGGGCGTGGCGTTCGGCTCGGCCATGTTGTTCGGCGTCTCGTTCGCACTGGGCGCGTTCTTCGCCGGCATGCTGCTCAACGAATCGGAGCTGAGCCACAAGGCGGCACACGATTCGCTGCCGCTGCGCGATGCGTTCGCGGTGCTGTTCTTCGTCTCGGTCGGCATGCTGTTCGACCCCAACATCCTCATCCAGCACCCGTGGCAGGTGCTGGCCACGGTGCTGATCATCATGTTCGGCAAGTCGGCCGCCGCGTTCTTCATCGTACGTGCGTTCGGTCATCCGACCAGCACCGCGCTGACCATCTCGGCCAGCCTGGCGCAGATCGGTGAGTTCGCCTTCATCATCGCCGGCCTCGGCGTCGCCCTGCAGATCCTGCCCAAGGAAGGCCAGTCGCTGGTGCTGGCCGGTGCGCTGGTGTCGATCATGCTCAACCCGCTGGTGTTCGGCCTGCTCGACCGTTGGCAGGCCAAGCAGGAACAGTCGCCCCAGGCCGCCGAGCCCGAAGAGGCCACCGGTCCCTCG
This sequence comes from Stenotrophomonas sp., assembly GCA_003525885.1. Taxonomy (GTDB): domain Bacteria; phylum Pseudomonadota; class Gammaproteobacteria; order Xanthomonadales; family Xanthomonadaceae; genus Stenotrophomonas. The sequence continues at coordinate 15,903 of DQIG01000286.1, forward strand.
CGCGACCTGCATGACCATGCCATCGTGATCGGCTATGGCCGGGTGGGCAGTGAGCTGGCGCAGGTGCTGCGCGACCGTGGCGTGCCGGTGCTGGTGATCGATGACAACAAGGAACACGTCGAGCAGGCGCACGCCAAGGGTCTGGCGGCCATCCGCGGCAGTGCCGCCGCCGACCGGGTATTGGCCGAGGCCCATCCGGAGCGCGCCAAGATCGCGGTGCTGGCGATTCCGCAGCCGCTGGAAGCCGGTGAGGCTCTGGCCAAACTGCGGGCGATCAACCCTGACCTGACCCTGCTGGCGCGCGCGCACAGCGATGCCGAGGTGAAGCATCTGCTGGAGCACGGCGCGGATGGCACGGTGATGGCCGAGCGCGAGCTGGCCTATTCGCTGGCGGAGATGATCATGTCCACGCCGCCGTACCGGAATCTGGGGCAGCACAGCATTCCTGTGGTGTGAGGGGTGTGCGGCAGGGCTTGCAGCCCTGCACCTGCTGAAGCAACGGCAACGGCGAAAGCAAAGGCTGGCATTCCGTGGGATGGCGGGGTGAGGCCGGTCGCAGGGGACGCCGTGAATCCATCCATGGAGGCTCGGTCGCGCCATCCATGGCGCTCACGCCCCTGCAACCGGCCCCACCCCGCCTTCGACAGATTCCTGCGATCTGTCGGAACGGCGTCCTGCTCTGGTAGGTGTCGACCTTGGTCGACACGGCGGCGCATGGGGTCAGATCCGTTTTCCACAGGAAAACGGATCTGACCCCGGAAACAAAAAAATCCCCGGTCGACCCGCATCGACCGGGGATCTGGATTGCCACGTTGCCACGCCTTGGAGAGGCAGTTCCACCGTAGCGCATCGCGGCGCTGGTGGTGATCGCTTGTGGCGATGACGACCAAGCGCGCGGCTATCAGGCGCCGGCCAGAGCCTGCTCCAGGTCCGCGCGCAGGTCGCCGATGTGCTCGATGCCGATCGACAGCCGCACGGTGTCTTCGCTCACACCCGCCTTGGCAAGTTCAGCTGCATCCAGCTGGCGATGAGTGGTCGAGGCCGGATGAGTGGCCAGCGACTTTGCATCGCCCAGGTTGACCAGGCGGGTGAACAGCTTCAGCGCATCGAGGAAGCGTGCGCCGGCTTCGCGGCCGCCCGGCAGGCCGAAGGTCAACACACCCGAGCCGTGCCCGCCGAGGTAGCGCTGCGCGGCAGCATGCTCGGGGTCGTCGGCCAGTCCCGCGTAACGCACCCAGGCAACCTTGTCGTGCGCCTGCAGGTACTGCGCGACGGCCAGCGCATTGGCGTTGATGCGTTCCATGCGCAGGGCCAGGGTCTCGATGCCCTGCAGGATCAGGAACGCATTGAACGGCGACAACGCTGCGCCGGTGTTGCGCAGCGGCACCACCCGCGCGCGGCCAATGTAGGCCGCCGGCCCCAGTGCGTCGGTGTAGACCACGCCGTGGTAACTCGGATCAGGCTGGTTGAGCCGCGCGAAGCGCTTGGGTTGCGCAGCCCAGTCGAAGCGGCCGGAATCAATGATCGCGCCACCCAGACTGTTGCCGTGGCCGCCCAGGTACTTGGTCAGCGAATGCACCACGATGTCGGCACCGTGCTCGAACGGGCGCAACAGGAACGGCGTGGCCACCGTGTTGTCGACGATCAGCGGCACGCCGGCGGCATGCGCGACCTCGGCGATGGCGGCAATATCGGTGACGTTGCCGCGCGGGTTGCCGATCGATTCGACGAACACCGCCTTGGTGCGGTCATCGATCAGTGCGGCGAACGCGGCGGGATCGGCCGGGTCGGCGAAACGCGCCTGGATGCCGTACTGCGGCAGCGTGTGCGCCAGCAGGTTGAGGCTGCCACCGTACAGCGCACTGGAGGCGACGATGTTGTCACCGGCTTCGGCGATGGTCTGGAGGGCATAGGTGATCGCGGCCTGCCCCGAGGCCAGCGCCAACGCGCCGATGCCACCTTCCAGCGCGGTCAGGCGTTGCTCCAGCACGTCGGTGGTGGGGTTCATGATGCGGGTATAGATGTTGCCCGGCACCTTCAGGTCGAACAGGTCGGCGCCGTGCTGGGTGTCATCGAACGCATACGCCACGGTCTGGTAGATTGGCACCGCCACCGCACGGGTGGTCGGGTCGGGACGGTAGCCGCCGTGCACGGCCAGGGTTTCCAGTTGCCACTGCGGGTCGCTCATTGCACAAGGCTCCATCCGGGGAAACCGCCACCATAGGCCAGCCCGCGCGCACCACTGAAAACCGCTGGCGATGACGTCCGTACCGCCGGTTATCAGGTTGGCCGCGATTCAGGCAGCCGTCATGGACCATTGCTAGGCTTCGCCGCCGGGCGCTCCTGCCCGGGCACGGAGGCCCCACGCACATGCAGCCATCCCCCTGGACACCCACCGCCAGCAGTTCGCCCACGTCGGTACTGCTGGTCGAGGACGACCGTCGCCTGGCCGAACTGGTCAGCGACTATCTCCACGAACATGGCTTCGCCGTGCAGCATGTGGCCCGCGGTGATCTTGCCGGCGCGGCCTGCCGCCAGCACGCGCCGGAGCTGGTGGTGCTGGACCTGATGCTGCCCGGCCTGGGTGGCATCGATGTATGCCGGCAGATCCGCAGCTTCTCCGATGTGCCGATCCTGATGCTGACCGCCTGCGAGGACGACATCGAACAGGTGCTGGGCCTGGAATCGGGTGCCGACGACTATGTGCACAAGCCGATCGAACCACGCCTGCTGCTGGCCCGCCTGCGCGCCCTGCTGCGCCGCCGCCATGGCAGCAGCAATACCGGCACGCCCAGCCGGCTGATGCACGGGCAGCTGCTGATCGATCGCATGCAGCGCGAAGTGCACCTGCACGGCGCGGCGGTGGATGTGGGCACCACCGAGTTCGAAATCCTGTGGCTGCTGGCCAGCCAGCCCGGGCAGATCCTGTCGCGTGACCAGATCCTGCAGGCGGTGCGCGGCATCGGCTTCGACGGCCTGGACCGCAGCGTTGACGTCTGCATCGGCAAGCTGCGCCGCAAGCTCGGCGACGATGCGCGCGAACCGCGGCGGATCAAGACGGTGTGGGGGCGCGGTTACCAGTTCAATCCAGCGGCCTGGTCGGCGTGAAGCGGTTGTTCCTGCGCCTGTGGCTGCTGGTCGGCGCGAGCTTCCTGATCACCCTGCTGCTGATCAACCTGATCTTCGACCGCATCTACCTGCCCACCCAGCAACGGATCTTCGCCGAACAGGTGCGCGGACAGCTGTACGCGCTGCGCCAGGGCCTGCAGGGCAAGGATGAAGCTGCACAACAGCGCCAGCTGGCGACGTGGCAACCACACTACGGTATCGCGCTGGCGTTGCTGGCCGCACCGCCGCCGATCACCGCGGAAGAACAGCAACAGCTGCAACGCAACGGGATGATCACCCGGCAGAAGTTCGAGATCGTCCGGGCGCCATTGGATCCTGCACACCCCGACGGTCGATGGCTGCAGCTGCATCTGCCTGGTGAACCGCCCACCTCGCTGTACCTGACGCTGGTCGCATATTCGGTGATGCTGGCGCTGTTCGGGCTATGCCTGTATGCGTGGTCGCGCGTGCTCTGGCGCGATCTGGACGCCCTGCGCGTGCATGCCGACCGCATCGGCGCCGGCGACCTGGAGGCGCGCGCGCAGGTGTCGCCGCGCTCGCAGATCCGGGTCATCGTCGAACACTCCAACCGCATGGCCGCACGCGTGGCCGAGCTGGTGCAGCGCCAGCGCGACCTCACCCATGCGATCTCGCACGAACTGCGCACGCCGATCGCGCGCGTGGCCTTCGGCCTGGACCTGATGCAGGACAGCGATGACCCCGCGCGCCGCGCGCGCCTGGCGCAAGGCCTGCACGGTGACCTCGCCGAGCTCAACCGGCTGGTCAGCGAACTGCTGGCCTACGAACGGCTGGAGCATCCCAGCGAGGGCGAACCGATGCAGCGCATCGAAGCCAACGACTGGCTGCAGGCCTGCCTGGCCGACGCACGCCGCGATGCCGAACGGGCCGGCCTGGTGCTGCGTGTGCAACCCAGCGCCCTGCCACGGGTGGACGCCGAGCCGCGCCTGCTGCAGCTGGCGTTGAGCAACCTGGTCGGCAACGCGCTGCGCCACGCGCGCTCGCAGGTGGAAGTGTCGCTGGTGGGTGTGGGCGGGCGCGCCTGCCTGCGGGTGGACGACGACGGCCCCGGCAT
>DQIG01000137.1:0-9790 GCA_003525885.1 Stenotrophomonas sp.
CCCCCACCCGACCACCCATCAGGATACACTTCGTGGGAGGTCGGGTGGGGGCGTGGGCCGGTGCCGTAACGAAAATGCTCATCCGAGCATTTTTCAAACAGACTCCAAGATTGCCCGAAGATTGCCGAACGAGCGCGCGATACGCACAATTGATTCCACGCCGCAGAGGTCTATAGGCCCTTCGCATGCGCACCGCCTCGATCAATCGCAAGACCCACGAGACCCAGATCGCGGTCTCGGTCAACCTCGATGGAACCGGGACTTACGACGTCTCGACCGGCATCGGTTTCCTCGATCACATGATCGAGCAGTTCTCGCGCCATTCGCTGATCGACATTACCTGCCATATCCAGGGCGACCTCCATGTGGACCAGCACCACACGACCGAGGACAGCGCCATCGCGATCGGCCAGGCGATTGCTCAAGCCTTGGGCGACAAGGCGGGTATCGGCCGCTACGGCGACGTCCATTCGCCGATGGACGAGGCGCTGAGCCGCGTCTCGCTCGACATTTCGGGCCGTCCCTACTTCGTGTGGAAGGCCGGTTTCACGCAGGAGAAGCTGGGCGAGTTCGACACCGAGCTGGTCGAGCACTGGTTCCACTCGATCTCGCAGGCCGTGGGCATCACCCTGCACATGGAACTGCTCTACGGCACCAACAACCACCACATCTGCGAAGGTCTGTTCAAGGGCTTCGCCCGCGCCATGCGTACGGCGGTGGAGCTTGACCCGCGCAAGGGCGGGGCGATCCCCTCGACCAAGGGCATTCTCGGCGGAGACACTCTGTAATGGCACTTTTCATCCTTTCGCTTCGCTACATCGCCCCCGTCGAGCAGGTCGATGCGCTGCTGGATGAGCATGTCGAGTGGCTGCGCGGCCATCACGCCGCCGGTCGCTTTGTCGCCTGGGGCCGCAAGGTTCCGCGCGAGGGCGGCATCATCCTTGCCAAGGGCGACAGCCGCGAGGCCGTGGCCGCGCTCGCCGCGACCGATCCTTTCGTCGCGGGCGTCGTGGCCGAAGTCGAAGTGATCGAATGGGCGCCGGGCTTCCTCGACGACAGCGTGGCCGGGCTCGCCGGATGACTTTGGCGCTGATCGACTACGGCGCGGGCAACCTGTACTCGGTGGCGAACGCACTGCGTGCCGCCGGCGCCGAGGATGTGGCGATCACCGCGAATCCCGATGTCGTGCGCGCGGCGGACCGTATCGTGCTGCCGGGCGTGGGCTCGTTCCGCGCCTGCGCCGAAGGGCTCTGGGGCATTGCCGGCATGGTGGAGGCGATGAACGAGCGCGTTCACGTGGGCGGCGCGCCGTTCCTCGGCATTTGCGTGGGCATGCAGCTTCTCGCCACGCGCGGGCTGGAGCATGGCGTAACCGCCGGGCTCGACTGGATCGGCGGACAGGTCCAGCTGATCGAGCGCACCGATCCCGCGATCAAGATTCCGCATATGGGCTGGAACGACGTTTCGCTTGGCCGCCAGGATCCGGCGCAGGGCCTGATCGATCCGGGCGAGGCCTATTTCCTGCACTCCTACCACTTCCAGCCCGATGACGGCGCGCATGTGGCGGCGATGACCGACCACGGCGGCGGCCTTGTTGCGGCGGTGGCCAAGGACAATGTCGTCGGTGTGCAGTTCCACCCGGAAAAGAGCCAGGCTTACGGTCTGGCGCTGTTGACGCGGTTCCTGGAATGGAAGCCGTGAGCTTCGGCAGCATGCACTTTCTTCGTCATCCCCGCGTAGGCGGGGATCCCACTTTTCTTCTGCTCTCGTCCCGCCCAGCCGCCAGCGGGGCCCCCGCCTTCGCGGGGGCGACGAAGTAGTACAGGTCAGGATCGCCAGATGATCGTATTTCCCGCCATCGACCTCAAGCAGGGGCAGGTCGTCCGCCTTGCCGAAGGCGACATGGATCGCGCCACCGTCTACGGGGACAATCCCGCCGCGCAGGCCATGCTGTTTGCCGAGGCCGGTTCGCAATATCTCCACGTCGTCGATCTCGACGGTTCCTTTGCGGGCCGCGCCGAAAACCGCGAGGCGGTGGAAGCCATCCTCGACGTGTTCCCCGGCCATGTGCAGCTGGGCGGGGGCATTCGTACCCGCGAAGCGGTGGCGGGCTGGTTCGAACTGGGCGTCAGCCGCGTGGTCATGGGCACCGCCGCGCTGAAGGACCCGCAGTTCGTCAAGGACATGGCGCAGGAATACCCCGGCGGCATCGTCGTCGCGGTGGACGCGCGTGACGGCATGGTCGCGACCGAGGGCTGGGCGGAAGTGTCCGACGTGTCGATCGTCGACATGGCCCGCCGGTTCGAGGATGCGGGCGTTGCCAGCCTGCTGTTCACCGATATCGGCCGCGACGGCCTGCTCAAGGGCGTGAACATCGACGCCACGGTCGATCTGGCGCGCCGCACCGACCTGCCGGTGATCGCGAGCGGAGGCGTGAAGGGCCTCGACGATATCCGTCTGCTGGCGCTTCATGCGCGCGACGGGATCGAGGGCGTCATCACCGGCCGCGCGCTTTACGATGGCCGCCTCGATCTTGCCGCCGCCATCCAGATGGCCGAGCGCGAGGGGTGAACGAGAATCGTCTCATGGCGGTTCTGGCGATGGTGATCCTGGTGCCGAGCGCGCTCTGGGCGCTGCGCGATTTCCGCGAGGGCAAGGCGAAGCTGCTGCTGTTCAGCCGTGCCCGCTCGAAAGTAGAGACCACGCTGGCGGATAATCCGCGCAAGTTCTGGGGCTATTCGGCGTTCAACCTTGCCGTGTGCCTGACGCTGGGCGCATTGTGCGTGATGCTGTTCTTCAAGCCGGTAGAGTGAAGATATGACCGTTCGAATCCGCGTCATTCCCTGCCTCGACGTCCGCGATGGGCGCGTGGTCAAGGGCGTCAACTTCGTCGATCTGATCGATGCCGGCGATCCGGTCGAACAGGCCCGCGCCTATGACAAGGCCGGGGCGGACGAGCTGTGCTTCCTCGACATTTCGGCCAGCCATGAAGGCCGCGGCACCCTGCTCGATGTGGTGCAGCGCACGGCGGAAGTCTGCTTCATGCCGCTCACCGTGGGCGGCGGCGTGCGCACGGCGGAAGATGCCCGCGCGCTGCTGCTGGCGGGCGCCGACAAGGTGGCGGTGAATTCCGCCGCCGTCTCGCGCCCCGAAGTGGTGGCCGACATCGCGGAAAAGTTCGGCTCGCAGTGCATCGTCGCTTCGGTGGATGCGCGGCGGGTGGCGCCGGGTAAGTGGGAAATCTTCACCCACGGCGGCCGCAAGGCGACCGGGATCGACGCGCTGGAGCACGCAGTGAAACTGGCCGACTACGGCGCGGGCGAACTGCTGGTTACCTCGATGGACGGCGACGGCACGCAGAACGGCTACGACCTTGCGCTCACCCGCGCGATTGCCGAATCCGTTTCGATTCCGGTGGTTGCCAGCGGCGGTGTCGGCAATCTCGACCACCTCGTGGCGGGCGTGACCGAGGGCAAGGCGAGCGCGGTTCTGGCCGCCTCGATCTTCCACTTCGGCAAGCACTCGATTGCCGAGGCTCACGCTGCCTTGCGCGCGGCGGGATTGCCCGCGCGGGGCTGAAAACGGGTTTAATGGTTAGTTAACACCCTGTTTCGAATCGAGACGATCCCTTATACGTACTTGTCGCCAGCAGCCCTCCGGCCAAGATCGGAGCAGGCCCTGCTGGCTGGTTGGAGAGGTCCATTGCAGCGTTTTCATGGTAACCCGTTCTCGATTGCTCCGGCTTCGCTGGGCGTCGTCGTGGGTGCCCTGGCACCGCTGCCTGCGCACGCCGCCGATGCCATCACGCTGCCGGAGCCGAGTGGGATGGTCTTGTTCGGCATCGGTGTTGCCGGGGTCTGGCTCGGACGGCGTTTTTCGCGCGGCAAGACGGGCGACTGACGGACGCATCGCCGGCGTGCGGGGCTTGACCCCGGACACCGGCTTGCGCATGGCTTCCCGCGATGAGCACTTCCGACACTCTGGCACGCCTTGAGGCGACCATCGCTGCCCGCCGCGATGCCGATCCTTCGTCGAGCTATGTGGCGAGGCTTCACGCCAAGGGCCTCGGCAAGATCGCGCAGAAATTGGGCGAGGAAGGCACCGAAACGGTGATCGCCGCGCTGACCGAGGACGACAAGGCGCTGACCGGAGAGGCTGCGGACCTGATTTTCCACCTTATGGTACTGCTAGGTGCTCGTCAGGTGCCTTTCAGTGCCGTTCTGGCCGAGCTTGATCGCCGCGAGGGCGTTTCGGGGATCGCCGAAAAGGCGGCCCGCCCACAAGCCTGAAAACGTCCACAAGACTGAAAAAACGCGGAGATTTCGATGCCGATCGACCCCAGGCAGCCTTACGACGACACCAACATCTTCGCGAAGATCCTGCGCGGCGAACTGCCTTGCGGCAAAGTCTACGAAGATGAATTCGCGCTTGCTTTCAACGACATCCGCCCGCAGGCGCCGGTCCACGTGCTGGTCATCCCCAAGGGCCGCTACGTGTCGTGGGACGACTTCACCGCCAAGGCGGACGACGGCGAAATCGCCGGCTTCATGCGCGCGGTGGGCAATGTCACCCGCCAGCTCGAACTCGACGGGCCGGGCTACCGCCTGATGGTCAACATGGGCACCAACGGCCACCAGGAAGTGCCGCATCTGCACGTCCATATCTTCGGCGTCCGCCAGTTCTTCCAGATGATCGGCGACTGAGCGGGATTCTCGACAAAACCTGAGGAAAACCGGGCCGCCCGCCTCGCGCGGACGGCATGACGTCGGCAATCCTGCAAGCCGGGGTTGCACGGCGCACCCCTCCCGTTACACAGGCCCCGGCATGAGCGCAGAGACCCCCAGCACGCCCGTTTCATCGCGGGATCCGATCCCGCAAGGCGGCGTCTTCGACGGCCCCGTCCACCGCTACGCCTTGCGCGTGTTCTATGAGGACACCGACGCGGGCGGGGTGGTCTATCACGCCAATTACATCCGCTGGTTCGAACGCGCGCGCTCCGACCTGCTCGACCTGCTCGGCATCGACCAGCGCGCGGCGCTGGATTCGGGCGAGGGGCTCTATACCGTGGCGGAAGTCAACGTGCGCTACCTTTCGCCCGCGCGCCTGGGCGATGCGGTGGTGATCGAGACTCATGCCCTGCAGGTCGGCCGCGTCAGCTGCACCTTGCGACAGATCGCCCGACGCGGCGAAATCCGGCTTGCCGAAGCGACGGTAAAGGTCGGGTTCATCAGTCCTGAAGGACGACCGCGCAGACAGCCCGAAGCCTGGCAACAGGCCTTCGCCACCTTACTCGAAAGCTCCTCGCAGGACCTCCAGCCCGGCCCGGAAGGACAATGATGACCCTTGAAATACTCGCCTCTGCCATCTCCATCGGCAGCGATTCCAATCACCTGAACCCGATCGAACTGTTCCTCCACGCGGATATCGTGGTGCAGGCGATCATGGGCGGGCTGCTGCTTGCAAGTCTCTGGGTCTGGACGATCATCATCAGCTTCATGCTGCGCATGGGCACGGTTTCGCGCGGCTCGGACGATTACGAGGAAGGTTTCTGGGAAGCCCAGAACTTCGAGGCCTACCAGAAGGACCGCCGCCGCGGTGACGTGCCGATGGGCAAGGTTGCCGGGGCAGGTCTGGCCGAGTGGCGCCGCAATGCCTCGATGAAGCAGATTGACCTTGAAGGCGCGCGTGAACGTATCGCCATGGCCATGGGCTCGTCGGTCGGCGAAGAGGCGGACAAGCTTTCGGCTCGCCTGAACTTCCTGGCGACGGTCGGTTCTGTAGGTCCGTTTGTGGGCCTGTTCGGCACCGTCTGGGGGATCATGAACAGCTTCTTCCAGATCGGCCAGCAGCAGAATTCCTCGCTCGCGGTCGTTGCCCCCGGCATTTCCGAGGCGCTGTTCGCCACCGCCATCGGCCTCTTTGCGGCGATCCCGGCGGTTATCGCCTACAACCGCTTCTCGCACCGCGTGAACATGTTCGAATCGCGGATGCAGCGCTTTGCCGACAAGCTGCACTCCGCGCTGACCCGCGAGCTGGAGCAGCGCTGATGGGAATGGGGATGTCCGGCGGCGGCGGACGGCGAGGCGGCCGTCGCGGTCGGGGCGGCCGTGCGCCGATGGCCGAGATCAACGTGACGCCGCTGGTCGACGTCATGCTGGTGCTGCTGATCATCTTCATGGTCACTGCACCACTGCTCACCCTGAGCTTCGACGTCGACCTGCCGCAGTCCAACGCCAAGGCGCTGGAGAGCAAGCAGGATCCGGTGATCGTCTCGGTGCGCCAGGACGGCCAGCTGAGCCTGAAGCTGCCCGACGCCAAGGAACCGGCCGCCGTGTCGGCCGAGGAACTGGAAGGCCGTCTGGCCGGCATCGCCGCCCAGGACAAGGGCGTGCGCGTGATCGTCGCCGCCGACCGTGCCGTGGCCTATGAGAAGGTCATCGCCGCGATGGATGTGATCAAGCGCGCCAAGGTAGACAAGGTAGGCCTGGCCACCGATGCACGCTGACGCCCTGCCACCCCCGCATCAGCGCGAACCCGGCTGGGGCTTGCCCCTGGCGCTGGCGGTGCTGGTGCACCTGCTGGTCGCGCTGGTCTTCATCGGCGCTTGGCTGTGGTCGCCCGAGCGCAACACCGACGCCGCCGCTGGCGACCCGTCGGTCGAGGCCAGCCTGGCGCTGTCCGCGTCCGAGGCCTCCGCTGCACGCCAGGCCCTGCGCCAGTCGGAAAAGCTGGAGGACCTGCCGCCGCCGGTCGCCGAGCCGATCCCGGTGCCGGAAGACACCATCCCGCCGCCGCAGCCGATTCCCGAGCCGCGCCCGCAGGACGCCCCCACGCCCCAGCAGCAACAGGCGCAGGAACGTGTCGCGCAGCCGGATAGCAAGGACCAGGAAGCGGTGAGTGCGCTGGCCATCTCGCAGGAGAAGGCCAAGCAGGAACAGGAAGCCAAGCGCCGCCAGGAACAGATCGACCTGACCGAACGCAAGCGCCAGGAAGAAGCGGAGCAGAAGCTGCGCCTGGCCAAGCAGCAGGAAGCGGACGAGAAAAAGAAGCAGGCCGAGCAGGAGCGCGTGGCCGCTGACAAGGCCGAGGCCGAGAAGCAGAAGAAGATCGCCGAGATCCGTGCCCGCCGCGAGCAGGCCGAGAAGGAAGCCAAGCTGGCCGAGCAGAAGCTGCGCCAGGTTGCCGCCGCGCGCAATGCCGCCGGCAGTGCCGCTGCCGGTGCCAGTGGTGCCTCCCGGCCGGCCGCCGGTGGGGGGGGCAACAGCGATGATCTGACTGCCAAGTACGCTGCGGCGATCCAGGCCAAGGTGCGTGACACCTGGACCCGCCCGGACAGCGTGCCGCTGGGTCAGAGGTGCCAGGTGACCATCACCCAGATCCCGGGTGGCCAGGTGCTGCAGGCCAAGGTCGGTGCAAATTGCCCCTATGACGAGGCCGGCAAGCGCTCGATCGAGGCCGCTGTGCTCAACGCCCAGCCGCTGCCGTACCGCGGCTTCGAGTCGGTGTTCAACCGCACGCTCAACCTGACCTTTACCGCGCAGGATTGATCGGGCGAGGCAGGGCGGTCATCAGGCCGCCCGCGCCTACGGATGTCGCTCTTGCCTCTGGTGTGCTCGGTTTCGACCGGGCAGGCTGTGGGCTGCTTTCGAACACCGTCCTGCAGGGCGGTGTGATCGGGGCAGACGGTGCGATGTTAGCCACGACGTTAACGGTGCGTGAGAAGACGGGCTGGAACTGACCCGGAATTCACGTACCCTTGGTTCATGATTGCGAAGCGGTTCACTTCCGCTTTGTTATCCCTCGTTCCGGTTTCCCCCTATTGAGCGCTCCATGAAAAAGATGCCTCGCTGGCTTGCCGTGTTTGCGGCCCTGTTGCTGCCCTTTGCTGCCGTCGCGCAGCAGAAGGGGCTGGATATCGACATCATCGGCGGCAATGCCTCCGCCCTGCCGATCACCATCGTGCCGATGCCCTACCAGGGTTCGTCGGCCGCTCCGCAGACCGACGTCGCCGGCGTGGTCCGCGCCGACCTGGAGCGTTCGGGCCAGTTCCGCACGCTGCCGGAAGCACAGATCGTCGAAAAGCCCGTGCGTGGCGGCGACATCCAGTTCGCCACCTGGCGCGCGCTGAAGCAGAACTACATCGTGGTCGGCCGCGTGCTCGATGCCGGTGCCGGTGCCTACCGCGTCGAGTACGAGCTGTTCGACGTGCCCAAGGGCGAGCGCCTGCTGGGCCTGGCGATGACCGCTCGTGGCAACGCCATGCGCGACGTTGCCCACCAGATGGCCGACGCCATCTACGAAAAGATCACCGGTGTGCGCGGCGCCTTCTGGACCCGTATCGCCTATGTGACCGCCAGCGGCAAGGGCGACGCCATGCGCTATGCGTTGATGGTGGCCGACTCCGACGGTTACAACCCGCAGACCATCGTGCGTTCGGCCGAGCCGCTGCTGTCGCCGTCGTGGAGCCCGGATGGCAGCAAGCTGGCCTACGTCAGCTTCGAACGTGGCAATTCGGCGATCTACATCCAGAACATCGGCACTGGCGCACGCGAGCTGGTCACCAGCTTCCGTGGCATCAACAGCGCCCCGGCGTTCTCGCCGGACGGCCGCAAACTGGCCCTGACCCTGTCGCGTTCGGGCAACCCGGAAATCTACGTGATGGACCTGGGCAGCAAGCAGCTGACCCAGCTGACCAACCACTTCGCCATCGATACCGAGCCGACCTGGGCGCCGGACGGCAGCGCGGTGTACTTCACCTCCGACCGCGGCGGCCGTCCGCAGGTCTACAAGGTTGGTGCCGGCGGCGGCAGCGCCGAGCGCGTGACCTTCCAGGGCAACTACAACGCCAAGCCCTCGGTGTCCTACGACGGCAAGAAGATCGCCGTCGCCCAGGGCTCGGGCAACAGCTACAAGATCGCGATGATGGACAGCTCGCTGGGTTCGCCGCGCTGGAGCACGCTGTCCCCGGGTTCGCTGGATGAATCGCCGAGCTTTGCGCCCAACGCAAGCATGGTGCTGTACGCCGCCCGCGAAGGTGGCCGTGGTGTGTTGTATGCCGTCTCGGCCGATGCGCGGGTTCGCCAGCGCCTGGTCCTGGCCGATGGTGATGTGCGCGAACCGGCATGGTCCCCATACCGTACCCAGCGCTAAAAGAGTGTTAATATTTTCGTTGTCTTGAACCCCTCATCGGCCTAGGAGCCACAAAGGTATCGCCATGAACAAGTCCACCCGCGTTCTGCTTGTTTCCCTGCTGTCTGTGGCCGTCCTGGCCGGTTGCTCGAAGAAGGTGAAGGAAGAGCCGCAGGCTCCGGTCGACACCGGCACCTCGACCACCACCCCGACCGGTCCGTCCACCTCCGGCCTGTACGGCCCGGGCGACCTGGACACCGACGCTTGCCTGCGCCAGCGCGTTGTCTACTTCGACCTGGACAAGGAAGACGTGAAGCCGGAATTCCAGGCCATCATGGCTTGCCACGCCAAGTACCTGCGTGACCGTCCGTCCTCGCGCATCACCCTGCAGGGCCACACCGACGAGCGCGGTTCGCGCGCGTACAACCAGGCCCTGGGTGAGCGTCGTGGCAACGGCGTCAACTCGGCCCTGCAGGCCAACGGTGGCTCGGCTTCGCAGCTGACCGTCGTGTCCTACGGTGAAGAGCGTCCGGTCTGCACCGAGTCGAACGAGTCCTGCTGGTCGCAGAACCGTCGCGTCGAAATCGTCTACACCGCGCAGTAATCCATGCGCATTGGCATCAAACTGATGCTGGTCGTTGCGGCAGCCCTTGTGGCTGCC
>DQIG01000137.1:9949-10766 GCA_003525885.1 Stenotrophomonas sp.
GGCTGCCGCACCGGCGCATGCACAGCGACAGAGCCTGGCTGACCGTGTCGGCGCGCTCGAGCAGCAGATGTACAACAACAGTGCCAACCAGGACCTGTTGAACCAGATCAATCAGCTGCGGCAGCAGGTCACCAGCCTGCAGGCCTCGATCGAGCAGTTGCAGCACGACAACGCCCAGCTCAAGCAGTCCGCCCAGGACCAGTACCTGGATCTGGATAGCCGCCTGAACCGGCTGGAAGGGGGCAATGCCGCCCCGGCCCTGCCGCCCGTTCCGGCGAGCGCGCCTAAGGCCGCTCCGGCCTCGGCAAAACCCGCAGCGGCGGCCACTTCCGAGCGGCCGCCTTCCGTCCACGGTGATGCCGGCAGTCTTGCCGCCACCGGCGACGAGCGAACCTCCTACAACGTTGCCTTCGATTCGCTGAAGGCCGGCAAGTACGATGATTCGGCGCAGCTGTTCCTGAGCTTCCTGCAGCTGTACCCGAACGGCGTGTACGCGCCGAACGCGCTGTACTGGCTGGGCGAGAGCTACTACGCCACCCGCAATTTCCCGATGGCCGAGACCCAGTTCCGTGAACTGCTTTCGCGCTATCCGACCCATGACAAGGCCGCTGGCGGCCTGCTCAAGGTCGGCCTCTCGCAGTATGGCGAGGGCAAGGTCGACCAGGCCCAGCAGACGCTGGAGGCCGTCGTGGCGCAGTACCCCGGCTCGGACGCCGCACGCACCGCGCAGGACCGCCTGCAGTCCATCCGCCTCGGCAAGCAGATCCGCTGATCCGCTGACCGGGCGTACAATAGGTGCCCTGTAGAGCCGAGCCCA
>DQIG01000404.1:0-574 GCA_003525885.1 Stenotrophomonas sp.
GTCGGCCTGCTTCGCCTGTCCGGCCCGCGCGCCGCGGCGATCGCCAATGCGCTGGGCGCGCCTGCACTGCGCCCGCGCCACGCGCACTACGCACGCCTGCGCGATGCCGATGGCGACGTCATCGACGACGGCATCGTGCTGTGGTTCCCGGCACCGAACAGCTTCACCGGCGAAGAGGTGGTGGAACTGCAGGGCCACGGCAGCCCGGTGCTGCTGCAGCAACTGGTCGCGCGCTGCATTGCGCTCGGTGCGCGCCAGGCGCGGCCGGGTGAGTTCAGCGAACGGGCATTCCTCAACGGCAAGCTCGACCTGGCCCAGGCCGAGGCCATCGCCGACCTGATCGCTGCTGGCGACAACCGCGCCGCACGCGCGGCGCGCCGTTCACTGGATGGTGTGTTCTCGCGCCGCATCGACGCTGTGGTCGAGCAGCTGGTGCTGCTGCGCATCCATGTGGAAGCGGCCATCGACTTCGCCGACGAGCCGCTGGACACGCTCGGCGGCGCGCAGGTGCGGCGTGGCCTGGAGCAGGCACGCACCGACCTGGCCCTGCTGCGGCGGGACGCCGAACGCGGCC
>DQIG01000404.1:723-861 GCA_003525885.1 Stenotrophomonas sp.
CGGCGGGACGCCGAACGCGGCCGTCGCCTGCGCGATGGCCTGCACGCGGTGCTGATCGGTCCGCCGAACGCTGGCAAGAGTTCACTGCTCAATGCCCTGGCTGGCAGCGAGCGCGCCATCGTCACCGACATCGCCGGC
>DQIG01000404.1:1012-4645 GCA_003525885.1 Stenotrophomonas sp.
CATCGTCACCGACATCGCCGGCACCACCCGCGACACGCTGCGCGAGACCATCCGCCTGGATGGCCTGGAGCTGACCCTGGTCGACACCGCTGGCCTGCGCGACGGCGGCGACGCCATCGAACGCGAAGGCATGCGTCGCGCCCACGTGGAAATCGAGCGCACCGACCTGGCGCTGATCGTGCTGGATGCGCGCGATCCGGCGGCCGGCGAAGCGGCGCTGGGCGAGGCCGTGGCGGCGGTGCCGCACAAGGTCTACATCCACAACAAGTCGGATCTGCTCGATGTGCTGCCGGCGCTGAACGATCCGGACCGCGTGTTCGTCTCCGCTGCCACCGGCGCCGGGTTGGAAGATCTGCACGCGCGCCTGCGTTCGATTGCCTCGGCCGGGGCAGGGGAGCAGGTGGATGGCGAGTTCTCCGCTCGCACGCGCCATGTGGATGCGATCGAGCGAGCGCAGGAACACGCGCAGCGCGCCGATGGCGAGCTGGTGCATGAGCACCTGGAACTGGCCGCTGAGGAACTACGGCTGGCACATGACGCGCTGGGCGAGATCACCGGGCAGATGAGTGCCGATGACCTGCTGGGAAGGATCTTCTCCAGTTTCTGCATCGGGAAGTGAAGATCGATATGCCACGCTCCTCCAAGTTTCAATCCGGAACGCGACATCGTCCTGATAGGATCAGGTCATGGACCCGATAACCGACAGCGACGTCAGATCAGTACTTCTGCGCACGGTTTTTGCCGAACATCTTGCCAATCCAAATACGCTGGTTGTGCAGGAAATGGGCCTTGCCCGAGGTGCGTGTCGTGTTGATGTCTGCGTCATCAACGGTCATCTCCATGGCTATGAGATCAAGAGCGACGTAGACACGCTGCGTAGGCTTCCCCTGCAGCAACAGTTCTATTCTGATGTGCTGGACAAAGCCACCCTTGTGGTGGGCCAGCGCCATCTCGATCACGCGCTGGAGGTTCTGCCGCACTGGTGGGGTGCGCGTGTAGTGTCGCGAGGTGCACGCAATGCGGTGCGGATGGAGCTCATCAGGCCGGCCAAGCTCAATCCGGCAGTCAGCAAGACAGCGGTCGCCGCACTGCTCTGGCGGGATGAAATATCTGAGCTCATCGCTGCTCGAAATCCAGAAAAATCAGCGCTGCGCGGGAACCGCGCAACGCTCTGTGAGCGGCTTGGGGAAATCTATAGCCTTAGCGAGATCCGCGCGTTGGTCAGGGAACAGTTGAAGCGCCGTACAGACTGGCGAGGTCGCGAACAACCTTAGTCAGGTGATGGCTCGTTGCTACCGTCGGCCAGGTTGAACTGCCACCGGTGCTCGCTGCACTGGTGGCGCAATCCTCGATGTAGGCATCCCCTGTGCTGTAGCCGCGTCCCATGAAGACCACCGGGATGTCGGTAATCAGATGCCTGCATAGATCGCGATACTGGTCGCGGCCGTTGCGCTTGACCTGGCTTCCAACGACGATCCTCCAATGGTCATCGATGGTGTATTTGATCTTGGCGTTCGGATCAAAGAGCCGTGGATCCATCATCTCGGTCTGCGGCGATGCGCATCCGTAGTCTCCGAACCAAGGTTGCTGTCCAGCGGCGACGAGCCGGGTGTACGCACGCCATTCCCGACGATGGACGTCGCCATGAGGGCGATAGTTCGCTGAGGGACTCAGGCTGGGTGGGAAGCTGCCTCCAGCAACGGTAAGCGACCTCCATTGACCAGCGTGCGGCAAGGCAGCAATCCACGTCTGCCAGAGACCGATCTGTAGGGCTGGGGAATCTGCGACATCGCTGCCGCAATCCAGGACAAGATCGACCTGATTGGGAGCCACGCCCAGCAGGTGCAACAGAGCATCGATCTTTGCTGCCGGATTGCCCTCCATGTCGTCGGGCACAAGACGCATGCAGCACCCTCGGTTGTCCTGGGCGACGATGCCGGCAACGGCCTGCTGATACTGCAGATGCCTGCCGATGCCTGTGACCGGAATGGCCTGACACCCAGCTGATCGGGAAAGCTCGAAGATGTGTGTGAGGTGGTGGTCTCCGTTTGCCACGGTGTCGTCTCCGCCAAGATATGGCGAATCGAACAGGCAGCGGCGCTTCTTCCAGTTCGTCGCCAGGCGCTTGCCAACGTTTTTCAGATGGTCGTCGAGGGACTTGGCAGGTGTCTCATTTTCGAAATCCCACTGCTCGACAGGAATCTCGAACAGGGGATACAACCAATCCTTGACGGTCTCGCTTGTACGACCCACCGCGAGGTACTCACCTTGCCGCCATTTCAGAATCGGCACATACATCGATTTCTGCATGAACACTCCTCCGCCAACATAGGTGTTGGTCAATCGAGGCTATGGCGAATGAACTTCACGCTTCAATCAGAAAGATTGAAGAATTGGATGCGAAATGCGGCCAGCGGAGCATGGGCGGAGCGACCCCAGGTCCCCCACCTGTCACATTGCCGCCTCATACTGACGCCCATCACATACCGCTTGGGGAAGTCGCAGTGAAGTCGTGGGGTTGTGCGTTGCTGTTGTCGCTGGCCGTGGCACCATCGGTGGCCATGAGTGCCGAATCCTCCACCCCGGCCGCACCCAAGGTGTCGGTCTACGGCCACCGCGGGGCAAGTGCGCTGCTGCCCGAGCACACCCTGGCGTCGTACGCGCAGGCGATCGCCGATGGTGCCGACTACATCGAACCGGACCTGGTGATGACCAGGGACGGGGTGATGGTGGCCCGCCACGAGAACGAGATCGGTGGCACCACCGACGTCGCCTCGCATCCGGAGTTCGCCAGCCGCCGCACCAGCAAGGTGATCGACGGGCAGAAGGTCGACGGCTGGTTCACCGAAGACTTCACCCTGGCCGAGCTGAAGACCCTGTACGCCCGTGAGCGCCTGCCGGAACTGCGCAGCACCGCCTACGACGGCCAGTTCCGGATCGCCAGCCTGGACGAGATCCTGGCCTTCCTGGTGCAGCAGGCCGGGCGCGCCAACCGCGGCATCGGCCTGGTGCCGGAGATCAAGCACCCGACCTACTTCCAGTCCATCGGCCTGCCGATGGAAGACAAGCTGCTGGCTGCACTGCGTGGCAACGCGTACACCAATGTCGGCCCGGTCACGATCCAGTCGTTCGAGACCGCCAACCTGCGTTACCTGCATGGCAAGATCGGGCGGGGCAGCAACATCCGCCTGCTGCAGCTGCTGTGGAAGGGCGACACCCAGCCGGCCGACATCGCCAAGGCTGGCGGCACGCTGACCTACGCACAGATGATGACCCCGGCCGGCCTGAAGGACATCGCCGGCTACGCCGATGGTATCGGCCCCGAGCTGCGTTCGATCATTCCGCTGGATGCCAAGGGCGCGCTGGGCACGCCGACCTCGCTGGTACGTGATGCGCACGCGGCCGGCCTGATGGTGATTCCATACACCTTCCGCCCGGAAAACCATTTCCAGCCCAGCAACCTGCGCAAGGGCGCCGACAATGCGCGCAACGCCGAGGGTTCGATTGCCGAAATGCGCGCCTACCTGGCTACCGGCATCGATGCCTTCTTCACCGATGACCCGGCGCTGGGCCGGCAGGCGGTGGACGGGATGGGCGCGGCGGGGAATTGATTGCGGTAGTGCCGGCCGCTGG
>DQIG01000401.1:0-228 GCA_003525885.1 Stenotrophomonas sp.
CCGGCAGTGGCGATGCCACGCCACCGCCGCCACCGCCGGTGCCGGCCGAGGAGCTGGCCGCCGGTATCTTCCGCGCCTACGACATCCGTGGTGTGGTGGGCAGCGAACTGACACCGAAGACCGCGGCGCTGATCGGCCAGGCCATCGGCACCGTGGCGTTGGAGCAGGGCCTGCGCGAGGTGGTGATCGGTCGCGATGGCCGCCTGTCCGGACCCGAGCTGACGGCCT
>DQIG01000401.1:385-925 GCA_003525885.1 Stenotrophomonas sp.
CGAGCTGACGGCCGGACTGGCCGAGGGCCTGCGCCGTGCCGGCTGCGCGGTGATCGACATCGGCCTGGCGCCGACCCCGCTCGTGTACTACGCCGCCTTCCACCTGCGTACCGGTACCTGCGTGGCGGTCACCGGTAGCCACAACCCGCCCGAGTACAACGGCTTCAAGGTGGTGATCGGCGGCGAAACGCTGTCCGGCGATGCCATCACCGATCTCTACCAGCGCATCGTCGAGGGCCGCCTGGTGCAGGCCGCCGAGCCGGGTGACTACCAGCAGCGCGATGTCAGTGCCGACTACATCCAGCGCATCGCCGATGACGTGCAGCTGGACCGCCCGCTGAAGGTCGTGGCCGATGCCGGCAATGGCGTGGCCGGCGCGCTGGCGCCGCAGCTGCTGGAAGCAATCGGTGCCGACGTCATTCCGCTGTACTGCGATGTCGACGGCACCTTCCCCAACCATCATCCCGACCCGAGCGAGCCGGCCAACCTGGAAGACCTGGTGCAGACGGTCAAGCGCTTCGGCGCCGACCTCGGCGTGGC
>DQIG01000401.1:1074-8641 GCA_003525885.1 Stenotrophomonas sp.
TCGGCGCCGACCTCGGCGTGGCCTTCGATGGCGACGGCGACCGGCTGGGCGTGGTCACCGGAGAAGGCAGGATCATCTACGCCGATCGCCTGCTGATGCTGTTTGCTGCCGATGTGCTGATGCGCAATCCGGGCGCGATGGTGATCTACGACGTGAAGTGCACCGGCAAGCTGTCCGACCACGTGCTGCGCAATGGTGGCAGCCCGCTGATGTGGAAGACCGGGCATTCGCTGATGAAGGCGAAGATGCGCGAGACCGATGCCGAGCTGGCCGGTGAGATGAGCGGCCACTTCTTCTTCAAGGAACGCTGGTTCGGTTTCGACGACGGCCTGTACGCCGCTGCGCGCCTGCTGGAGATCCTGGCCCAGCGCGAGGAAACCCCGGACGAAGTGCTGGGCGAACTGCCGGAAATGGTCGCCACGCCGGAGCTGAAGGTGCCGGTGGCCGACGGGACGCCGCACGCGCTGGTGGCGATGCTGGTGGCGGCGGCACAGTCGCCGGACAACCCGTATGTGGGTGGCCGCCTGTCGACCATCGACGGCCTGCGCGTGGACTTCGCAGATGGCTGGGGCCTGGTGCGTGCGTCCAACACCACGCCGGTGCTGGTGCTGCGTTTCGAAGGCAACGACGAGGCCGCACTGGAACGCATCCAGGCGCTGTTCCGCAGCCAGCTGCAACCGGTGCTGGGCGACACCCCGCTGGGGTTCTGATTGATCGGGATTGGATCGATCGGGTAGTGCCGGCCGCTGGCCGGCAACCACAGGATGGATCTGGGGTCCATGAGGTTGCCGGCCAGCGGCCGGCACTACCCCTTGAACCGCAATCCCACGCCCGGTTCGGTGAACAGGTAGCGCGAATCCAGCGCTGAATCGCCCAGCTTGTGCCGCAGCTTGCCGACCAGGATGCGAAGGTAGTGGGTGTCGTGCTGGTGGGTCGGGCCCCAGATTTCCTGGAGGATCTGCGGCTGGGTCACCACCCGCCCGGCATTGCGCAGCAGCAGCGACAGCAGTGCGTACTCCTTGCGGGTCAGCGCCACCGGCTCGCCATCCAGCGCCACTTCGCGGCGCACCAGGTCCACGCGCAGGTGGCCATCGTCGAATACCGGCGGCGTGCCATCGGTCGGCACGCTGCGCGTGCGCAGCAGTGCCCGCACGCGCGCCATCAGCTCTTGCGTGCCGAACGGCTTGGTCACGTAGTCGTTGGCGCCGGTATCCAGTGCGCGCACCTTCTCGGCCTCACCCGCACGCACGGTCAGCATGATCACCGGCACCTGGCTCCACTGCCGCAGCTGTTCCAGCACCTCGTGGCCTTCCATGTCCGGCAGGCCGATATCCAGGATCACCAGGTCCATGTCCTCGCTGGCGGCCAGTTGCAGGCCTTCCTGGCCGGTCGCCGCCTGCCGCACCTGGTAGCCCTGCGCGCGCAGGCTGATGTCGAGGAACCGGCGGATCTGGGTTTCATCATCGATCACCAGCACGCGCGCGGCCGGCACGCTGGCATCAATCGGGGTCGGGCTCATCGTGGGAGGCTGGCTTGAGCAGGGGCAGGGTGATGCGGATCAGGGTACCGCGACCGTCGCGTCCAGGCAGCGCCTGCACGCTGCCGCCATGCGCGCCGATCATGCCCTGGCAGATGGTCAGGCCCAGGCCGGTGCCGTGGCGGCCGCGGTCGCCACGCTCGACGCTGTAGAACATGTCGAAGATGCGCGCACGCTCGTCGTCGGGAATGCCGGGGCCGGCATCGATCACGTCGATGCGCAGTTGGCCGTCCAGTTCGCGCGCCTGGACCTGCACGGCAGCGTCGGGCGGCGAGAACTTGGCTGCGTTCTCCATCACGTTGAACACCGCCTGTTCGACCAGCGCCGGGTGCACCCAGATCGGTGCCAGCGTGGCTGGGATGTCCAGCTCCAGCCGCACCTTCGGCTGGTAGCGCTGCAGGCGCCGCGCCGCCGAACCGATCAGTTCGTCCACGCCGATCCAGTCGCGGTTGATCTTCAGGCCTTCATGGCCGAGCCGGGTCATGTCCAGCAGATTCTGGATGTAGCGGTCCAGCCGCTCGCCTTCGACCAGGATGGTGTCCAGCAGCGCGCGACGATCGGCGGTGTCCATCGCGGCACCGTAGCTGGCCAGGCTGTCGGCCGAACCGATCATCGCCGCCAGCGGCGAGCGCAGGTCGTGCGATACCGAAGAGAGCAGGGCCGAGCGCAATCGCTCGGTCTCGTTGCTGACGTGCGCCTGCTCCAGTTCCGCCACCAGCCGGGTGCGCAGCGCGGCCTGCGCGATGTCATCGACCATCGCTTCGGCCAGCTGTCGTTGTTCGGGCAGCAGGCGCGCCTGCGCGCCGGGCAGGTACAGGCCGGCTACGCCGATCGCGCGATCCTCGCCGTCGAGCAGCGGCAGGAACCACCACTGCGCGCCGGCCAGGGTGTCGGTGAAACGCCCGCTGGGCTGGCCGTGGCGCAGCGCCCAGTCGGCGGCGGCCAGGTCGGTATCACCGGGCTGGCTGCGTCCACCGGCGGCGGTGTCGGCACCGATCCGCAGCCACGCCGGCACATCCATGGCCTGTTCCAGGGCATGTCGACCTGCCTGTGCCACCTCGCCGTTGCCGGCGGCGCTGGCCAGCTGGCGGCCCAGCTGCTGGCGCGCACGCGCATGGCGATTCGCCGCACGCAGCGCGATCACCTGCATGCGCAGGCGCGAGGCCAGGCGCCCGGCCACCAGCGCGGCGGCCAGGAACAGGAACACGGTGATCACGCCCTGGCGCGCACCGATGGCGAAGGTGAAGCGGGGGGCGATGAACAGGAAGTTGTAGGCGAGGAAGCACAGGATCGCCGCCATCACCGCCACGCTGGCGCGCGTGCGCGCGGCCACCAGCACCACCGCGACGATGAACACCATCGACAGGTCGGCCATGCCCACCCAGCGTTCGGCCAGCCACGCCACCGCACAGGCCAGCGCAGTGGCGATCAAGGCCTGTGCCGGTTCGTAGCTGATGCCGCGCATCGGTGGCAGCAGGCCCTCGCGGCGCGAGCGCGCACGGGCCTGTGGCGTGCTGATGATGGTGATCTCGTAATGCGCGCCACGCTGGATCAGCTGCTGCGTCAAGGTGCGGTTGAACATCCGCGCCAGCGGCCGTTCGCGGGTCCGGCCCAGCACCAGGGTCGATACGCCGTTGTGCGCGGCGTGGTCGAGCAAAGCATCGGCGATGCTCGATCCGTGCAGCAGCTCGGCGTCGCCGCCCAGGCGCCGTGCCAGCGCGAACGCGGCATCGATCTCGCGCCGGGTCGCCTCGTCCTGGCGACGGCCCTGCACCGTCACCACCGTCCATGGCGCGTCGCGGCGCTCGGCGATGCGACGTGCCACGCGCACCAGGTATTCGCTCTGGCCGCCGCCGTCGATGGCCACCAGCACGCCGCGGCGCAGCGGCAGATTGCCTTCGCCACGCGCGGCGCGGGTTTCGCGCAGGCTGCTGTCGACGCGGTCGGCCGCTTCCTGCATGGCCAGTTCGCGCAGCGCGGTCAGGTTGGCCGGCGAGAAGAACGCCTGCAGTGCCTGCGCGGCCTGTTCGGGCACATAGACCTTGCCCTGCTGCAGGCGAGCGATCAGTTCGCGCGGCGGCAGATCGACCAGCACGATGTCGTGCAGGCGGTCGAGCACACCGTCCGGCACGGTCTCGCTGACGCGCACGCCGGTGATGCGCATCACCACATCGTTGAGGCTTTCCAGATGCTGGATGTTGACCGTGGTCCAGACGTCGATGCCGGCATCCAGCAGCTCCATCACATCCTGCCAGCGCCGCTCATGGCGGCTGCCGGGCGCGTTGCGGTGGGCCAGTTCATCCACCAGCACCAGCGCCGGATGCCGTGCCAGCACGGCATCCAGGTCCATCTCCTGCAGGGTGTGGCCGTGATAGGCCACTTCCTTCAGCGACAGCTGCGGCAGGCCCTCCAGCAGGGCCTGGGTATCGGCACGGCCATGGGTTTCCACCAGCCCGACCACCAGGTCAACGCCGCGGCGCAGCTGTTCCTGCGCGCGGGTCAGCATGGTGTAGGTCTTGCCCACGCCCGGCGCCGCGCCGAGGAACACGGTCAGCTTGCCGCCGGCTTCGCGTTGCAGGCCTTCGACCAGGGCATCGGCCTGGCGGGTACGCGCATCAGTCATGGGTGCCGCTGTCATGCCCGCCATTGTGCGCGCAGCCGGTGCAGCCCGGCATCACGGTGCCTTGGCCGCGTGGTCCAGCGCGAAGTTCAGCGTCACCACGTTCACCCGCGGCTGGCCGAACAGGCCCCACTGGCGCCCTTCGGTATGCGCCTGCACCAGCGCCAGCACCTGCTCCACCGGCAGGCCACGGGCATGCGCCACGCGTGCCACCTGCAGCCGCGCCGCCGCCGGCGACAGCTGCGGATCCAGGCCACCGGCGGACTGCGTGACCAGGTCCGCCGGTACCTGCGCGGGGGCGACGCCTTCGCGTGCGGCCACCGTCGCGGTGCTGGCCGCAACACGCTCGGCCAGGGCCGGGTTGCTGCGTGCCAGGTTGGAACCGGCCGCGGCCATCGGGTCGTAGTTGGCAGCCGACGGTCGTGCCTGGAAGTAGCCATCACCAGTGAACGGCTGCGCCAGCCATACCGAGCCACGCACCTGGCCACTGCCGTCGCGCAGCAGGCTGCCCTCGGCCTGGGTCGGGTATGCCAGGCCGGCGAAACCGGTGGCGATGCCGGCGTAGACCGCGCCGGCCAGCAGCAGGGTGGCCAGGCCCAGGCCGATCGCCGGGCGCCAGCTGGCGCCGTCCTGCAGGCTGGCCACGCGGGCCTCGGCTTTTGCTTCGCGGGGCAGGGAAGTGGAGGTGGAAACAGAACGGTTCATGCGCCGAATACCAGGACAAGAAGGAGGTCGATCAGCTTGATTGCCGCGAACGGCAGCAGCACGCCGCCGAGGCCGTACACCAGCATGTTCCGGCGCAGCAGCGCGGTGGCGGTGGCCGGGCGGAAGCGCACGCCGCGCAGGGCGAGCGGGATCAGGGCGGGAATCACCAGGGCGTTGAAGATCAGCGCCGCCAGCACCGCGTTGCGCGGGCTCGACAGCTGCATCACGTTCAGCGCGGCCATGGTCGGAACGGCGGCGGCAAACAGCGCCGGCAGGATCGCAAAGTACTTGGAGACGTCGTTGGCCAGCGAGAAGGTGGTCAGCGCGCCGCGGGTGATCAGCTGCTGCTTGCCCACCTCCACCACCGCCAGCAGCTTGGCCGGGTCCGAATCGAGATCGACCATGTTGCCGGCCTCCTTCGCTGCCTGCGTGCCGGAGTTCATCGCCAGGCCGATGTCGGCCTGGGCCAGTGCCGGTGCGTCGTTGGTACCGTCACCGACCATCGCCACCAGGCGTCCACCGGCCTGCTCCTGGCGGATGCGCGCCAGCTTGTCTTCCGGGCGGGCCTCGGCGATGTAGTCATCGACGCCGGCCTCGGCAGCGATGGCGGCGGCGGTCAGCGGGTTGTCACCGGTGATCATCACCGTGCGGATACCCATCGCCCGCAGCTGCGCGAATTTCTCGCGCATGCCGTGCTTGACCACGTCCGACAGTTCGATCACGCCCAGCACGTGGCGGCCTTCCGCCACCACCAGCGGGGTGGCGCCATTGCGCGCGACCTGCTCGACGCGCCCGCCGAGTTCGGCCGGCACCGTGCCACCCAACGCCTGCACGTGGTTGCGGATCGCATCCAGCGCGCCCTTGCGGATCTGCCGGCCATGTTCCAGGTCGACGCCGGACATGCGGGTCTGTGCACTGAAGGCCAGGTACTCGGCATGGTCCGGTTCGGCGGTGGCGCAGCCCTGTTCGCGCGCCAGGCGCACGATCGACTTGCCTTCAGGGGTCGGGTCGGCCAGCGAAGACAGCAGCGCCGCTTCGCGCAGCTGGCTGGCGTCGATGCCGGCCAGCGGGTGGAAGTGGCTGGCCTGGCGGTCGCCATAGGTGATGGTGCCGGTCTTGTCGAGCAGCAGCACATCGACGTCGCCGGCGGCTTCCACCGCGCGGCCGGAAGTGGCGATCACATTGGCCTGCATCATGCGGCTCATGCCGGCCACGCCGATGGCCGACAGCAGGCCACCGATGGTGGTCGGGATCAGGCATACCAGGAGCGCGATCAGGGCCGTCACCGATACCGGCGAACCGGCGCCGGCGGCGGTGACCGAGAACAGCGAGAACGGCAGCAGCGTCACCGTCACCAGCAGGAACACGATAGTCAGCGCCACCAGCAGCAGCGTGAGTGCGAGTTCATTGGGGGTCTTCTGGCGGCGCGCGCCTTCGACCATGGCGATCATGCGGTCGAGGAAGGCTTCGCCCGGGTTGACCGAGACGCGCACGATGATCCAGTCCGACAGCACGCGGGTACCGCCGGTCACCGCCGAGAAGTCGCCGCCGGATTCGCGGATCACCGGGGCCGATTCGCCGGTGATGGCGCTCTCATCCACGGTGGCCACGCCTTCGACGACGTCGCCATCGGCCGGCACGGTGTCGCCGGCTTCGATGAGCACCAGGTCGCCTTTGCGCAGCGTTCCGCCTTCCACCACTTCACACTGGTCCGCGCCAACGCCGGCGCCGCGCACCAGCTCGACGCGGCGCAATTTCTTGGCCAGCACGCTCTTTTTGACGCCACGCAAAGCGGCTGCCTGGGCCTTGCTGCGGCCTTCGGCCAGCGCCTCGGCGAAGTTGGCGAACAGCACCGTGAACCACAGCCAGGCGGCTACGGCAAAGATGAAACCGGCCGGGGCTTCGCCCTTGCCGACCAGCGCCTGGATGAACAGCAGCGTGGTCAGGATGCTGCCGAGGTAAACCACGAACATCACCGGGTTGCGCCACTGCACGCGCGGCGACAGCTTGCGCACTGAATCGACCAGCGCCGGCTTGACGATTTTGGGATCGAACATCCAGCGCACGGTCTGCGTGGCGGACGGTATCGCGTCCGATGCCGTGGCGGCGCCGGACTGGGTATGGGAAGAAGGGGTAGTCATATCGGTATCCGTTTCTGGTTGCTCCGCTCCGGCGGTCGGGCCGGAGCGGCATCCATCAGCTTGCTTACATCGCCATCATTTGAAGATGCTCGACCACCGGCCCCAAGGCCAGCGCCGGCACATAGGTCAGCGCACCGACCAGGATCACGGCGCCGATCAGCAGCGCCACGAACAGCGGCCCGTGCGTGGGCAAGGTGCCCGAGGTCGCGGTGAGGCGCTTCTTGGCGGCCAGCGAACCGGCCATCGCCAGCACCGGGACGATGATCCCGAAGCGGCCCAGCCACATGGCGATGCCGGTCGTGATGTTGTAGTACGGCGTATTGGCCGAGAGCCCGGCGAAGGCGCTGCCGTTGTTGTTGGCGGCCGAGCTGAAGGCGTACAGGATTTCGGAGAAGCCATGCGCGCCAGGGTTGGCGATGCCGGCCAGGCCGTTCTCCACCATCACCGAGACGGCGGTAAAGATCAGCACCAGCGCCGGCGTCATGAGGATGGCGATCGACATCATCTTCATGTCGAACACGCCGATCTTCTTGCCGAGATACTCCGGCGTGCGGCCGATCATCA
>DQIG01000408.1 GCA_003525885.1 Stenotrophomonas sp.
ACCTGGTCGTGCGTCACGTAGATCATGGTGGTGCCCAGCTTGCGGTGAAGCTGCGCGATCTCGGTACGCACGCTATGGCGCAGCTTGGCATCCAGGTTGGACAGCGGCTCGTCGAGCAGGAACACCGCCGGCTCGCGCACCAGTGCGCGACCCAGCGCAACACGCTGGCGCTGGCCACCGGACATCGCCTTGGGCAGCTTGTCCATCATCTCGGTCAGGCCCAGCGTCTGCGCCGCTTCGGCGATGCGCCTGTCGATGGTCGCCTTGTCATGCCCGCGCAGCTTCAGGCCAAAGGCCAGGTTCTCGGCCACGGTCATGTGCGGATACAGCGCGTAGCTCTGAAACACCATCGCGATGTCGCGATCCTTCGGCGCCACGTCGTTGACCACGCGATCGCCGATGGTCAGCGTACCGCCGCTGATCTCCTCCAGGCCAGCCACCATCCGCAGCAGGGTCGACTTGCCACAGCCGGACGGGCCGACCAGCACCATCAGCTCGCCATCGGCGACCTCGAAGCTGGCGTCCTTCACCGCGACCTGGCCGTTGTCATAGACCTTGCGCACACCCTGCAACTGCACTTTTGCCATATCACCTATCCGGTCCGCCCGAAGCCGGGCTGTCTTTTGGGACTGCCTCGGCCCTCCCGATGGCAGTGATGATTGCGCGCCTGCCGCATGACGGCGAGCACTGCAATCGAATACAGTTGCCCATTCTGCCATGTAAACGTTTTCACGTGGCACTATCCGATGATCGGTGCGCACCGATCTGCGTCGGCGGTTGAACGAAGGTTCCGCCGAGGTGGTGGTTTCGAATGGAACGGTCTTCCGGTGCTCCGGAGAACGCCCCTGACGAACCTCGGACAGGCAGTTGCGCGGATGTCCCCCGAACCCAGCCATGAAGCGATTGACAACGATGTCACCCGGATCTGAAACTCGAGCGATGCACGACACCCTCTTCCTGTTCGGTGCCACAGGTGATCTGGCCCAGCGCTACCTGTTCCCTTCGCTGCTTCGCCTGCTTGGCGACGGCCTGCTGCCGGAGGACTTCCGCATCCGCGCGCTGGCCCTGTCCGGGCATGACACCGAAGCCTTCCATGACATCCTGCGGCCGCGCCTGCAGCAGGCCATGCCGATGGCCTCGCAGGACGACATCAACAGCCTGCTGCGCCGCATCGACTACCGTTCGGTCGACCTGCGCGACGTCGACTCGGTCGCCGCCGCCGTCTCCGACCTGGTGCACCGCAAGTGCGTCAGCTACCTGGCCATTCCGCCGGGCCTGTACATCTCCACCTGCGAAGGCCTGGCCAAGGGTGGCGCCCTCGCCGCGCCGGCACGGCTGATGCTGGAGAAGCCGATCGGCAGCGACAGCGAGAGCGCCGAGGAGATCATCTCCACCATCGGCCAGTGGATCGACGAGGACCGCGTGTTCCGCCTCGACCACTACCTGGGCAAGGCGGCGGTGCAGAACCTGATCGCGCTGCGCTTCGGCAACACGCTGCTGGAAGCTGTGTGGAACCGCAACTACATCGAATCGGTGCACATCTTGGTGGCCGAGAGCGAAGGCGTGGACGGCCGCGATGCCTACTACGCCCGTTCCGGCGCGCTGCGCGACATGGTCCAGAGCCACATCCTGCAGCTGTTGTGCATGGTGGCGATGGAGCCGCCGGCCTCTCTGGAAGCCGACCGCATCCGCGACGAGAAGGTCAAGGTGCTGCGCGCGCTGCGCCCGCTCGATGCGAAGCACGCCGCGCGTGACAGCATCCGTGGCCGCTACACCGCCGGCACCATCAACGGCCAGCCGGCGCAGGCCTACCAGCCGCCGGAAGGCAGCGACGTGGAAACGTTCGCCGGTGTCACCGCGCATATCGACAACTGGCGCTGGAGCGGCGTGCCGTTCCATCTGGTCACCGGCAAGCGCCTGCCCGAGCGCACCACCCGCGTGGTGGTCACGCTGAAGCCGGTCACCCATTGGCTGTTCGAGCGCCCGCAGCGCGCACAGGCCGCACCGAACCGCCTGGTGTTCCAGCTGCAACCGCAGGAGAACATCGAACTGGGCCTGATGAGCAGCCTGGCCGGCCCGGAATGGGGCGCGCTGGAACTGCATCCGCTGGAACTGGAACTGTCGGTGCCGACCGGCCTGCACCGCCGCATCGCCTACGAACGCCTGTTCCTGGATGCCTTCAACGGCAACCACACGCTGTTCGTGCGCGATGACGAAGTGCGTGCAGCGTGGGCCTGGATCGACAGCGTCGCCGACGCATGGAAGGACGCCAAGCTGCCGCTGGAGCCCTACCCCGCCGGCCAATGGGGGCCGAGCAATGCGGGCGAGTTCCTGCCGCAGGGCGTGGACGCGCCGGACAGCGGAGCGTCGGCATGAGTGCCAGCTCGCAGCCGGTGCTGGTTGCCGACATTGGTGGCACCAATGCCCGCTTCGCCCTGGCCGACACCTCGCAGGACGCACCACTGCAGAAGGACAGCATCCGCGAGTACGCGGTGGCGGAGTTCCCTTCGCTGGGTGATGCCGCGCGCCACCATCTCGAACAGATCGGCGCCACTGCACACCGCGGCGTATTCGCGGTTGCCGGTCGCGTCGATGGTGACGAAGCACGCATCACCAACCATCCGTGGGTGATCTCGCGCAGCCGCACCGCGGCGATGCTCGGTTTCGACGAACTGCACCTGATCAACGATTTCGCCGCACAGGCGATGGCGATTTCGCTGCTGCAGCCCGACGACGTGGTCCAGGTCGGCGGTGCCGCCTGGGTCCCGGGCAAGCCGGGCCAGCCGCGCAACTACGCTGTGATCGGGCCAGGCACCGGCCTTGGCGTGGGTGGCCTGATCCTGCGTCATGGCCGCTGCTACCCGCTGGAAACCGAAGGCGGCCATGTCAGCTTCCCGCCGGGAACCCCGGAGGAGATCCGCATCCTGGAGATCCTGTCCGAGCAGTTCGGCCGCGTCTCCAACGAGCGCCTGATCTGCGGCCCCGGCCTGGTCAACATCCACCGCGCCGTGTGCGAGATGGCCGGAATCGACCCCGGCCAACTGCAGCCGGTGGACGTGACCGCCCGAGCCCTGCACGGTGATCCGCAGGCAATGCGCACCGTGGATGTGTTCTGCGCCGTGTTCGGCGCCATCGCTGGTGACCTGGTGCTGACCCAGGGCGCCTGGGACGGCGTATTCCTGACCGGCGGCCTGACCCCGAAGATGCTCGATTCGCTGCAGCACTCCGGTTTCCGCCAGCGCTTCGAGCACAAGGGCCGCTTCTCTTCGATCATGGCGCGCGTGCCCTCGTTGGCGGTGATGCATCCCCACGCCGGATTGCTGGGCGCCGCCGCCTATGCGGCCGACGCCGAACGTGACGCACCAGGAGTTGCCGCATGACCCCCAGCTTCCACGACGACCGCATCGAGTTCATCAATCACGGCGACGCCGATGGCTGGATCGAGGCGGTGGCCGCCGAGATGGCACAGACCCTCAACCACGACATCAATGAAGTGGGCCGCGCCCGCATCCTGCTGTCCGGCGGCACCACACCGGCGCCGGTCTACCAGGCGCTGGCCGAACTGGATGTGCACTGGGACCGGGTTGAAGTAAGCCTGGCCGACGAGCGCTGGCTGTCGCCGCAGGATCGCGACAGCAACGCCTGGCTGGTGCGAGAGCACCTGCTGAAGCGCGCCGAAGGTGCCCATTTCGATCCGTTGGTGCGGATCGGCAAACCACTGCCCGAATGCGTTTACACCGCCAACCTGCAGGCACAGCACAGCCAGCCGCCGAGCCTGGTGGCACTTGGCATGGGCAACGACGGCCACACCGCCTCGCTGTTCCCGGGCTCGAAGGACCTGGCCCGTGCACTGGAAAGCACCCTGCCCTACGCAGCGCTGGATGCCACCGGCTGCCCGGGCGCGAACCAGTGGCCGCTGCGCATCACGCTGACCCCGCATGGCCTGCGCCAGTGCCGCCAGCGCCTGCTGCTGCTGCGCGGCAAGCAGAAGCTGCAGGTGCTGCGCCAGGCGCTGGACAGCAATGACGCCCAGCAGTATCCAATCCTCAATGCGATCAACCTGGAAGGCGCGCGCCTGCGCGTCCACTGGGCTGATTGATGTCGGCGGCGGCATGCTGCCGCCGCTTGCCTCTCGCCA